>WQZG01000066.1 GCA_009780855.1 Treponema sp.
ATATTTTTTCCATTTACACCGACAATGATAAAACATTCTGGTACGATCTCCGGATTTTTCCCGGTCTGGAAGCAGATATGATACAGCGGGTGCATCTTAATAACAATGAAAAAAGTCTGACTCTGTCCCGGGTAAAAAACGCCTGGATTAATGAAGATACCGGACTGGTTTTTACAGGCGCCGAACCTTTGATCCGGTCGATTCTGGACAGCCAGGCTGAAAATTTTTTTGATACAGCGGCCGCGGTCGATGCAACAAACGCAACCGATGCGGCAGCCGCAACCGATACAACGGAAAGTACCATAATCCTGGAACTCGGCAATTCCGGACAGCTTTATTTGATCATCGGTAAGCCGGACAGCAGCGGCGCATGTCCGGCAAGGATTTCAAATTCCGAACTGATATATTCAATATCGGAATGGACCGTTAATAAAATATTTTCTTATTTTTAGATTTTTTTGCTTATATATTCCCGGTATTTTTCCGCGTCGCTTTTAAAAGCCACAACAAACGCCTGCGGATCTTCCCGGGCTTTTGACAAAGCTTGCGCTGCTTCCATCATTAGTCTGTCTGCTTCCACCAGCCGGCCTGCCCTGGATGACAGACCTATGCGCAGATTAACAGGATTGCCGTCATTGTCTTTAAAACCTGCTGCGATTTTTTGCCTGAATTCCTCTGACTTTTTAAAACCCCTGTCGATATTAAGGGTTGGTATTATAAGCGAAAGATCTGTATCGCCTTTTTCAAAAATCATGTCCGGAAGTGTAAAAAACCCCGAACATTCCTTGATTAATTTTTTAAATTGTTCTTTTCCGGATTTTGATTCCGCGGCAGATATCATCAAAAAAACCAAATCTTCTTCCTGCGACGCGCAGCGGTGCAGCTCGGACTCCAGCCTTTCCCTGGTATAGGATTCCCAGCCTATACCCATCGGCGAATAAAGTCCTTTTGGATAAATTTCGTTTTTTTCCGCAGGGCTGTCAGCCGGGCTTTCGGCATAGTCATTTGCGGCATAGTCATTTGCGGCATAGTCATTTGCGGTAAAGTCATTTGCGGCAGCGCTTTCTTCATGACGGTCTTCGGCAAAGTCTTCAGAATAGTCTTTTGAATAATCTTCAATATCACTTCCGGCATTGCTTTCTTCGCTGTCAAAATTATCTTCCGCTGTATCCCTGTCCGATGGAGCCGGTTCATCAGAGGCTGCTCGGGCGGCAAGGCTTTTGAGATTTATATCCAAAAGCAGGACAAAGATTGCCAGCGCCATTATTATAAAAACAAAGATCAAAGTCTCTCTAAGCACTTTAATCAGAAGATCATAATCGAGGTAACTGTAGATTGCCTTAACTGTAGCGTTCCGCTGTCCCTCTATCCATACAGACTGAAAAAACGGAGTATGCGAAATTCCAAACCCTGTTTTAAAGCGCGCTGAATTTCCTGACCAGATGATAATTGTTCCCGGCTGTCTTTCAATACCGTATTCGCCGTTGGATCCTGTAATAATAACCGCCAGAATGGTTTTGGAATCCAAAATGGAATCCCTGACCGCGTTCTGGTAGGGAGTGCTCATAAATCCAAGGACAGCGGCTGAAGAAACTCTGTCGGAAATGTCCTTAAATTCTTTTTCTGCTATTGTACTGCGGTTCCTGCTGTCAATGATGATCCTTGAAGCTCCGTAAACCAGCGCGGTCGCGTAGAGAATGATGCATATTACGGCTGTAATTGACGATAACAGGGAATTTTTGCCTGAATTAACCATGGTCTTTCCTTAATTGGGTATCTATATTATTATTATCGTACAGGAAAGGTGCGGGGATTAACAATGAAAATCAGGGAACCTATACTGGCAGATTCGTGGTATCCGGTGAATCCCAAAAAAGTTGATGAATTCCTGGCCTTTGCCAGTGATGCCGAACCAACGGCGCCGGCGGCAATCGCGCCGCACGCGGGCTGGTTTTATTCGGGTAAAATTGCGGCGCGTTCAGTATCCTGCCTTAAAAGAGACGCGGACACTGTTGTTATAATAGGCGGCCACCTGCCGGCCGGAGCTCCGTATCTTTTTGCGGAAGAAGACGCCGTAAGAACTCCTTACGGCCCGATGTTTGTTGACACGGAGTTAAGAGAAGCGTTAAGCAAGAAACTAAAAGGCAGAAGCGATGTCTACCAGGACAATACTGTTGAAGTCCAGTTACCCATGATACATTCGTTTTTCCCGGACGCAAAAGTGTTATGGGTCAGGTTTCCGGCAGCCATTTCCGCGTTTGAAGCCGGAATTGCACTGGCAGAAACCGCCGGAACCCTGGGCCGTTCTATTGCCGTACTGGGCTCCACCGATTTAACCCACTACGGCGTAAATTACGGTTTTACATCCCATGGCAGCGGAAAAGCCGCCCTTGATTGGGTGCGCAATACCAATGACGCCGGATTTATTAATGCCGTTTTAAAAAACGATCCGCCGCAAGTACTGGCCTGCGCGGAAAAACACGCTGCCTGCTCGGCGGGAGCAGTTCTTGGCGTGATGGGTTTTACCGGCTGCCGGGGCGGACTAAAGAGTGAATTGCTGGAGTACGGGACCAGCGCGGATGCCGAAAAACCTAATGTTCCGCAGTCATTTGTAGGCTACGCGTCGATTGCCTGGAAACAATGTTAGTTGATTATTAATATCGTTAATCGTTATATAACCCGGAGTCCAGAACTTTTTCAATTTCTGTAACGCAATATTGTTTGGTCCTCTCCGCCAATCCGGTAATTTCTATATCCGGATTGCGCCGTTTTATGCCGGCCATTACAGGCAGCAGGGTTGTAAGTATCTGTTTATCCCTGCCGTAAAACGATTGAAGACAGCCGGCGTTCTGTATTGCGGGAAGCTTGTTAATATCATTTTTATACGAATTTAAAAAATCATCGGCGCTTTGCAGACATTTACCGGAGCCAAAAACATTTATAGGCTTATGTAACATTAGCTTTTGCAAAAAATATTTTTGCCGTGCCTTTGGGCTGTCAGGTACTGTCAGCAAAGGGCCCAGTCCCGGTATGGGCCGCAGTTCAGCATCCATTGCCGTGCTTTTCTCTTCAAGCCGTTCCCTGTAAAATTTTAACGAAGGGCTTTCATAATACCAGCCGACTGCTTGTGTTTTTTTAACAAGCAGCCCCCTGTATAAAAAGGCCGAATGCTGGGCTTCCAGCGGGGCAAGTCGTTTTTGTTTATTATAAAATAACTGATGTATATATGTTCCTGTTGCATAGGTTAATCCCGATGGATAGGAAAAATCCGCGCCGTACAGTTCTATAGTCACTGCGCCCAGTTTTTCTGCCAGGTCTATGGCGCTGTATGTAACATTGCCGCCAGATGTGTCAACTTCCGGCAGAGGCCGCCATAGCAGGCTCGCGTACGCGGCCAGCGGATGGTTGCCCGTAAAAAACCTTACGTTGTCTGTACATGAAGCTGTGAGCGCGGGCGCGGCCAGGTCCATAAACAAAATTGTTTCCGGGGGAATTCCCGACATAAAATGATAATACCCGATATGCTGGCAATCAATCGAAACCACCGCGTCAGGCCGGATATTTTGTGACAGCAGGCAGGGAAGACTGGTATCTGTGGCAATCAGGTATATGCCGCTTCTTTGATCAGCAATGATTTTTAACTGGTAAGAAAGCGAAGGACCGGCCGCGGTAACCGCTGCCCGTTTTATCGGCGGAAGGATGCTATTGGTGCCTCCTGCTTTTTTTAAGTTTCTGATTATATTTGAAAACCACCGCATGCCAAAATAAGACTGCACCGAATAATCGGCGGAAACTTTATTGAGGGCGTTTTCTGCCGCTTCTCTTGCGCCGCTGAAATTTAGACTGCCTGCGGTCCTGGCCCGCAGCGGCAGTATGCGTATTCCTCCGTGCAGCATTGGTTTATAAATTTCCGGTATAAATTGCTCGATAACCGCTTTGGGAGGATCAACAAGCAGATAAAAACGCGGGTCCATAAATATTTTTACATAATCCCGGTGGCATAAGAGCTCCGCAATACTGTCAGCGTCATAGTCGATAACCAGGACTATTGCCGTATTTTTTTGTTCAAGTGCCGCCTCCGCGCAGAACCCGCCGCCCAGGCCCAATAATACAATAAAACCTTCCCCGCCGGCCTGCATAAGGCGGCCCGCTTCCCTGCGCGGATCCATTAATGAATGCAGCGGACGGGCGGAACCTGACTGATCAACATAGGCCGGAATTATCTCCCCGGAAGGCGAATCAAGAAATTTGTATTTTCCAAGGGTTGTCTGCGCGCCAGTTATTTTTGAACAGAGCGGAGCAAAACGGGCCAGAGCAAGCAGGTTCCGTTCGTAATATTCCTGTTTATCCATGATTATACCGGTTTGAAAGCGCCAGCTCAGGGACAGCGTCTCCCAATTCCTGCGGAGATAAAGTTTCTCCCGGAAACAGCAGGCAATTAAGTTCCGCAGCCAGATCAACGCCGTGTTTGGAATTTATCAGGGCTTCCGCGAGGAACCGCGCGCCAGCCGCTGCCGGATTTCCGTTAAACGAATAATTGCATGTATTAAATGCGGGCCACTTGATTGCAGGGCCGGCTGTTTCCATTGACTCCTTTTTTATTCCCTCAAATAATTGGTTATTGCCGCCCAGCGAAAATAATCTTGCCGGATACAAAGACAATTGGTTATTAAACCAGGAAGCGTAAATTTTATTGCTGCCGCCGGCCTCTGTCTGCCGCGTACGTTTAAAAATACAGGAATAATAAGGATCCAGCCGGCCCGCTTTTTCAAACCAAAGCCTGTCAAAACTGTAAGGCCTTGCGTGGGTCTGAATATCCCGGTTTGACAAATCAACTCCTGTAAAATAAACATTGTTTGTTGTCATGGCTAGCGCAAGATCAAGGGCTGATGCCGATACGGTGCCGCGCTGCGGCAGGGTAATAAAAGGAATCTTAAGTTCGCAAAGCAGCAGGTTCTGCCATAAACTGCCGTCGCAGATAACAAGCAGAAAATTATTGCCGCACTGTGAAGGAACGGCGGCCGTTAGATTTACGGCGTAGCTATAGTTGGCTGTTATACCGCGGATACATTCATAAAGATGAAGTAGGGCCCAGTTGCCGCCGTCAGCAGAGATTATTAAATCCGGATTAATACCGGCAGCCCTTAACGCCGCTGCCGAAGAGGAAACCGCCATAAGTATAATATTTTTACGCTCTTTTTTTATAACCGGAATCGTGTCTTCAAGACCTGGTCCTGCGCCGGTAATTAAAACAGGTTCATTAATAACACCCGGATTAATAATATACTTTAAGAGCGCCAGATTGCGAAAAAAATTCCTGAACCATCTCCTGCCGAATATTTTTTGGGTTCTGGCGGAAGCGTCCGCCTGCTTTATAAAAATCACCGCTTGTGACAGAAGATTCCGGTAAGCCCCGCCGTAAACCGCAAGGGCCGGGCGCCATTCAATAATTTTAATTTTTGACGCTTCGGTATCCGGGATTTCCTGTTCAAGGAATTCAGACAGATTTTTTCCCATACCGTTATGCCAAAATGAATCGGGAATGTTTTCCGGCAACAACGGCTGCGGCAATGTACCTGCATAAAGGGCAATTATAACCGCCGCCGGATTTTTTTTTCTTAGCGGCGGCACAAGGTAACCCAAACCGGGTTCAATCAGAATAAAGTATTTTATTTCATTATTAAGTTTTAAAGAATTTATATAACGTTCAGCCTCGCCTGCAGGATTATACGCGGAATGCAGGTTATGCATTTAAATATACGGCCGGATCAGTTCCATGGCCTGGGTATGGTTTTTAGCGCTGAAGGTAAGCGGAATTACGGCCTGCAGGCTGTTTTTTAACCTGTGCGCAATCAGTTCACAATCGTAGGAAACAGGGAACATCAGCAGTATTCGGTTTGTGCGGATTGCCTGGATCATGGCGAAGTGCGAGGCCATTAACTGGATTTTTTTTAATCCGCCTGATTCTTCTTCGCAAAATTGCGGAGGCAAATCAATTAAAAAACCATCAAGGGATTCATTCCCTATAAAACTATCTTCCAAAAAAGAGGCCAGGCCGGATTGTTCCGCGGAACCCAATTGCGCAGGTTCGATTACAACATCAGGTTCAATAACAACATCCGGTTCGACTGCAGCATCAGATTCAACTGCAACATCCGGTTCCGTAGCAGTATCATGAACACCTGCAGATTCAAGTTCCACAATTATATGAGCATCTTTGTCTTCAGTAAGTTCGGGGAGAGCTTCAATGTTATCCGGCGGATTAATGATTTTGTTTATGGCAAAAAGCAGCAGGGAAATGTTTTCCGGTACAAAAGAAGGGCTGTCAATGCATTCCAGAACAAGGATAGCGTTCCAGGGTTCTGCCTTGTCCATGGGGAAACACCAAAGATCCATACGGCGATCAAAAAATCCAATTTCCTGTTTTTCGCCCGGGCTGAATTTATAATATCCTGCAGCGGATTTATGTGAATCAAAAATCTTGCTGCACGGAACGGATATTTTTTTTATTCCGAATCCGACTGAGGCGTAACTAATATAATTATCATTTTCCAGCCTGAAAAAAGTTCCGGCCTGAAACGAACCGTAGGCTCTTAGCAGACTCAGGGCAGTGTAGGGCAGATGGCTTCCCGGCGGTATCCTGAAGATACGATCCAGCAAAGATTTGCCAAGCTCGTCCAGTTCTGCGCCTTCTGATTTATTGGCTTCATCTGCCCGGTCCAAAAGCCCCATTACACCAGTCCCAATTCCTTAAATAATTTTTTATAGGTACCAAAATATTCTGATTTGGCAAATTCTTCGATTTTTTTATCAGGCAGCGATTCAAGGAGTTTATCCATATAAGTAAGCACACTCTTGAGCT
This sequence comes from Treponema sp., assembly GCA_009780855.1. Classification (GTDB taxonomy): domain Bacteria; phylum Spirochaetota; class Spirochaetia; order Treponematales; family Breznakiellaceae; genus WQZG01. The sequence goes on from WQZG01000066.1 coordinate 6,863, forward strand.
CCTGTTTTAACTGAACCGGTATATTGCTTTTTACTGCAGGCTCGATTTCTTTTACAGGCTCAATTTCTTTTACAGATTCAATTTCCTGCTCAGGCTCGATTTCCTGTGCAGATTCAATTTCCTGCATAGATTCGATTTCCGGAAGCGGTTCTGCTGTAAAATCATCCATAGCCGTTTCTGCCGGAATATCATCTTCCGGCGGCAGGAGGTCTGTTGAATCAACAGCAAAGCCTTCGGGTATTAGTGCGAGATCATAATCATCTTCCGTGCCGGCTGCCTTATCATCAATTGGTTCGGCAAATTCATTTTCCTGTTCGGCCGCCAGTTCGATATCAGGCTCGGAAATATCAGGTTCGGCAATGTCCGGTTCCGCCAAATCGATTACCGGTTCATCTGTTTCAATGTCTACATCGGCCAGATCGATAATCGGGATTTCCAGGTTTTCTTCTTCGGGATTTGATTCTGAATCCGGCGGATTCTCCGAATCTGACTCCGCTGCCGGAAACTCAATATCGTCCATTTCCAAATCAATTGAAATGTTTTCCAGTGAAGGTTCTTCAACAGGATTATCCTGAATTTCCATCGAAAGATCAGGTTCGTCGATAACCGCTTCCGTAAAGTCCAATGAATTTTCGTCGAAGACGTCTTTGCCGGAATCTTCATCCAGCATTACGTTTTCCGACAGGTCATCCACCCAGGTTTCATCCGGTTCGGCATCAGTCAGGGCAGTCTGCAGGGGATCCTGTTCCAGGTAATCGGAGTCTTCCGGTTCGGGAGCCGCGGTCATGGGTTCCGCGCCTTTTTCTATCAAATCAAGCAATTCATCGCCGGCTTCCTGTTCGAAATCAGGAAATTCCATCTTTTCTTCTTCCGGCAGTTCTATTTCGCTTAATTCATCTTCTGTTACATCTTTTACTTCATTTGTTTCACCGGATTCTTCACCAAGTTCGATATTTAGATCCAGACCGCCGTCCAGATCATTAATTGAAAAGGTTTCAGATTCGTCGTCATCTTTTACCGAAGTCAATTCGTCGGCCTGCGCGCCGGCGTCGTTTTCCGTAGGATCTGTGCCTGCTTCTTCGGTAAAATCAGCAGTATTTAAAATATTGTTTAATTCATCTCCGGTAAGGGCTATTTTTTCATCATCATCTTCTTCCAAAAAATGCTTTTCCGGTTCTTCGGAAACAGCCTGGGTTTTTATACTGGAAAAATCCCTTTTTAAATTGGACAATTCTGAACGTATCGATGATAATTCCTCGGCAATGCGGAGGAGCAGCTGGGTAGACAGATCACCCTGGCTATTTGCATTTTGTTGGGCAGCGGGTTTTTCTGCCGGGATTTCTGCAGCTGCTGCAATATTGTTTATTACAGGAATTTCTTCGGGCGCTGCCGGGACTTTGTGCACTTCCGGAACATCAGGCTGCGCCGGAATGTCATCAATTTCCGCAATGTTATCGGCCGCGGGGACATCATCAATCGCAGGAATTTCATCTATAGCAGGAATTTCGTCTATAACTGGAATCTCGTCAATAACAGGAATTTCGTTTATAACTGGAATCTCATCTATAGCAGGAATTTCATCTATAACTGGAATTTCGTCAATAGCAGGAATTTCGTCTATAACTGGAATTTCGTCAATTGCAGGGACTTCATCGGCTGCAGGAACCTCATCAAGCGCTGTAAAATCATCTGTGGCGAAAATATCGTCCGCAGGAATTTCCGGCAGTATATCTGATGGAATTTCTGACGGAATATCCGACGGTATATCCGTAAAATCCAAATCCGGTAGCGCCGGAATCTCATCTTCGGCCAGCGGTTCAATCGGGGACTCGAATTCGGTTTCGGTATCAATATTAATTTCAGTATCAGCAGTATCTTCCAGTGTTAAATCATCAAAATCGGTTGATATTTCATCGGCTGAAAATTCATCTGCGGATAAATCATCGGCAGAAAGTTCATTACTTGAAAGTTCATCAGCAGAAAGTTCATCGGTTGAAAGTTCATCGGTTGAAAGTTCATCAATGGCCCAGGTAGCTTCGCCGTCATCTGTTTCAGAATCATTTATTTCAGGAATTTCAATTTCTTCAGGAATTTCATGTCCGGCTGCGGCGTCGTCAAAATCCGGCAGATTGTCCATTTCCGGTAAATCCAGTTCGTCCGGATTTGATGAATCGGACAGCGCTTCCGGGATCTCCGGAATAAAATCTTCCTGAACCTCCGTGGACAAAACCGATAATTCCTGGGGTTCACTTTTTACCCAGACTCCGTATGCGTCCAATTCCTCGGCTGATCCAATTGTGCTGCGATCTGCGTAAATCGACGGTTTTTTTTCCTTGGCCATGACTACTCCCGCAAAACTCTGGCGTCTTTTTGTGCTTAACACAATATTACTATGTTATAGTATCGGCTTATTGATCATTTTATTTCGATCATTTTATTTTTATGATCTTAGCTCAGTGATTTATATATTGTCAACTAAAGGATTTTGTTATTTTTCCGTAAATTAATTAATGAAGATGATTAAATACCTCTTCCCGCTCTGGATTGGGGTACTGATATATACGTTATTGTCTGTTTGCCTGGGTCCCAAAGGGTTATCGGCCTTTGGTCAGATGGAAGCGGAGAAAGACCGTGAAACCGCCAACATTAATAATTTAATTGCGATTAACAATGATTTAACCGATATCAGGGATGTTTATTACAATGACAAGGAAAATTTTTATGTTAATGCACGGGAGCTTGGTTTTGCCGCCCCCGGAGAACAATTTATTAGAATAATCGGCCTTGGAAATCCCCAAAAAACATTGATTTCACCTGGACAGGTTGTATCCGCCGAACAGCCTCAATTTATTTCAGAACAAATAATTCAGATTTTTTCTTTTTTTATGTCTATTACCCTGCTAATCAGCATTTGTGTTTATGATTTTTTAAAATTCGTTAAGGAAAAGGAAAACAGAACGGTTTATTACAGGTATAAAGCCTAGAGTCCGCTTGTTTTGGATCTGAATTCCCTGGAAATATCGCGTTTTAGGTCACGTTCCCGGATATCAGCCCTTTTATCAAAGGATTTTTTTCCTTTGCAAAGTCCCAATTCTACTTTTACACGGCTTTTTTTAAAATAAAAAGACAGCGGGATCAAAGTATAACCTTTTTCTTCGGTTTTTCGTTTAATGCGTTTTATCTCGTCCCTGTGAAGCAAAAGTCTCTTTTTTCTGTCCGGGTCATGGTTAAAAATTGACGAAAAAGGATTTTCCGCGACTTTAAGCGAACGCAGCCATACTTCACCGTTAATAACTTCTGCCCACGCGTCCGGAAACGAAATTTTACCGTCCCTGAATGACTTTACCTCGGTCCCTTCAAGTTCAATACCGCATTCATAACTGTCATCTATCGAATAATCATGTCTGGCTTTGCGGTTAACCGCTATTATTTTTACGCCTTCCATTCAAGCAATATCCTGTTAGGCTTCATTGAAAAACCCTTGCCTCCGGCGTGTAATCCGGATTAAATACCGAAATTACCGGTCTGAATGATACGAATGGTGAACAGGAATCCGGTGGCAGGGAGCCGCGGGAATCCAGATCGGCCAGGTAATTGTAATTGATCCAGGAACCGCCTCGTACAGGCCGCTGGGGAGAACCGGGATCAAAAGCAGTATCGGGGGCGGGAAAAAAATCCAGCGGAACATATGGATTTTCGCACCAATCCCAAAATTCTCCGGCTTTTTCCAGTCCGGTTCCCGCTGCCGCCAGCCATTCAGATTCCACCGGAAGCCGTACAGTTCCCGGAATTCCGCGGATTTTTGTGTTATACCACTGACACCAGGCTTTTGCCGCGTACCACGATACCCAGGCTTGAGTATTTGCGGGTAATCCCGGGTAACTTGCGTATGATAAGTATTGTGAATTTACCAATCCGTCTTTAACCAGTGAGTCCTTGTTTTCTGCCCGCCACTGCGGGTTTTCATCCAGGAATTGATTCCATAAATCGGGCGTCACAGGAGTTTCTGCGATAAAGAAAATATTATCCTGTGTCTGCGAATTATTTGCCGCTGTCCGTCTGGCTGCGCCATCATTTGCTGCAGATACCATTATTTCCCGGAATCTTAACCCGCCAAAGGCTGTAACATCCGGACCGGTTATGACTGTCTGTTCCGGCGCTTCAATCCCGGAGGCTGAATTTTTATACCAATCCGAAGCTTTTACCGTTGGAGCAGACTCCGGCGGCAATAAGTCGGCAAGCCAGGAAGCAGCCTGCGGATTCTTGTCCAAAAAATCGATCATGTCATCCAGAGTACCCAAAACCGCTGCCGGAGACGGGCTCTGGCCCCGGTTGTCGGTCAAAAATTTTGCCCGCAGCAGATCGCGCAGACCCAAACGGGTGACAGCGAAACGAACGGCTCCGGTCATAGTCTCGTTAATGCCGGATTTAACTAAAGAATCGCCTGAGTATTTGGCCAGACGGTAAGCCGCTTCAGAAAGCACCATGGGAACCTGGCTGGCCGCTGTCGATTCGCCGTAAAAAGACCAGGCCGCGTATTCGGAGGCGGCATTCTTAAATGCCTCGTTTGGATTGGAAGAGTTTAATTCTATAAACAGCGGTTCTTTTTTTGGAAAGAAAAGAGTCAAAAAGACCGAGCTGCCGGCTGTTATATCTTTGCTGTAATCTGTAAATCCCGGCATTACAGATTCGAGTTTATGGTTTCCCCGCGGAACAAAAATATTACAGGGCGAGACGCCATTGTAAATTCCGTCAATGCGGACGGCAGCGCCTGACGGCTCGGTGTTAACTGCAAAAACAGTTCCCGGTTTTGATAAACCCGGGTAAACAGTCAATAAAAACAGTACCAGCAGAATTACAAAGCCGTATATTACTGCCAGATAAACACCGGGACGTATGCCAAGGAAAGACGGCAGCCGGACTATGTCTTCGTCTGTTACCGGAGCAGATGTTTCCTGGCGGGGTTTTTTGCTTTTCGGCATTAAACCAGTATAGAAATGCGGTTATGTCTTGTCAATGAGAATACTTCGTGTTAATTTTAATCAAATGACCAGGAAACAGGATTTTTTTGATTCTTTGCAGGCGTCCGCCGAGAAATATTTAACACGGCGTAAAAAAATAAAACGCATAAAAAAGGAAAAATCCAAAAACAAGAACATTATTCTTGATTGGATTGAGGCATTTTTGTGGGCCGCAGGCGTTGTACTGCTGATTAACCAGTACCTTTTCCAGGCTTACCAGATACCTTCCGGTTCAATGATTGATACCTTATTGATCGGCGACAGGATTTTTGTAAACAAAATAATTTTTGGTCCGGAACTGCTTCCCGGGCTTGGAAAGCTTCCCAGTCCGGTTAAACCAAAAAGAAACGATATTATAATTTTTGAAAACCCTTCCTATATTTCGCGGGGCACGGCTTTTGATGTTGCCCAGCGTGTTATTTACATGCTTACCCTTTCCTTTGTAGACATTGACCGCGATGAATCCGGTGATCCAAAACCGCACTTTCTTATTAAACGGGCCATAGGCATGGGCGGGGATCTGTTTGTCGCGGATAACGGCAACATGGAGATTAGGTTCGCCGGTGAAAATAAATGGACAGACGAAAGAGAATACCGCAGTATGAACGGATTTACCAACAAGATAAGCCGATTAATCGACCCGCGTTTTTATCCTCTTCTTGAATCAGCGGGCAAGGCTGCTGCGCTGCGGGATATGCAGCTTCCGGTCCCGGCCGCGCTGGTCAATGATGAAAACCAGCTCAATGTGCTGCAATACCCGGATTCCATCGCGTTTGACAAATCAAGGCTGGAACTTTTATGCGCGGCTTATCCGGACAATGACAGATACAGAAGCCGTCTTGCCCGCCATACAATGGGATGGTATGTGCCGGAAGGCCGGATCTTACCGCTTGGAGACAACCGGGACAATTCCAGGGACGGCAGATACTTCGGCCCGGTCCGTTCCGATAAAATTCTTGGCAAAGGATCGATTATATACTGGCCGGCTGCCCGGATGGGCATAATCCGCTGAGGTTTTAAAATGTTTGACAAGTGGCGCAAGTATTCCTACGCTGCCCAAAAAACCCAGCGCCACCGTATCAGGTGGATTGCAATCTGGATAATCTCATTTTTTCTGGTTTACACAATATTGACATCACTGGTTTTTTCGATAAAGGTTCTTGAAAATGATACCATGCTGCCCGGTCTGCAAAAGGGAGACAGGTTTATTTTTTCATCATATCAGATTTATAAATTTATTCCCGCGCCCGATATTTCATCTTTATTGCACAGGGGCAATATTATTTTGATCGATAAATCCCTTGGAAAAAAGCAGGGTTTTTTAAATGCCGCTCTTGACGGTATACTGCGTTTTTTTACTGCCCAGCGCGTAAGTCTTAACCGCACAGAGGACTCCCTTTTTATCAAACGCCTGATCGGCCTTCCCGGGGACGAAATAAGCATGACCAATTTTGTGATCAGGGTAAAACCAAAAGGCCAGAATTTTTATTTTACAGAATTTGAACTCTGGGACCGCCCCTACGAATCGATTATACCTTCGGTCCCCGCGCTTTGGGACGAGACCCTTCCGTTCTCCGGCAATATGGAAACCGTAACTCTGGGAGAAGACGAAGTCTTTGTATTGTCTGACGATCGCAGCAACACAAATGACTCACGGACCTGGGGCCCGGTTCCGGTTTCGCTAATAAGCGGCAAAGCTCTCTTCCGTTACTGGCCTTTTACCAGAGCAGGGATCCCCTGACAGCTTCTGTTTACATCCACGTACCGTTCTGCGCCGGCGCCTGCGATTACTGTGACTTTTATTCGAATCCCGTAAAACCTAAAGACCCGGTGATGTCTCAATATGTTAAAAGAATTCTGGATGATTTTAAATATAGCCTGTATGAATTCAATACTGAAGATATACCTTCCCTCTATATAGGAGGCGGAACCCCGTCAATGCTTGGCGCGGATCTGGTTTGCCGCCTGGTAAATGGTTTAAATGAAATTTGGCACGGCCGTAATAAAAAACAAATTCAGGATAGTTCTGCAGAAATTACCATGGAAGCAAATCCTGAATCCTGCAGCCTGCAATTACTGTCCGCCGCCAAAGACGCCGGAGTAAACAGACTTAGCCTTGGAATACAAACGTTTAACGAACAATCCAGAAAACTTATAGGCCGTATTGGGGAAGCCGGCGGACTCGGCAAAAAATTGGAACTGGCTGCAAATATTTTTGCGGAAAATTTTTCTGTTGATTTAATTAGCGGCCTCCCGTTACAAAATAAAAAATCCATAAAGGATGACATTAACCGTGTTATTGCATATAAACCCGCGCATATATCGTTATACTCATTGATAGTTGAACAGGGAACGCCTTTGGCAGATAACGCCGCGTCCGGCAAGATAAAATTACCTTCGCAGGACGCCGCCGACCGGTTATGGATTTTTGGAAGGGACTTGCTGGAAGAATCCGGTTATAAACAATACGAAGTTTCCAATTTTTGTTTTCAGGGCAGGGAATCCAGGCACAACCTAAGATATTGGCGCATGGAAAACTGGCTGGGCCTTGGTCCGGCAGCATCAGGCACCATAATTTACGATAGTGCGGGAACAGGGCTTAGGTTTACAAATATCAGTGATACGGCAAAATGGCAAAACCGCACCGCGTCAGTAATTCCTCCCCGGACGGCAGAGCAATTGGACCGGCAAACACTCATAAAGGAAACCATGATGATGGGATTCAGACTGCTTGAAGGCCCCAATACCGAATCATTTAAGCACCGTTTTAATAAAAACATTGAAGATATTATTCCGCGGACTATTGCCTCCTGGCGGGACCGGAGACTAATGCGCCCGGACAAGACCGCGTTAACCGCGGACGGCCTTCTGCTGCTGGACAGGTTTTTAATTGACGCGTTTGAGGAATTATAACACATTTTCCTCCAGCCAAATTGCCACGCCGTCGTTCTCATTGGATCCGCAAACGCAGCGGGCCGCGGCCTTTACTTCGTCCAGGGCGTTTTCGACAGCCGCGCTGTAACCGCGTCAGGTAATTTATTTTTCATTTTTTTGCTCTGTCATTGTTAATGCCCTGTTAATGCATGTATCGAATTTACCGATCATATCATCAAAATACGGATACAGTTCTTTTTTAACAAAATCACCGGACGCCATCATTTCCAAAATCGTCTGTGATGAAACCCATTTAGCTCCGCAGACTTCGCTTTTTTGCATATGTAAATCATTTATTGAACAATCGTGTTTAAAAACCCAAACATCCACAAACCAGCTCCCCCTGCTGCCATGGTTGGTATATCTTTTAAACATGACGCCTGCTGCAGGATCAAGTTTAATACCAAGTTCTTCTTTTGCTTCGCGCAAAGCTGCAGCCAAACTGCCGTCATCAGTTAAACTGCTGTCACCGGAAACCGCTGCGCCTCCGGTTGTTTCCCACTTGTTGTCCAGGTCAATACCTCTTGCGGTTCGCTTGTCGATTAACCACTCACCTTTGCTGTTGTATTTCCATACATGGACTATCAGGTTGTAATCATCTTCTGCCATTTTTCGGCCGCGCTCGCAATAACGTCCGGTTTTATTACCGACTTTATCGAGAATATCCCAGATTTCATTTGGTATGTACGACATTGGCGTAAAAATAAACCCATCTTTTTTCTGTTTAGTATCTGTCGGTTTAAATCCAAAACTACGGTAAAAAGGCAAAGCGTACGGAGATGAATTAACCGTGATAATATCGAAGCCTGCGAGTTTTAACTCACATACGATACGTTCCATTAATTTTGTCGCTATACCATGTCTGTGATATGCGGCATCCACGAACAGCATTGAAATGTGTCCATTACCGTTCTCATTCACCATGCCGATAATTTTTTTGTTATCAGCCGCAATATACATTAAGTTTTTACCGCTTATGTAATTTTCAATGTAAATTAAATTGTCAATGCAGTCTGTCCTGAATCTGTTGATTGCCCCAGGTTCATAAACAGGCGCTTCAAATTCAACAAAAACGCGCAGGGCGAGATCGAGGGCAGGCCTTACATCATCCGGAACCGCCTTTCTTATTATGTAGTTCATTTATATTGATTATAATAACGCAATATATATGTTTGATTCCAGCTGTTTGTTTCCAGCCATATTGCAATAAAGTTCTGTAAAATACATTTATTTACATGTTTTTTATAAATAAAAAAACATGTTTTTGAAGGGTTTTTGAAGTAACTGCGAAATATCAAGGAGTTCATTATACTTGTACAGGAATTTTTTCCATGTTATTATTATCAGGAGCTTTACTGCGGCATCCTTACTCCGTGCCTCAGTGATCTCCGTGAGAGGTTTTTTAAGTAAAAGTAAAGGAAGGCATATATGAACAGAAACGCAATTCTTAATGCAATGGAAAAAGTTGCGGTCGAAATATTTGAAGATAATATTGATTATCAAAGAACAGGAAAACGCGGCATGCTGATAGTTGAGATCAGGGACGCAAAAAAATCCGAGCAATGGGATTCAAGCTGCCGCAGTTTTGGTACGGTATTCAGGGATTATCAGTACGAAGATGAACTCGTAATAAGCAACGGAACCAATTTCGACGCACTCGCTCACGGCAAAGTCGCATTTTCCCGCCGTACCGGACTTAACTCCGGAACCAATTATTACCAGGTCCTGGGTTACGAATCATTCTGGAAAGGCGGCGTCATAAGCGATGACAACAACTGCATCTGCGCCTTTGCCGGTTTTTCCGGCATTGACGACAGCGAGATTGCAGAAGCCGGGATCAAATGTTACGAGTCACTCAAGCGAACCGGTATAAGTCTCAAGACCGGCGGCGACCCGGATTACGAAGAAGACGGCGCCGTTGATGATGATGCCGGTGAAACCGGTGAAGAAGATGCGGACAATGATGAAGATGCAGACAGCGAAGACCTGCAGGACTCAGCTGAACCGGAAAAACCGGAAGATAAAAATAAATCTGTAAAAGCAGCCAAAAAAGAAATACCTGCGCCAAGGAAGACCGTTAAACGCCGGACAATCAAACGCAGGTAAATAAACCGGGGAAATTACGCCGCGGCTTTAGCAGAGGCTTTTGAAGTCTATTTGGGAGCCGAAGTCTATCTTCACCCCAACAAATCCGACAGTCTGCGGTAACACTGATTAACAATGTGTTTTTTCCCGATGTCGATTTCTTCTCCCAGTTCATCAATAAGGGACTCAAGGCTGGCGATGCTTTCGTTAAGGCTTGTGTGGAAATCTTTGCAGCATTTTATCCGATAGTTTCCGCTGCCGTCGGTAAACAGGCCTGTAAAGCCAAGTTCCCTGCTGCCGGTTTTGGATTTTTTTTTCCATAATGCGGGCGTTACCAGATCCGGTAATTGCTCAAGCAGATTATCCAGGTTTTCATTGGAATCCAGTTCAATACCGGCGGGTATTTTTTTATGAATGGCTTCTTCAGGATTTATATTTGGGAGCAATGTCAATATTAACGAGAGTTTTTCATTTTTTAATAATGTATATTTTTCATTAACTACAATGGTCCCTTTTAATCCTTTATATAAAATTACTGTATCGGCCTGTATCTGATCCTTGATCATTTTTAAACGTTCCCAGGGCAGTATGACTTCCTTTTTACCTTTGATATTCTGAATTTCAAAAATTTCATTGCCTATTTTTATGCTGTTGGTAAAGTCGCGTAGTTTTTTTAATTTTGATTCTGTTGTTTTTTTGGACTTTCCTTTGCGGGATTTTTCTTCAGATTTAAATCCAGATCCGGGTCCGTATCCATATCCGCCTGACAGGGATTGTAAAATTTCAGGGCTTATCTTCATTAACGCGGATTCAGAAAGGGGGGACACCGACATGGCGTACATCCGTGATGTGCGGACAATTTCGCCGGCAACAATATAATTGCTTTGCCGTGTATCACGGCCGGTTTTAAACATTACAGATCCGGGATGGATCATGATTCGGTCGGCTGTAAGGCTTCTGTACATTTCGCCTTCGCGGACGCAGATAAACTGAATCAGGCCTTTGCCGACAGCGCATAAATAATCTTCTGTACTTCCTCCGGAAAGCACCGGGATTTTTAAATCAGATAAAATTTGCTCCAGCTGCAGTACAACATTTTCAATCTCGGCCATTACCCTTTCGTCAAGGTAATTTTTGGCGCAGAATTTTTGTTTGGCCGTTGAATCACTGTAGGCCTTTAATAATTTTAAATATGAAACAAAATCCCCGTCCCTGTCCCTAAAACTGTGATGCGCCTGGCGCGCCTCCATTTCTTCGCCGGGCGGCAGAATATACGGGCTTTGGGTGGAAAGAAAAGCGGCGGCGATTGCTGTCTCATGGACTACATCGGGATATTTTAAAATTGCTTCGGCAATGATGCGCGAATGCTGGGGCAGCAGGGGAAACTCGGTCATCAGTTGGCCTGTTTTTGATAACGTGCGGTCGGCCTGGAGCGCGTCCAGCAGATTAAGTGTTTCTATCGCTGCGATTATGCCCTCGCGTCCGGGCGGCGAAATAAAATCGAAATTTTCAAATTCGGTAATTCCAAGTTCGGCCATCCGCAGCACAACCTCCGATAAATCAGTGCGGTAAATTTCTTCGGCTGTAAACAAACGGCGGTTTTCAAAATCCTTTCTGGAATAAAGCCTGTAGCAAATGCCTTCCCTGGTGCGGCCGGCGCGGCCCTTCCTCTGGTTTGCGGAGGCTTTGGAAACCGGAGTTTCAACCAGGCTGGAAGTAAATGTTTTTGGGTTATAATAATTCAGTTTTGACAGCCCGGAGTCTATTACCGCTGTTATTCCGTCTATGGTAATCGAGGTCTCCGCAATATTTGTAGCAATTACGACTTTGGTTTTACCGGGGGGGCTTTCTTCAAATACCCTTTCCTGTTCTTCCTTGCCCAGCCTGCCGTAGAGCGGGATTACGTGCAGGAAGACCCCTGTATTTCCCATGACCAGTCTTTCCATACATTCTTTGATAATTTTTTCGCCGGGAAGAAATATTAAAATATCACCGGTTTTGTTTTCCTGCTTTTCGCTTATTATTCTTTCTGTGATGGCAGCGATTTTATTTAGCAGGGCTTCTTCCAGGGCCTGGCTTGATGACATTTCGGCCAGGGGCGGATCATAAACCAGGGTAACCGGATAAGAAGACGCCTCGATTTTTACAATGGGACATTGGCCAAAATATTGTGAAAAAACTGCTGTGTTTATAGTAGCCGATGAAACAATTAACTTAAATTCTTTCCTGGCGTCCAGAACCTGTTTTAAAAGGCCGAGAATAAAATCTATGTTCAGGCTGCGCTCATGCGCCTCATCGATAATAAGGCAGCCGTATTTTGTAAGCCACGGATCCAGTTTCATCTCCTGCAAAAGAATGCCGTCGGTCATTATCTTTATACGGGTACCGGGGTTTGTTTTATCTTCAAAGCGCATTTTGTAACCGACAGGCCCCGGAATAACAGTACCCATCTGGCGCGCAATAAATTCGCTGACCGAAACCGCGGCGATGCGTCTGGGCTGGGTTACCCCGATAATTCCGTTTTTGCCGTAACCGGCGGCGTCCAATATCACGGGAAGCTGGGTGGTTTTCCCCGAGCCGGTGGGGCTTTCAACTACCACGACCTGGCTGGACTGCAGGGCCGCAAGAATCAATTCCTTGTGCTGATAAACAGGAAGTTCAGTATAATTCATCAATAATTAAAATATAGCTTTTCCCTGTTAAAAAATCCAGAACAAAAAAGTAGTAAGTAGTAAGTAGTAAGTGGGGAGTGGGGAGTGGGGAGTGCCTAGCCTAACAACTAACCACTCAACTACTAACCACTCAACTACTTCTCACTTCTCATTTCTCATTTGCATGGGGCTTTTTATTATTTTTAAAATAAATTATATTAAATAAAATCTGTCAATAAATTTTTTGGAGGATATACTCAATGGCAAAAGATAAGAATGTATACTTCTTCGGCAACGGCAAGGCCGAGGGAGACGCCAAGATGAAGGAAATTCTGGGCGGCAAAGGCGCCAATCTGGCGGAAATGACCAATTTGGGAATACCGGTACCGCCCGGGTTTACAATTTCAACCGATGTATGCGCAGCTTACTACGAAAAGGGCAAGAAATATTCGCCCGGTCTTGAAAAGGAAGTTCTGGATACACTCAGGAAACTTGAAAGTGTAATGGGAATGAAACTCGGCGATCCCGATGATCCTCTTCTGGTTTCGGTCCGCTCCGGCGCCGCGGTTTCAATGCCCGGAATGATGGATACCATTCTTAACCTGGGAATCAACGATGAATCTGTAAAGGGCCTTATCCGCAAGACCGGCAATGACAGATTCGCCTGGGACGCTTACCGCCGTTTTATACAGATGTACGGCGACGTGGTTCTTGAAGTTCCCCACGATAAATTCGAAGCCGCTATCGAGAAGCAGAAAAAATTGAGGAATATCCATCTGGATACCCAGCTTAACGCGGCCGATCTTAAATCACTGGTCGGTGATTTTAAAAAAATCGTAAAAGATCATACCGGCGTTGATTTCCCGCAAAAACCGCTGGATCAGCTGTGGGGATCGATTAACGCTGTCTTTGGTTCCTGGATGAACGACAGGGCCATAAAATACCGTCAGCTTAATGATATCCGCAACCTTAAGGGAACCGCGGTAAATGTCCAGTCCATGGTATTCGGAAACTTCGGCGACGATTCCGGGACCGGCGTTTGTTTCAGCAGGGATCCGTCAACCGGCGAAAATGTGTTTTACGGCGAATTTTTAATGAACGCCCAGGGCGAAGATGTAGTCGCCGGGATCAGAACACCGGAAAAACTGACCGATCTGGCAAAAGCCGATAAAAAAGCTTATGAGCAGCTGGTCGCAATTAAAAACAAGCTGGAAGGCCATTTCTGCGATATGCAGGATATGGAATTCACAATTCAGCAGGGTAAACTTTTTATTCTGCAGACAAGGAACGGCAAACGGACAGGCACAGCCGCTGTAAAATGCGCAGTGGATATGGTCGCCGAAAAACTTATCGACAAAAAAACGGCAGTCCTGCGTGTGAGCCCGGCCCATCTGGATCAGCTTCTGCATCCCATGATCGATATTGAAGCCCAGCGCGGCGCAAAAGTTCTTACAAAGGGACTTAACGCGTC
>WQZG01000067.1 GCA_009780855.1 Treponema sp.
CTGGCGGCGTCTTCCCCTTCCCTGGCCGCGCCCTCGTCATAACCGGGTTCGGCCGGGTCCGACGGAAAAAGATTGCGGAAAGGTTCGTGGTCATAGGCGGTGACAATGCTTTTGCCTTCGTACTCGAAACGGTAACCAAGGCAGAGTATGGGGTGATTAAGGTATTTGGTTATGACCTTAAGGCTGCCGCCCAGATCCAGCGTTGTTTCCTTAATCTGGGCGTATTCAATCGAAGCTGACAATTCACTAAGACGGACAGGCCAGAATTTATACGAAAGCTGGGTGCCGATGATAGTTTCCAAAGTATCTTCATCAGAAGAAACCGGACCCCATATACGCAGTTTGGAACCAGAGACATACAGCGGCGTGAACATCGGGAAACCCATTATGTGATCCCAGTGGGTATGGGTAATAAAAATATCTGAATCAACCGGCAGGCTGATATAACGGCTGTTGAGCAGTTGATCCCCCAGAGGCCGTATCCCGGTGCCGGCGTCAATAATTACCAGCCGGCTGCCGGCCCGTATTTCCAGACAGGCGGTATTGCCGCCATAAACAATAGTATCCGGTCCGGGACAGGGCATGGAGCCCCGGACTCCCCAAAAACGGACAGACAGCATATTAAATCCTCAGGAAAATTTTGGCTTTTTCAATTTCATCCTTTACGGTTGTTTCAATTTCGTCAAGCAGTTCCTGGCTGACGCCAAGTTTGTCCCAGACGATTTTACCGGCAGGATCGGGATGTCTGTCACCGGAAAAACCAATATCTCCCAGTGATGCAAAACGGTTTGCAGCAACAACACTGTAAAGTACGTCCCAGTTTGCTCCCGTATAACCGGAATAATCATGATGAAAAATAATAACGTCGCCTACAGCGCCGTCCAGTTTCCAGGCTTTGACAATCGCAGCGCCGGCAGCGCAGTGATCGAGTCCAAGGATACGTTCTTCAGCATGATTGAGGCTGGATCTGTCCCTGTCGGCTTCGCTTAACGCAAGCATATATTCCTTGCGGAATACGGCGTTAAGGGGGATCTTGCCGATGTCATGCAGCAGGCCCGCTGTAAAATATTCTTCCCGTAACTTGATGTCTATACCGCGTTTTGCGGCCAGCAGTTTGGCCGAAACCCCGACGCACAGGGAATGCCGCCAGAACCCTTCCATGTCCAGGCCCTGCAGGTTCCGGGCTCCGGAAAAATTTCCCATAATGGCTGTGGAAAGGGCCAGGTTTTTTACAGTGTTTATGCCAAGCATAATAATGGCACGGACCAGATTGGTAACAGGCTGGCCAAGGCTGTAATAGGCGGAATTTATCAGTTTAAGCACCCTGCCTACAAGCACGGGGTCCAGCGAAATGACATGGTTGAGATCGGCGGGGCTTATCTGCGGATTATTGCAAACTTCCAGCACCTTTGTTACTGAAGTGGGCAGACTGGGCATTTTTGCAATATATTCAACGATTTTTTTTTCTACATCATCTCTCATTGATTTTTCCGCTATACCCTTCCAGAGTACCAATAAGGCGCTCCAGATTCAATCTGGCATCGCTGTGTATAAAAATTGCCATTTCTTTTTCCGGCAGGTATTTAATCATTTTCTTAAGATAATTCAAAAGCCCCAGGGTATTCTGCAGCCGCTGATCGGAAAATTCTTTTTCATCCGCCGCAGGTTCATTAGCGGGCGGTTTATCGGCTGCCGCGGGTACATTGTCCGCAGCCGGTTTGGAGACCGACGGTTCGGTGACCGACGGTTTGGCCGGAGGCGGTTCGGCGAACGGAGGCTCAGAGATCGGTTCGGCAGGCAGCGGTTCCGGAAGCGGAGGTTCTGCAGCCGGCAGCTCATCGGGGAGAGGTTCGATATCAGGCAGCGATGGTTCGGGCTCAGGCTCGGGTTCAGGCTCGGGTTCAGGCTCGGGTTCAGGCTCAGGTTCAGGCTCAGGTTCAAGCTCAGGTTCAGGTTCGGGCTCAGGCTCAGGTTCAACTTCGGGTTCAGGTTCGGGCGCCGGCTCGCTCACAGCCGCAGGTTCGTCCGCCGGGATATTGCTGCCGGTAAAATCATCCGGGAAAAAATCAGCAAAGCCATCGTCATCGGCCAGATCTGACAGGGACGGTAATTCCGGAGAGGTTGATTCGCTGTCATCCGCGGCTGTATCTACAGATTCATCTGCGGCTGATAACGGGACCGATTCCCTGCCATACGCAGATTCATCCGCAGAAGTATCGTTGGTTTCTTCAGGAGAAGTGTCCGGACTTTCGGTAAACATATCTTCAGCTTCGGGCACAGGTTCTTCAGCTTCGGGCACAGGTTCTTCAGCTTCGGGCACAGGTTCTTCTGCTTCAGGTTCAGGTTCTTCTGCTTCCAGTTCTTCTTCAGCTTCAGGTTCGGGGACTTCTTCGTCCGGGGGAGCGGAGTCCAGCAGCAGAGAAAAATCGTCTTCATGTTCAGGTTCTCCGGCGTCAAGTCCGGGTATCTTTTTTAATGACGAGGAATACGCGTCTACGGCGTTTTCGTAAAATTCGAGGGATTTGTTGAGCTCCGACAAATCGTCGGCGCTGGCGCGGTTGCCCTGGACATTGACGAGTTCGTTTGCTGTCTGCAGGGCTTTTTCCAGGGAACCTGTTTCTTTGTGAAGTTCGGCAACCGCACTCAAAGCTTCGGTGTCTTTTGGATCGATGCGGGCAAGTTCTTCAAAAATTTCCAGGGCTTTGCCGCGTTCGCCCATGGCCGCATAGACTTTTCCAAGCATGACTTTTGCGGCCCTGTCTTTTGGATTAACGGCAAGATAGGCAAGAAGCTGTTCTTCGGCTTTTGGATAAACCTTGCGCCTAAAATATATATCAGCCAAATCCAGGTAATGCATGCAGTTACCGGGATCCAGTTCCGAAATTTTTTTAAAGGCCGCTTTGGCTCCGGCGGAATTTCCGGATATCTGGTGAACCGCGCCGTAGACCCGCAGGGCTTCAATATTATCATCTTTTATTTTAAGGGCCGCATTGGCCTGTTCCAGAGCTTTTTTATACTGATCGGTTTTTAAATAAATCCACGCGAGACGGTTCCTGATATCTATGTTATCGGGAGCGAGTTCTGTGATTTTTAAAAGTTCGGCAATGGCGCCGCGGTAATCGCCGTTTTTTTCCAGAATGTGCTCCAGGTTTACCGCGGCTCCCAGGAAACCGGGATTAATATCAAGGGCCTTGCGGAAAAACTTGACAGCTTCATTGGGACGGTTCTGGTTGGCCCTGACTGTCCCCATGTTGTTCCACGCTTCGGCGTTGCCGGGATCGGTTTCCAGTAGCCGCTTGAGCAGTTCCTCGGCCTTTGTGTCTTTGCCCTGCTTTAGATAAACAATTCCCAGATTGTTGAGGGCCCTGGACCAGCCCGGCTTGCTTTTTAAACTGAGCCTGTATTCCTGGGCGGCTTCCTCAAGACGGCCCTTGTTTTCCAGAGCCAGCCCAAAGTTAAAATGAAGGGTCGGATTGTTGGAATCCAGGATCAGGCCCTTCCTGAAAATATTAAAAGCCTTGTCGTGTTCTTTCAGTTCATTATAAATGGTTCCCAGGTTGTTGTACGCGGGAACATAGGAAGGATCAAGCTCGATTACTTTGGAATAGGCCATGGACGCGGCCTTGTAATTTTTTAACTGTTTATGGATGTTACCGACATTGTAATGGAACTCGGCGCGGTTTGGATCAATGTCGATGGCTCCGATCATGCAGTTAAGCGCTTCCTGGTTTTTACCCAGGTGGCGGTACATGACTGCTAGGTTATTAAGCGCTTCCATGTCCATCGGATCCTTGACCGACAGCTTAATGAATTCATCCGCCGCTTCGCTGTATTTACCCATACCGGCAAGGGTTGCGCCCATCAGCAGATGCGCGTCCCTGCTCTCCGGCATTTTGCCAATGTAATTTTTTAAAAGGCGTTCTGCTTCTTCGTGATTCCCGACGCGCGCTGCGTCCCTTGCCCGTTCCAGATAATCCTGAATATTAATTGGACTCATTTACCATTCCTTCTGGGGCCTGGCTGCAGTTTCCCCGGAAAATTCACCCGGCTCCCGGAATTCCTTGTCATAGGAAGCGACGGCAAAGAAATACAAAGTACCGTTTTTAAGCCCGCCGATGCTCATGGATGTTCTGTTCCCGGCGTCTATGGGCGAAGAAAAAGTTTCGCTGTAATATTCACCGCTGCAGGTTCCCAAATAAACAAGATAACCTCCCAGGGCAGGATCGGCTACCTGCCTCCAGGATAAATCAACCGCGCCGTCGCGGGCCAATGCGGTTACCATGGACGGAGGTTTTGGGCTGCTTATGCTTCTGTATACCAGTCTGAGTTCTTCCAGATAGGGAGAAGATTCGCAGTCCCCGGAAGGGAAAAACTCAATGGCGATCTGTGCATAACGGCCGGTGTAACTGTCCGGAAAATCAACGCCGGGCTGTACCCTGATCCAGGATGTCTCCCATTTATACGGATTGTTTCCAAACCGGATATAAAACCGCATTTCACTGTAATTTGTAATACCGCCTCCGGAAACATCCAGTTTGACAAGATTAGCCTGACCGGGTCCCAAATCCAATGCTTTTGTTTCTGCACGGCCGCCGGCCGCGGAGTATTTTGTCAGATCGGGTTTTTCAATGTACCGGGGGTAAATGATGAATTCATCGATGAGACCGGTAAACCCGCTGCCAAACACAAAATTGGAATCGCTGCCGACAGCGGGAGTATAAACCTCGCCGCCTTCCCTTGCTGTCGATGTGGTATAAACTATTGCTTCCTGGCGGCCGTTAACCAAATATTCAAGAAGGCCGTATGAACTGTTGTACCGAATCAGATGATGGCTGTAGGTTTTGGGTATCAGCGGAATTCCTGTAAGGGTAAAGACTGCAGCGTTAAGCGGAACCTGTCCGCCCGCGTCAACAAAAAAATTGGTAAACGTCCACTGCAGCCTGTTCTTTACAATGGAGCATTGAATACGCCGCGAACTTACTCCCGGCAAACCGGTAACTGTAGAAGACCAGCTTACTATCTGTTCACCGTTTTCCGGATTGGACGGACACAGCCAGAACTCAATCGTAAAATCACGGATCCCGGTGCCTTGGAAACTCGTTTCCGGGGAACTAGTTCCCACGAAACTTGTTCCCGGGGAATTTTTTCCGGAGGAAAAAAGCGCGCCGGTATAAGGCCTGACAATCAGCGGCGTCTGCCCTGCCATATTGCTCAGGTAACCGGAAGCAATAAAACGGGCCGCACCGCTGCCCTTCCTGGCAAGAGAACCGCCGGCTGCCTGTAAAACCGAAGCCTGCGATGCGGCGGCAGCCGGAACTATAACCTCATAATGACCGGCGCTGTCCCTAAAACGATCCGGGCTACCTTCGTCAAAGGTAAGATGCATATCAGGGTTTACCGTGTCAGGGTCCAGCGCAGCGGCAAGATCCTGCGAAGAAGCAAGATCCTGGGCCGAGGAAAGGGCCAGCACCGGCGAAGGCCTAATGTCTGACACCTCAATAATTTGCTGGCGGGTTTCAATATTATTCCAGCCGTTAAGCTTACCTATACTTAAGGTTTTTTCTCCGATGGCAAAGATAGAAAAAACACCAAAAAAAACTATATATATGGATAAAATTAACTTTTTCATGGATCTCCCCTATCTTATCGGATAA
Organism: Treponema sp.; assembly: GCA_009780855.1. GTDB lineage: Bacteria > Spirochaetota > Spirochaetia > Treponematales > Breznakiellaceae > WQZG01. The sequence continues at coordinate 5,655 of WQZG01000067.1, forward strand.
AGAGAGACAGATATAAAGCCAGCGCCGCTGCTTTTTGTTTGCAGCGTCCTTTTAACGCCCAGCGGCCGCTTTAAATTCAGTCCAGATACGGGAGTGCGCTTCTTCCGCGGTATCGCTAATATTCTGAATCATTTCCATATTGGTGTTGAAATTCGGCGGAAGCGTAAGAAAGGCCCTGTACTCCGGGCTTACCAGGCTGTCGGAAGCCGAATATGTACTGTAATAACCCAGGAATTCAAAACACTCGGCTCCCCTTTGAGGATCCATTATATAGTTAAGAAAAGCCTGTGCTGCATCCGGGTTGGAAGCTTTGGATGGTATAAAACCGGCCATAATGCCAAAGCCGATTCCTTCTTTGGGAAACACGACTTTAAGACCGGGATCCTGCATCATCGCCATTGTAACCTGGGAAGTATACATAACCGCTGCCGCGACTTCACCGGAAAGCAGGTCTTCTTCAAGCTGGTCATCCTTGATTAGCCTGATGTTGGGCGCCAGGTTCTGCAGCAAATCGCCTGCGGCCTGAATGTCGGCAAGGTTTTCGGTATTGTAGCTTTTTCCAAGAACCTTTAACGCCATTCCGTTTATTACCCTAAAATTCCCGATAATTCCAATGTTATTTAGCAGGGCAGAATTCCAGAGATCGGCGTAGCCTGTAATGTCAATACTGACTTTGCGCGGATCATATACTATGGTCTGGACTCCGGCGCCGTAGGGAATCGTATATTCATCGGTAGGATCGTAAAATTGTTTTTGGTAAATCGGATTTATATTGCTGTAATTAGGAATTTTACTTTTGTCCAATTTTTGGGCCAGACCTTTTTCGATAGCGGTCTGGATTATATAATCGTCGGCAATAACCAGATCATAACCGGCGCCTTTTGACTGCTCCAGTTTGGTAAGCATGGTTTCGTCATAATCAAAATTAACATAATTAATGCGGTATCCGCTTTCTTTCTCGAATCCGTCAAGAATATCCTGGGGAAACATTTCCGCCCAGGTATAAATGGTTAATGTTTTTTTCTGGCTTGAACCGCCGGCAAAAGCACTGCCCGTAACACCCAGCGATAAAACCGCCGCTATCACAAGGGCAGCGGACGCAATGGAAGAAAATCTGTTTTTCTTCATCATAAATCTCCTTTTAAAAATGCTTTTTATGTGTTTCCCGTTCCGCGGAATTACCGTGAAGTTTAATTCTGGAAACCGCTGCCGAGAGTATACACAAAATAACTGTTATAACAAATAGCAGGGAGCACAGGGCATTGGTTTTGGGTGTAACACCTGTTTTTAACTGGGTGTAGATCCGGATTGGCAGGGTATTGGTTTGCGGGCCCGTAACAAAAATACTAATAATGACATCATCGAAACTCATCGCAAAAGAAAGCAATATACCCGAGACTACCGCCGGCATTAACAGGGGAAGCATAACGTCTTTAAAGGCCTGCCAGGCGCCGGCCCCCAGATTCCTGGCCGCCTCGGTAAGGCTTTTGTCCAGGCCCGCGATCCTGGCTTTAACCAGCAGGTAAACATACGGTATACAAAAACAGGTATGGGCCAAAATCAGGGTCAATAATCCCAGGGGCAGGCTTAGCAGGCTGAAAAATACCAAAAGTACCATGCCCAGGATTATTTCCGGAGTCATGATTGGAAGTATCGAAAGGTATTCCATAATACCGGCGATATTGCTGCGGATTTTTTTTGTTTCGTTTTTTTCTGAAAATTTTCCCAGGGCCATACCCACAGCTCCCAGGGTTCCGATTGCCGCGGCCAAAAGGCTCGATACGGTCGCCAGAATAAGGCTGTTAAGCAGCGCCTCGAACATCGCCCTGTCACGGAAAAGTTCCCTGTACCAGCTAAAGGTAAAACCGCTCCATACAGAGTTGAGCCGGCTTACATTGAACGAATAAATAATTACCAGCGCGATGGGCACATACATGATGGCCAGCAAAAGAACTATATAAAACTTTTTAAAAGCAATTTTTTTTAATTTCAAACCAGGCCCTCCAGTTCTCCGGACCGGGTAAGCTTGCGGTAAAGCGCGATAAACACGCTGGTGAGGATCATCAGAACCGCGCTAAGGGCCGCAGCAAAAGGCCAGTCGTGCGCTTTGACAAGCTGCTCCTGGATAAGGTTGCCCACCAGCACAACCTTGTTGCCGCCCAGAATATCGGCCAGGTAGAAAAGCCCCATGGACGGAATAAATGTAAGCACAAAACCGGAGAACAGCCCCGGCATGGTCAGGGGAAAAATTACCGTCCAGAACGCCGTAAACGAAGAAGCTCCCATATTGCGCGCCGCCTCAACCAGACTGCGATCCAGTTTCTCGGCACTGGTATATACCGAATAAATCATAAAAGGAAGCAGCACATAAACCATTCCGGTTATAACCGCAGGGTAGCTGTACAAAAGCCGCAGCGGTTCTTTAATAATCCCAATTGCCAGCAAAAAACTGTCCAGTACGCCGTTGGCCCTGAACATGATTATCCAACCGTAAAGCCTCATTAAAGAAGAAGTCCAAAAAGGAATTATTAAAATAAGCATGACGCGGTTTTTCCAGTTCTTGTCCAGGCCGGACATAAAATATCCAAACGGATAGCCAATAACAGCGGTCAGAACTGTACTTATAAACGCAAGTCTCAAAGACTCAAAAAATGTCTCTAAATAAACTTTTTCTCCGATACGCGCGTAATTGTGTAAAGTAAAATTCAGCGAAACTCCCAAGGTCCCTTCCCGCGTCATAAAACTCAGAATTACCATATAAAGCAGCGGTAAAAGCACAAGGGCTGCGGCGAAAAAATAAACAGGAAAAACCAGAGCCGTACTGAATTTTTTTTCGTGGGATTTAAGGCTGGCTGTCTTCATCCTGCTAATCCGTATTACTTATGGGCACGGCGTTCTCCGGCAGCCAGGAAACCGTAACCTGCATACCGACCTGGAGGGAACTGTCCATGCCCTGGCGGCAGGAGGTAACTTCTGACCCGTCAGGAAACACCGCCGTAAACTTTACCTGGCCGCCTGTAAAACTGCGTGCGATAATCCTGGCCTGTTGGCCGTTATCCGCAGTCTGCGCGCCGCGGTTTACAGTCTGCCCGCTGCCGACATCGCCGCCGGCTTTGGCTTCCGGTGTATTTACCGGCATAAAGTCTACGTGCTCGGACCGTACCGCAATGCACGAATCCGCCCGGCAGAATACGTTGGCGCTGCCGACAAAACGCGCGACATAACTGGTAAGCGGCTTGTTGTAAATTTCTTCCGCGGAACCTATCTGTTCAAACAAACCGTTCCGCATAACCGCGATGCGGTCCGACATTGTAAGGGCTTCTTCCTGATCATGGGTAATATAGATAAAAGTAATTCCAAGCTGGCTCTGCAGACGTTTGAGTTCTATCTGCATTTGCCTGCGCAATTGCAAATCCAGGGCGCCAAGAGGTTCGTCAAGCAGTAGCATGGACGGTTCGTTGACAAGGGCCCTGGCGACCGCAACCCTCTGTTTCTGCCCTCCGGAAAGCTCGGACGGCATCCGTTTCCCGTAACCGGGGAGCTGCACCAGTTCCAGAACCCCGGTAACTGCCTTTTTTATTTCGTCATTGGATGCGTGCCTTAACCGCAGGCTGTATCCAATATTGCTTTCCACATTCATGTGGGGGAAAAGGGCGTAATTCTGAAATACCATGCGGACATTGCGTTTGTTTGGCTCGTCTGCGGTAACATCCCTGCTGTCAAGAAAAACCCGGCCTCCCCCGACATCTTCCAGCCCGGCGATTACCCGCAGGAGCGTAGTTTTACCGCAGCCGGATGGCCCGAGAATGGTTATAAATTCACCTTTGTCAACGGTAAGATCTATTCCTTTAAGAACTTCAACAGTTCCAAAACTTTTTTTGATTCCTTCCAGCCGCAGCAATTCATGCTTGTTCAAAACCTGTGCTTTTACCCCTCTGAACTTCTATTGGTAGTGAATTTTAGTTTAATATGGTATAAATGTCTATAATGTAATCATCGGAGGCAATTATATGAAAAATCCCGTACTGGAAACCATCGCAAGCCGCAGGAGCATCCGCTCTTATAAAAATCAAAAACTCACAAAAGAACAAATTGATACCCTGCTTACCGCGGCCCAGCAGGCCCCCAGCGCCCGCAACCTGCAGCCCTGGCATTTTACCGTTGTGCAAAACAGGGAACTATTAAACGAAATAAGCGCGGAAGCGGCTAAAGTCATCGGACAGGATACCGGAGATATTTTCCACGGCGCTGTCTTCGCCATTTTTTTAAGCGGAGACTCCTCAAACAAATGGAGCCGCATCGACTGCGGAATTGCCGTCCAGACCCTTGCCCTGGCTGCAGAATCCATGGGCCTGGGAAGCGTAATTCTGGGCCGGCCAGACCCGGTTTTTACCGGACCCCGCGCAGATTATTTTAAGCAGAAGCTTGCAATACCAGCTACCCACAGTTTCGCTATTGCGATAGCAATCGGCGTACCGGCGGGAACAAAGGAAGCGCATCCGGTGGAACAGAACAGGGTTAGTTTTGTGAATTAAGGGTAGTGAAGAGTTTTACCACGAACACTCACGAAAGTTAATCGAATACGAATAAAATATTCGGAAAGGAAGTTCTCACAATGCTCACCAAGACACAGAGGATACACGGAGATACTATTTTTTCCAATCTTCTACTTTTAAGTTTTCAATCCTTCCAATATTGATATAAACTCCATTAATGTTATCCTTTCGAATATAAAAACTAAAAGTCTTTCCTCTTTTGCTCGTAACCCTGGTTTCTTCCTTCTGACATAAAATCATCAGAAAAACTATTTAAACCATGTAAAAAAACTTCCCATAAATCCTGAAAGCAGCCAGCAAAAAAAAACCGGCGTCATAACTGGCGCCGGTTTATTGAATGCGATAAAATTAATAAAAGATTATATCTCATCAGGGGGATTGGGATTGAAACCTAAAACATCATCCTCTGTCAAATTTAAGGTCTTTTTTAAATTTCCGTCTTTATCGTAAACCTTGAGGGTACCATAATAAGTTGGATTTCCCATGTTTTCGGTCTGATCATTTAAATTGATGGTTGCCGACATTACAACGCCCATGTCAAAAATAAATTTTATGGAATAACCATCATTTCCGTTATGGTATGCCAGCGCGGTAGAACAGGCAGCGCCAATTTCCATTTTTAAAGAATTTTGATTGACAAACATATTAAAAAATCCGTTATAATTATTCTGGCCTTTTAGGCAATCCGGCGGTGTAAATACAGAATAAGTATCATTATCGCTGTCATACAGGTATTTCATTTTAAAATTTGCGTAAATACTGGCGGTGGTGTCCGATCCGGAATAACTGCCCCAAACTCTGCCTTCTTTCATTGTGATACCGCGGCTGGCCAGTTCCGCAACTTGATCATTATCCAATGCCATAAGTGACTGATCAAATGATCCAGATCCAGAATCATCTGCCCGGCTGATGTTGTTCTTGATTGAAGTGACACTATCACTTAAGCTGCTGCTAAGTGCCGTGCTTACGCTGCTTAGACTGCTGGGTAAATAATCACCAAAGTCTACTGATTGCAGGTTGGAATATGCATCATTAAATGCAGTCATTATATCCGCATCACTTGAAGGTACAATTCCATCCGGAAGATCTATACTGTTCAGAGTATCAATACTCAGCTTATCTACCGAAGGGATCTTTGGACCTGTATCACCTCCGCCGCACGAGAACAAAAAGAATACCGCAAGTACTCCTACCAAAATTTTTGCAATGTTTTTCATAATACCTCCGAAATTTGTTTAATGCTTAGATAATATAATAAAAACCGCGATTGAACAAGGATACGTTTTTCCCGGCCTGTTCCGTTTGGCGTTTTGATCCGGCCTGGGATCTGCACCGGATAATTGAAACGTTTCATTTATCCAGAATCAACACATCCTTGATGGACTTTTTGGGGACATTTAAGATTTTGCTGTCATCAAGGAAATATTTTACATCGCCGCTGTACTGGACTGCCTTTGGCGATTCGGCCGGGTACCCCAGCGCGATTAGGTAGAGCAAATATTTTTCCCGGGGCGCCTGTACTATTTCTTTTATTTTATCCCGGTTAATTGCACCCATCCAGCAGCAGCCAAGACCTTCTGCCTGGGCAAGAATTAAAATATTTTCAATAGCGGCGCCGGCAGCGGTCTCCGCGGGGCCCTTGTTTTCTTCATCTGCAAAAACACAGATGTAAGCGGTTGGCCTCTCGGATTCGGCAGGTGTATATGTTCCCTTTAAATACCCGGCCCAGCCTACATTGGGGAAAATTTGAGCGCAAAGCTGCTTATCGGTAATAATGCCAAAGCTCAGAGGCTGTTTGTTTGAACCCGTAGGCGCCATCCGGGCGGCGTCCATTAAACGGAGCAGTATTTCTTTTTTAACCGGATCCTGTCTGAATTTGCGGACAGTGCGGCGCGCCATGATAATATCGTAAATGTTTTGCATATTTTTCCTCCTCCATATTTTTTCCTGCTGAATTTCTTTTCCGCAAGTCTAACATACCCTATACAGCTTTGGAAACTATCATGTTATTATTCCCTGGTGAAGAAACAAAAAGCTTTTATCTTTAAATGCTCCTCATGCGGCCATGAGGAACCCAAATGGCTGGGCCGCTGTCCGGAATGCGGGGAATGGAATACGCTTGCGGAAACTCCGGTAGCCGGACGGGGAACGGCGAAAGAAGCTGCGGGCAGAACGATTCCGCAGTCAATGCCGCTTGCTTCCGTAGATCCTCTGGAAGGAAGCCGTATATCGAGCGGAATCCGCGAACTGGACAGGGTCCTTGGCGGCGGCGTTATGAAACATTCGGCGGTCCTGGTGGGCGGCGAACCGGGAATAGGCAAGTCAACACTGCTTTTACAGACCGCGGCTGCTGCAGAAACCAGGGGCAGGATCCTTTACGTCTCCGGGGAAGAGTCCGCCGGGCAGATAAGAATGAGGGCTGACCGGCTCGGTATAAAAGAAAAAGCAGAAAAAATCGAAATTTTATGTTCGGGCAATCTGGAAGACATTCAGACTATTATTGAGGCTGTTAAACCGGTGCTGATCATGGTTGATTCGGCGCAAACCCTGTACAGCCTGGAAGCTGGTCTTACACCGGGAACCCTCAACCAGATGAAATTCTGCACATGGGAACTTATTTCCTGGGTCAAGGAACATGACGCCGCGCTTTTTTTGACAGCCCATGTTACCAAAGACGGCATGATTTCCGGGCCAAAATCCCTGGAACACATGGTTGATACGGTTCTTTATTTTGAGCAGAACGACAGGGCAGCAGGTCCGGGCGGGCAGGACTGCAGGTTTTTGCGCGGCACCAAGAACCGTTTTGGCTCGGTGGACGAGACCGGTATTTTTACAATGGGCGAAAAAGGGCTTACTGCTGTTGATGACCCGTCGTCGCTTTTCCTGGTAACCCGCGAAGGCGAACTTCCGCCCGGCGTTGTTACTGCGGCTGTCGCGGAGGGGACGCGGACATTGCTTGTGGAGATACAGGCCCTGACAGTTCCGGCAAAAGGGAGCATAAGCAGGGTATTTTCTGACAGAATCGACTCTGCAAGGGTTTCCAGGGTGGCAGCAGCAATTGAAAAGCACCTGGGACTAAGGCTGTCGGATCAGGATTTATACATCAATGTGGCCGGCGGAATGCGTATTACCGATGTGGGAGTGGATTTAGCCCTGGCCTGTGCATTATATTCGGCGCGGACCGGAATACCCTGCCCTGCAAAAACAGCAATCTGCGGCGAATTATCGCTTGCGGGGGAAGTACGATCGCTGCGAAGGCTGGCCGGCAGGATAAAAGCCGCCCTGGGTCTGGGATTCGAAAAATTCCTGGGGCCTTTGCCGGAAACCGCCAGGGACAGCCGGGAGGTATCACCCCCAAGCGAAAAATCCGGCGTTCCGGAAGCGAGATCCGGTGAAAAAAATAATTATTTACCGGCAAAAGACTTAAAATCAGCCATAAAAGCAATATATAAATAAAAAAGGTATTGACGCGAAGGCTTGGCAAGTGTTATTATACAGATAGTAGGAATAATGTTTGAGTAGTTCGTGTTTGGGTATGACCTGTAAAAATGATTTAATTAAGGGTGACATACCAGTATTAAAAAGTTTAGGGATAAAGTCATTCTCGTCCGGCTGTTTTTTTCAATCCTTAAGTATTATTACGCATCCCCTTTTCTATTCCGTAATATACGGAAGGAGTGGAGTCGTCCATTTATGTGGACGTGAATAAACTGGACCAAAAGTCCCTGCAGACCCGGACGCAGAGCCCTGGAACCTGAACTTCCTGTGAAGTGCGGATTTCAATTAAAGGTTAAAACGGGTAAAGGAATTCTCTCAATGGCTAAGAAATTGTACGTCGGTAATCTCTCCTACAACACAACAGAAGACAACCTCCGCAACCTGTTCGTGGGTTTCGGAAATGTTGTATCCGCAAAAATTATTTACGATCGCGAAACAGGCAATTCCAAGGGATTTGGATTTGTCGAAATGGGTACCGACGAAGAAGCCGGCGCTGCGATTGCCGGGACCAACGGTCATGAATTTGAAGGGCGCCAGCTCCGTGTCAACGAAGCAATGGACAAGCCCCGCCGCGAAAGGTCTTCCGGCGGCGGTTCATACGGAAATAATTGGTAGGTTTTTTTACCAGGTTGCGCCCGGTCAAAGTTAACTGATCGGGCGTAATTTATTTTTGATTATTATCAAGTACATTATTTTAGGTTTGACAATTATTAAATTACACCGCTATACTAATATAACGAATTATGCGATAATGGATAGATAAAATAAAAGGATTCTGCAAATCCGAATTTAATTGAAAAGGAGTCAAAATATGGCAGGAATCGATATGCCCAAAAGCCCAAATGTATTCCATCCCGAAAAGCCCAGCGCTGTAGGATCCAGGAATTCACTGGCCCAGGAATACCGTGATCAGCAGACTGAAGTAAACCAGCTGCTGGAAGAAGAAACCAATAAAGTTATCCATCATCTGACAGCAAGACTGCCCAAAGATGTCCTTGAACGCCTGGACGTAATGGGCGGACTCAAGGAAAAACTTTACAATTACTTCAATCAGAATTACCAGAACATGTTCAACAGGTACATGGTTACCTCTGAAGATGAGATGGTAAAGAAGATCAGGAACTTCATCGACAAGGAAGAGACCCAGGTACTGGCGCGCTATTCCCCGAAGGAAATCGCCAAACTGCTGGATGATGTCGGCGGCGCTGACAAGTTCAACACGGGCGAGATCGAAAAATCCATGGTGAATATGTACGGCCACCTCCAGGGCCACATCCAGCGCGGTATTAACGAACTGGAAACCCTGACCAACAGCATACTCCGCCAAAAGACCGATACCGGCGCTTTTATCCGCGGCGAGCTTGCATACTCAATAATCAAATGTTCTTTCAACGATAACATAGACAAGCCCAAGACAGTATCTGATGTAAAACTTTCAATCAATATTCTTGATTCCGAACTTATCAGCCCGATTTTCCATTATCAGGTAACTGTTGAGTATCTGGTCAAGGACCTGCTTTCCAAGCACATCATCGACACTATCGATCATGAGATGGAAAAACTCAAGGACGAAAGGATAGATCAGGGCCTGGAAGAACTTACAGACAGCGAGATCCTGTTCAACAAAATCGGCAAGGTCGAAGATTACACCGATGACGAGAAGGAAGAAATCAAGTCCAGGCGCTATAAACTGGTTGCCAAGAATATTATGGACAAACTTTCCGAACTCCGCGCAGAAATCGATCCGGAGACCTACGATCAGTTAAATATCCGCGAGAACCTCAAGAAGATTATCGATATTGAAAACATAAGGAACCGGGGATTCAATACCGCAATCAATTCCATTACATCAATCCTGGATACTTCCCGCATGGGTTACCAATATATCGAAAATCTCAAAAACACAAGGGAAGTCCTGATCAAGGAATACGAAGATACCGATACAGCCAATCTGCCCGACGAAAGGTATCAGGTTAAACTTAAGTACCTTGATAACGCCCAGCTCATTGAGGAACGCAAGGCTTATGATGTTCAGCTCAAGAGCTTTGAGACGGAAGTCCAGCACGTTTGGGATATTGTCAGCGTAATTTACGAAGATTCCAAACCCGCCGGCAGAATTACGGATTTTAACGATCTGGCAAAGAAACTCAAGCCAAAAATCAAAACCCGGGTCAAGGAAAAAACCGGCGAACCCGTATACGAAGACATCGACAAGGTCTGGGACGAGATTTCCTTTGTCAAACCGGCAGAGACAGAAGTTGAACGTTCCAACCGCACCTATGTCTACGAGAAAGACAAGGTCCACAAACGGATCATCCTTATGGAAGAAAAACTCAAGGGAATGTACGATTATCAATACCCGGTCGAGCGCCGTGTAATTGAAGACAGAATCCACTTCCTGGAGAGGGAATACTTTAAGTTCGATTATATGATCAACCCGTACCATATCCAGCCGGGCCTTATCCTTGATCTCGATATTACTTCGATCAAGAGAAAACAGGCCACACTGGACGGCATGGCAAACGTTCTTAACGAATTCCTGCACGGAGTTTCCAAGGGATTCCAGGACGCCGCGTTCGCCTCATTCAGCAGGCGCCGTTCCACTGTTAGGGAAGATATCAACCAGTCATTCAGCGGTGTTACCGATGAACGTCCTGCGCACCAGGAAGAGGCTCCCGCGGCAGGCGCGGCCTACCTCGACATGATCAACACCGACGAAGCCCCGGCAGCGGCAGCTCCCAAGGCCATAGCCGCGCCCAAGAAAAGAGGCCCGACAGGCGCAAAACGCGGACGCAAACCCGGTGTAGTAAGGCGCCGGAAATAACACGTTATTGAAGTTCAACTTAAAAAGGCTGTCCAGACGGGCAGCCTTTTTTTTGTTAACCCGTGAATTTGATCTCACGGAGGCTTAAAGTACACAAAGTGAATACTTAAACTGTACGGACCTTCAAACTGTGCCGCTTTGTAAGTTTAAAAATTATTTATACCTTTTTTCTTTTTGAATTTACGAAGCGGGAGAAGTCGTTAATATTTTTTACTATTATGCGATCCTGGAACATTTCCATGCGGCGCTGTGTCACAAAATGGCTTATTACTTCGCGGGTCTCGCTGACGGTCATGCCGGCCCAATGTGCAACGTCATCTACGGTAGTTTTGAATTCACGGGATTCGGTTGACTTGTCAATATCCGCCTGGCTCTCGTCCAGCATTAAAAAGACATCGGCAATTTTGGCCTGCGGATCGTCAAGGGTAAGAATCATAAAACGCCGTTTGGAATCGTAGATTCTTTTTGTAAACATCCGCAGCAGTTTAAGAGCGATTTGGGGATTTCCAAGCATCAGGATTTCAAAATTCTGGCTGTTGAATTCCAGAACATTAACGGTATCCAGCGCTATGGCTGTGGCGGACCGCGGAGAATTTTCCAGTATGGCCATCTCGCCGAACATTTCGGAAGGCTGAAGTATATCCAGGGTGCGTTCAATGTCGCCGATAATTTTTACGAGCTGCACCCTGCCGGACTGGATAAAATAAAAAGTATCGCCCGGCTCGAATTCGGAGAATATCATCTCTCCAGGCTGAAATGTACGGGTAAAACGGCCAAAGGCCGCCATGTCCATTGCCGCCATTCTATGCCTCCAAAGCCTTGAGCGCGCGTTTGGCCTTTACATGAGTGCCGTCTTCCGGATCCCCTGCCATTGAAAGGATTTTTTTGTAAAAAGTCGCGGCTTGTTCATTATTATTGGTTTTTTCGTAGGACTGGCCCATATAATAGAGGGCGTCTCCCAGATCCGGGTGTTTGGGGTACTTTGTAATCATCATGGTGTAGTATTTGATGCAGTCGCCGTATTTTTTAAGGAGAAACAGGCATCGGCCGATTTCAAAAGAACTCTTTGCCGCGTATTCCGCCTCTGTGCCTGTCTCAACGATCTTTTTAAACTCGAGATATGCCTGCTGGTATTTTTGCTGCGAGATAAGGCTGACCGCGTCGTAATAGGCTTTTGCCGTATCGGTCAGATTTGCCGGATTAGGTTTTGCTTCGCTGGTATTTTCGGCCGCGTTTTTAACCGGAGCGGCTGCAGCGGATGAACCGGAGACCGCACCCGATTTGATCGCGGCTTCCGCGGTTTCAAGATCTTTTGCCGCCTGATGCGCGTTTTTTCCGGACGGATAATAAGTCAGGTAACGGCTGAATACGTATCTGGCCTGGGTATACCGCTTGTTCTTTAAATAATACTGGCCGACATTGAACAAGCCCGCTTCCGGGTTAATGGTTTCTTCCTTCATTAAACTGGAGACCTGGCCGTGTATGCGCCTCATCTGGTTGGAAAAAACCTTGAGCATCTTCATTATTATTCTGGTATTGGCGGCGGCAAGGGCTTCGAATTCGGGAACAGTAAAAGACATGATTGCCGCGTCCTGCAGGGCGATGGCGTTTTCTTCCCTTGGATAACGGCCCAGCGCCGACTTTACTCCAAAAAATTCACCGGGCTGCACCAGATCATGCATATCCGCGCCGGTTTCGATATCCTGGTAGGCCAGATTGACATTGCCTTTCTGGAGTATAAAAACCTGGTTTGCCGGGTCGCCCCGGAAGTAAATCAGGGAACCTGCCCTGAACTGCAATGGCTTTGGCATTTAATTGTTTCCCGGTTCAAACGGCAGATAATCAAGAATTTTTTTAAGGCCGACTTTGCTTCTTACTGTCCTGTAAAGACCGGCAGGATCCCCGGCAACAAACATTTCCCTCTTGCCGACCTGGATCCTGGAAAAACCGGCCGGCAGATTATCGCCCGGCAGACCGAACAGGTCCGCAAAACGAATTTCGCCGTAAATCGGTTTGCCGGCAAGGACAAGCAGTTCAATATCCTTCATTGAAGCCGAAAGAAGATTCTCGTAAGCGTCGCTGTTGTTGGCTTTTAGTACAAGGATATCGCCGAGTTTACCTTCTTCCAGAGCGCCGATTTTGTCCTGCATCCAGAATGCCTTTGCCGCGTTTACAGTAACCATCTCAAAAATTTTTTTCGCGGGAAGATCCTCGCCGTACAGGTTACGGTATAACGCGCGGTCAAACTTCATCTCTTCAAGAAGGTTAGCTGATCCGGTCGCGGAGGAATCGGTGCCTATAGTGACATTTACACCAGCTTTTATCATTTTACGGATTTTGGCCGTAACATTGAACATAAACATATTGGAAAAACCGCACCAGGAAACACTGGCTCCGGCATCCGCGGTCTTTTGAATGTCCCCGTCGCTGAACCCGATACAATGGACCAAAAGACAATGGCTGTCCAGGACGCCAAGTTTTTCCAGGTCTTCGATCCCGCGCATGGCTTCACTGTCAAAACCCTCGGACAAATGGGTAATAAAAGGCCAGTTATTTTTTACGGCCCTGCTGTGTTCCATTATTATTCCGTCTCCCCATTTTAAATCATAGGAAGATGATTCATGGGCCAGGCCGTAATCCAGAATGACCCTGATCGGAAGTGTGGGCACAATGGCGCTGTTAAGTTTTTGCGGGAAATGATCGTTTACGGTAGTAACCCCTGAGAAAAGGCATTTATACCCGGATAAAGCGTAGAGGTCTTCGCGGCTCAGGTTGGAACGTTCCTTAAAAGTATCCGAGGCTTTAAGATCATTGTCCCAGGGTAACCAAGTCAGGTAAAAGCTTCCCTTTGGGGGGCCGACAGGCGGACGGTAATTACCCTGAAGATGGTCATGGGTATTAATTAAAGAGGGGTAAATAAAAGATTTTTCTTTAAAATCAGCGGACACTGTTTTTTTGGAACCGGCCGGAACTATCTTGGATCCGGAAATACACAAATCCCTTTTACGCGGCTGCCGGCCCGCTGTAACAACAATTCCGTTAATTAAATTATACTCAGACAATACGGACCGTCCCCTTGTTATTTTCATTGTACGATCCGAAACCGGATCAGTCAATAATTGCAAAGCGAAGTTCCGCCGTGCAACAAAAATCTCCCCTTCCATTTATTTTCGGCATAAACTACCGAATTGTCAATTATACCAAAGCAGTGCACAATGATCATTATGATAGACCTGCATACTCATTCAAACGCGTCTGACGGAAGCTGCTTTCCTGCAGAACTGATCGAACTGGGAATAAAACACGGCCTTACAGTAATGGCCCTGACCGATCACGATACAATCGGCGGACTTGAAGAAGCCAAAAAAGCGGCCGGGGCGCTGGGTATGGGTTTTATTCCGGGTATAGAACTGGAAATTTCCATGCAGGAGGCAATTTCCGGCGAATTCCATCTGCTGGGGCTGGGAATTGTAAATCCGGTACCGGGTTTTTTTGACGCGGTGGCCTTCCTGGCTCACGGCCGCGAGGAACGGAACAGGCAAATCCTTAAACGAATGGCCGATGATTTTGGCATTAACGCAGCCTACGAAGACCTTCTGGCGCTGGCAGGCGGAAATACAATAGGCCGCCCGCATTTTGCCTCTTACCTGGTTAAACACAAAATCGTTAAAAATAACAAACAGGCTTTTTCCAAATATCTGGCAAAAGGAAGGCCCCTGTATATACCTAAACCGGGCCTGGATTTTAAGCTGGCTGTTTCTGTAATCCACGAATCCGGAGGACTGGCAATCCTGGCCCACCCCATGTCCCTTTATATTGGATGGGGCCGGCTTCCGGATTACATCAAGGCCTTAAAAGAATCGGGTCTGGACGGGCTGGAAGCCTGGCATCCTACGGCAAAAGCCGGTGAATGTAAACGTCTGGAAGAAATAGCCAACAACCTCGATATTTTTGTTACAGCCGGAAGCGATTTCCACGGCGAAGCCAGGCCGGACAGAAAACTGGGAATTACGGCGGGAAATAAAAAAATCGAAAGAACCTTACTGGATAAAATCCCTCTATTAGCGGGGAGATTATAACCCGGTTACATGGTAAAAATATCCCAGGGATCATCACCCAGCCGCCGGTGTTCAACAGCTTCAAGGACGTGGACGGCTTCCAGGGAATCTTTGCCGTCAAGGTCGGCTATGGTTCTGGCTGTGCGCAAAATACCGTGATAAGCTCTGCCGGATAAATTAAGTTTTTGCGCCGCGGTATTTAAAGCTTTTTCCGCGCCGGAAGTCATCGGGCAAAATTTTGTGATCAGCAATGGGGTCATGCCAGCGTTGCGTCTGATTCCGGCGTTTGCTAAACCGGCGGCTGCGCCGCCGGCAGCGGAATTTTCGGCATCAGTTTTTTTGAACCGCCCGC
>WQZG01000068.1 GCA_009780855.1 Treponema sp.
TACATCACTGTGAACATCAGTCATATTATGAATTTATACGCGTGAAGTATATCGGTCAAGGGGGAAAAAAACCGTACGCGGAAAAAAGTTGCGCAGATTAAATCCGGAATTGTACGTATTCTAGTCCGCAATAACCTATAAGGTTATTAAACGGGCAGGATCTACGGAATTCCGGATTCTCAATTTTTTCTAAATTATTCTGATTTCTTCCAAAGAATAGCCTGTATCTTCCGCTATTTCCTTTAATGGATAACCGCGGGCTTTTAGATTGGAAATTATTTTCCTCATCCTTTCCCGGAATTTACGGCGTTCGTCCTCAACCCCAAGAACATAGCCCCTTTCTTCTCCGACTACCATTGACGCAGAATAAAGATATGCTCCCTGTTCATTATTAACGCTGTCCCAATTCCGTTCCCTCGCGGCCGTGTATTCACCTCTGGTTGTCCTGAAACCCTGATCCATTTAAAAACCACCTCCAAAGATATTGAGCTCCGCAATGCAGCAGCTTTTATCTAATAAAAAACATACCACAAGTTAAATAAAATTCAGGATTTTATTTTATATATTGTTTATAATTGGTTATAATTATTAGATAGGAATATTATACTAAATTAGTCATGAATAAGCAAGCCCTAAATGAAAAAAAGTGAAAAAAAAGTGAAAAAAAATATTCCGGCAGTGCCTGCGCCCAAAAATGCGTCCGGACCCGCGCCCGCCATTAAGGATCGCGGATATAAAAAACTGGACGCGGCCATTAAAGCCGGGAAATCCGGAAATTATTCACTGGCGCTGGAGATTCTGGAGAAAATTGTTTCCGATGATGACGCTCCGGCAGAAGCCTGGCTGCTTTTGGGAAGGACCCTTCATGCTTTGGGTCAGTATACAAGGTCAATAGCCGCTTTTAACGATTATCTTGGGCAAAGGCCGGATTCCAGCCAGGGTTATTTTTTTATGGGACGCAGTTATTTGTCGGCAAATATGCCGCAAAAATCTGTTCCGTTTTTACGCAAAGCCCATGAGCTGCATCCCTTAAATCCCCATATAATGGCCTTTTTAGGTATGGCTTACCTAAAATCAAAACATTCCCTGGACGCGCTTAATATGTTCCAGGCCGCTGTTGAAGCTGCCGCAGCATCTGCAGCCGGGACAGCAGGCAAGGCAGGAATTTCCAAAAAAGAATATGACAGGATTTACAGGGCTTACCTTAACGCTTTATTGATAAGGGGGACAAGGCTCTGCAGAAACAATGAATATGATCTGGGAAGCCAGATGCTTAATTTTGTCCTGGAGAACGCGGAATTTTTTGACGGACCTTTCCTTAGGCTTGAACTGGGCAGGGCCTGCCGCGAAACCGGCAGACTGGAAGAAGCCCTTATGCATTACAGCCGGGCCCTGGAATTTGCGCCGGACGACCGCAGGATCCGCTGGTCGCGGGCATCTATTCTTATGGCTTTGGACAAAAACGCAGAAGCAGGCGATGATATCGAAATAATCAGGGCCGCGGAACCGGATGTGCCAAATCTGCCCTGGAACAGCAGCCTGGTAGATTTATTCATGATACGTTCATTCCTGGATTCCGGCAAATGGAGATCGGCAGTACAGTTATGCAGGAATTACCTTAGGTATGATTCCGCAGAAAGTACAGCTTTAATTCACGCGCTTTGCGCAGAAGCTTTGAGAAATTTAAAAGATTTCGATGCCGCGCACAATCATTTGGTCCGTGCACAGGAAGAGGAACCTGATGAACTTCAGTTCTGGTATGCCGATATTCTTGTTTGCTGGGAAAGAAAAGACTGGAAAGCCCTAAAAAAGGCCCTGAGAATGGCAAAAAGCCTTGGCGGCGAGCCGGATATAATTAAACGTTTTTCCGTGCTGCTGGAAGCCAACGCAGAGGCGGACGAAAAAAAGGCGCTTGCCATACTGCAGAACGCGGTCAGAACCCTGGGGCCGGAACCGGAACTGATGTATGCCCTTGGCATTGCCTATCTTAAACTTGGATTTGCGGCAGAAGCTTCAAGCTGGTTCAGCAAAACCATTCAGCTAAAAAATAATCATGAAGAAGCCTGGCTTGGCGAAATCGCCGCAACTGAGGTGTTGAGTGTACGCGGAGCTAAACTTGGCAGTCTGTATAACGCTTATCTGGAAAAATGGCCGGATAATTTTAATATACGCAGGGAAAGGGCCATTTACCTGATTAAGACTTTTGAATATGAACAGGCCGCGGCTGAACTGGAGAAACTGTTGCTGGAGGAACCGTCAAACCAGAGCCTGCGCCGTGTGCTTGCTTACGCCTACCGCAAAACCGGCCGCTACCGGGAAGCCGCTGTTTTCCTCAAAGCGCTGCTAAGGGAGAGGCCGGACAGCCTTGAACTCCTTCTGGAATATACAGGCTGTCTTGAACGCGCCGGCGGAATCCGTTACAGCCTCGCAATTCTGGAAAAAGCCAAAAATATTTTTGGAGAATCATCCGATCTCTATCTGGCTCTGGGGATCCTTAACTACCGTGCCAAAAAAACAGAAACGGCTTTTGACTGCCTTAGGGTTGCGGGAGCCGCTGACCGCCGTGATCCAAGACCTTATGAATGGATGTCAGTAATGGCCAAGAAAAACGGAGATACGGAGGAAGCAAATAATTATAAAAGGGAAGCTGTCAAAAGGCGGAAATTCGGAAAATTCGGGAATAAACCTGTTGTAGAATCAGGAAAAAAGGTATAATCTATTTATAATTTAATTATAAAAAATAGGAGGAATACATGTCTGTAAAAGCGATGGACCTGTTTGAGGCATATGCCCAAAATAAACTGCCCAAGGACAGAGCTTATATAGTTTCATCTTTTATCAACGGAAATACGGGTTATTCCATTTACGAGGTAATTTCGTATTCGGGTGTCAAAGCAATCTATCCTGACGCAAACGGTCTGACCTTCCAGTCATCGGGGAAGAAACTTTATCTGATGGTGGAACCTGCTTCTTATCCCAATAAAGGCATTGAACCGTATCTGCGCGAAAAAGCAGATCAGATCCCGCTGAGGTTCAAGGAAGTGGATACACTTACCGCCAAGAACCAGGTAAAAATAATGATTGGCAAAAAACCCAATGAATCTTTGTCATCATTTACAGTATCCAAACCAACAGGGCTCAATATTTCTTTTGTGTTTTTTGACAATAAAGATATATACGCGACTTTGGGAAAATTCTTTGAATCATCTTTTAACAAGGATGCGGCGGTTCCCCTGGTAGACGCCAAAAAAGCGGCGAAAAAAACCACAGATGTTATTGAGCACCAAATGGCCTTTAGGGCTGACTTTGGCTGATACCGGGTATCTGTTTATCATGCGGACACATTAAAGAAAAAAGCCGGGTTTGCAGCCCGGCTTTTATTTTAGGAAGTCTTACCTATTTTAGGTATTACCCATTTTGGGTTTTACCCAGTTCCGCCTGGGCCACAGCCAGAAGCGCTATGGGCACCGAGTATGGTGAACATGAAACATAATCAAGACCGGCTTCCATGCAGAAGCGCACATTGGCCGGATTGGCGCCATGTTCGCCGCAGAGACCGCAAACCAGATCGGGCCTGGTCAGCCGTCCGCGGGCAGTAGCCAGAGAAATCAGTTCCTTTACGCGGTTATCCAGGGTGCTGAACGGATTCCCGTCGATCAGGTCAAACAGGGTATAGTCCGGCATAAAAGCCGTAAAATCGTCGCGGGAGATTCCCAGGGTTGTTTGTGTAAGATCATTGGTGCCAAAACTAAAGAAACTGCCGTATTTGGCAATTTCGCCTGCTCCCAGGGCTGCCGCGGGAAGTTCGATCATAGTGCCGATTTTGTATTCTATCGGTTTCGCCTTTTTAAGGGTGCGCAGCTCGTCGACTATATCAACAATCCCCTTGTAGTTGGCGCCCTCGATTTTTTTACCGTAGGCGATGAGTTTGAGCTCCGACGCGTTCATAATAATGGGAACCATTATCTCCGGCCTGGCCTCAATCCCTTCCTTGCGAAGTTTATAGGCAGCTTCAAATATGGCTTTAATCTGCATGGCGTAAATTTCCGGGTAGGAAACCGCTATGCGGCAGCCGCGGTGCCCTAGCATCGGGTTAAACTCATGCAGACCATCAATCGCCTCTGTAATTTCGGCTTTTGACGGCTTGATTTTTTGGGTCTGTTTGATATAAGCGATGTAAGAATTAAGCTCCGCATCGTTGTGCGGCATAAACTCATGCAGCGGTGAATCAAGCAGGCGGATCGTTACTTCCTTACCCGCCATTACCTTGAAAATGCCGTAGAAGTCATCCCTCTGCATTACCTGGAGTTTTGCAAGGGATTTTTCCCTGGCCTTTTTGTCGGTTGATAAAAGCATTTCCCTAAAGACATGGATTCTGTCGCCCTTAAAGAACATGTGTTCTGTCCGGCATAGTCCAACGCCGTCGGCTCCAAAAGAAAGGGCTAGAGCCGCGTCCCTGGGAGTGTCGGTATTGCAGCGTATATGGAATTTCTTGAGGAAACTCTTGGTAAGCTGAATAAAATCAATAAGGCCGGATTCTTTGGGATCCGGTTCGATCAAAGTTGCTGTGCCAGCGTAAACAGTTGACTGACCGTAGAAAGGAACGTTCAGTGTAATGTAATCACCTTCAGAAAAACTGAAATTTCCCAGTGTAGCTTTTTTACCCTTGATTTTTAAATCCGGAGCTACCAGTGACACTTTGCCGTATTGCCTGGCGACAACTGACGCGTGGGCGGAATAACCGCCTTCCGCTGTAAGTACTCCTGTGCTGACTTCAATCGCTTTTACGTCTTCCGCAAAAGAAGAAAGAGCCACGAGTATGGTCCTGGTATCCTCTCCCTTTTGTTGGGACTGTTTTTTTGCTTCCAGAAGAACGTCGGTCGAGAAATAAACTCTGCCTATTGCGGCTCCCGGCGCTCCTGCGATTCCGCCTTTCCAGGACTTAAGATTTTTGGTGCTGACCGAATCGATAACCGGGTGCAGTATTTCGTTGAGTCTTAACGGATCAATGGCGTTGACTACATAGCTGTTATCAACAATCTTGCGTTTAGCCAAATCAATGAGAAGCTTTATATCGGCCTGGGTGGATTTTTGCTCCACCTGACGCTGTTCGATAAGCCAGAGTTTCCCGTTTTCAATAGTAAAACGAACGTGCCGGATTTCCTTGAATCTTTCTTCAAGAGCCCAGGCGATCTTCTGTAAATCCTTAAGATGCTTATCGCCGATTTTTTCAATATCCTGGCCTTCTGCTCCGATCTCGTTGAATTTCTCCCTGAAAAATTTACCCTGGAGCTTTTTCTCGCCGGTAACAACATTACGGCTGTAAAAATCCCCGGAACAGGAATCTTTGCCGTAGTTGCCGTATACCATCGGCGCTATCATAAGGGCGGTATCGTTGTCGTTCTGGTCATCCATCTGGAACATGCGGGATATTTCACTAAGGGTGATCATTATCTGTTGTTCGGCGCTTTTGAAGAAACCTTCGGGGAAATATTTCGCGTATTCCTTCATGTACATCTCGGCGCTTTTGTCGATTGGGACCGGCGCTTGTTTTTCGCCGAGTTCATTGGATGGTCCGGTAATGCCCAGCATCCGGTCCGCCAGTTTGATTTTGGCGGAAATTTCGTCCTTTTCTTTGGACTTGTCTTCAAGTTCCTTGATCCGTTCCTCAATTTTGAGCATACCGCGAATCAAAAAAATTACTTCATGAGCGGCAAAATCTTTTCCGACCCAATTGGCAAAACCGGCAATAGTCGGTTCTACCAGACCAAAGTTATGCAGCGTCGGATAAGTGGTTATGGCCAGGTTTGAGGAGACAACCACTTTTAACAGCATAGGATTGTCCGGATCGCCGTATTTTTTGCCTACTATACCGCCGGCTTTTACCAGCATGGAAGAAATATCTTTCCTGATTTCGTCAGACTTTATTTCTGTCGCAATATCCGAATCCAGTATTATACCCGGCAGAATGGGAAAACCCAATTCCGCAAATTCATTGGCCTGACGGCCCCTGATCCCCAATTTTTCACTCTCGATTTTTTTGGGTATGACATCAATCTGACTAAAAAAATGTATTCTGTTATCCATTTTTAATTCTCCCTAACCGAAGAGTCTTAAGACATTGCTCACTGATCCGCGCAGAAAAGCTTCAAATTGATGACTGGCTCCCTGAACCAGATACCGCTGTAATTTGGCAACGTCTTTAATATCGTTTCCGGAAACGGCAAACTGAATGGCGCTGCCGTGCTTGACTTTTCCCCATTTGAACAGGGAATTGATATCCAGTATTTTTTCGCCTTCGTAGTAAATATAAACTTCAAGCGCCGGATATTTCGCCTTGTAACTGGCAAAAATCCGCTTCCAGGCTTCGACATTGCCGTTATGGAACAATTCGTTGGATACAACAACCGAATACATCGGCGTCATCCGGACCGGGCCTTTGGAAATGGCAGGAGCAGCCGCTGTTACTACAGGCGGCGCAACCCGTACGCTTTCTTTGGGCGGCGCTGCGGGAACTGAAACCTGGACCTGCGCTTGCGCAGCAATTTTGGGCTGTCTGCCGCGTTTGGCAGGCTGCTTGGAGGTTTTTGCCGCTTTGGCGATTTTTGCTTTCTTTGCAGGTTTGGGCGCTTCCGCCTCAGTCTTTTTAAGTCTCTTTACCGAAAAATTGCCCTTGAGCAAATCTGCAGGAACTTTTACCTTCTGGCCTTCAAAAAGGGAAATCGCAAGTTCCGCGGCTTTAAGGCAATTGCTGCCTGCAGAGCCGCCGGCAGAGCTGTCTCCCATTCCGGCGTAAATAACCATGAGCTCCCGTTTGCGCAGCATTCCAAAGTTAGCCAATTCCTCGGCGATCTTGGGATTTGCTACAAGAAGTCCAAGGTCCGGGTGGTGATACGCGGCTACCAGATCCACGGCCTTCCATTTTTGAAACTCGGATGCCAATAGCGATAAATCCGCGGTAACAGCTTCCAGATTGGAAGAAACCGATATATATCCCAATTTATCTACCAATAACATACGCAGGAGCAGAGCGCTCCTTTCTCCGGAAAGATTTTCATCGTCTCTTTCGTAAAGGAGATCCCCCAGATTGGTATTTCCCTTTAATGTGCCGGAGATTTCAATTGCCTTGTTCATATGCCGGACCGCGTTGTTAAACCCGGCCCGTGTTGCCAATACTTCAAGATTGGTTAAGTCTTTACCCATATTTCTGAACCTCCATTGGAGGTAAAACCTCCCATAAAAAACGCCCCCGCCGCTTATCTGACCATTTATTAAACGGTCAGAAAACCGGGGAGGGCGTCTGGTTGATTCACCTATAGTTAATAATTAAACTTCCCTGAGTCCTACTGCTGCTCTGGCGGGAGCGCCTTTTTTGCGTCCCCTTTTGCCTTTTACATCCACTGCTCCGGGTTTGCGTCCGCGCTTGGGAGCGGCGATTGCTTTGGGAGCGTCGGCGGCAGCAGCGGCGCCGCTGTCAGAATTAATCATATCCAGATAGTCGTTGCCGGGAGCGGCAGCGGCATGCTCGGCGTGTTTTTCGTCGCCGGCGCTGGCAAATGACTGGTTGATGTCTTCCCGGACAGTTGATCTGCGCCTGCTGAAGGAAGCGAACGCAGCGTCCTGGAATCCCTTGGATACGCCGTGGAGGAATTCATTGAGAACATTGGCCATAGCGTCAAGAGTGGCTTTCTTCCTCTTGATGGAAGTAATATCAACATCCAGAAGCAGACCGGGCTGCAGGTGGTAGGGATTAATCATGTATTCAAACCTGTAATATTCCTTTTCGAGGAAGGCAAGACGGTCTTCCATAACGCGCCTTTCGATCGGGTACTGGTAGGTATACATCTGTTTCATCCTGTCGCGCATAAGAATAATGCGCTGGCGGATTCTGTCTTTCTCGTAAACGTAGGTGCGGTTGGACCTTTCAACTTCGGTCTCACCTGCCCTTACAAAGGAAATCTCGTCCCAGACCTTGGCGATGTCTTCGTACATCGGTTCGCCGGTTTTGGATTTGATAAGTTTCTGAACACGGGGTTTCTCTTTTTTGGCCAGGTCTTCAAAATCGTTGACCTTCCAGGAATTTTTGGCATCCTGGTAAATGACTTCCAGAACATCCCAAATATGCTGAACTTCGGTCTCGAAGCTCTTCATCTGGACATCGTAGGCCTTGCGGTCTTCGTTGAGCTGGGCGTTGTCAAAGTAGCGGAGCTTTACCTGGTACCTTTCGTCGGGGAGGTTGGAAACATCGGTGTCTTCGTACTCGCGGATAATTACTTCCCTGGCGTTCTTAAGGTTTTCGATATACTGATATCCCATTTTGGAAGTATCAAGAATGGCGGTAATGGAGTTAATTGCAGTATTGAATCCGCGGTTCCTGATATTTTCGATATCAATGATCTTCTTGATGTTTTCTCTAATATTGAGCTGATCAAATGTCTCCGGTTCGATTTCCGCGCGCAGGTTATTGATCTTTTCCATAATTGCCTTGGCAACCACAGAATAGCGCTTGGATTTGGCGTTTTCGGTATCGTCATCTGTAAAGTTGGGTACCTGTCCGACTTTGTTAAATATGATTTCGCTGTCGGAAAGTTCTTCCAGGCCCTGATCAACCCTCTCGTCCTTGATTGTTTCGATTGTGTGATCAATCGCGTCAACAATGTGTTTGGAGAGCAGGTCTTTTACCAGATATTCAACTGTTACCTGATAATGGAAAATCGGGCTTATCAGCTCGGAATCCAGAATATTAACCGAGAGTTTTACATCGGATACGGTTTTTGGTTTTACCAGGTTGTCTTTGAACGCGCATTTTACAATGGAATAGGCGTTTTCGCCCCGGACAAAAGCGCCGGTATCGGTTTTTTGTCTTAAAATGCTGTTGGTATGGGTTTCCAGTTCGTTAACGCCGCGCTGAATATGACCCTGGAGGTGACCGTACATGTTAACCATGGATTTTTCGATCTCGCCGGTATTGAACTTGTCGGCGCCGCCAACCGCGTCAAGAAGATCGGCGATTTCTTTGGGAGTATACCTGGCAAGGACTTTTGTCTCTTCCTTGTCGATAAAATTCCTGACTTTTTTAACCATCTCATCTTCACTCGTTACCATGTAACGGTTGAACATGTTCTGATAATTCTGGTTAAAATAATTGTACAGTTTTTCCTTGAGGCCTCCCATAACATCCAGGCGCTCAAGAACATCCTTGGGTAATCTTGCGGTTAAATGATGTATAACCTTGTTGGTCTCTTCTTCCAGAAGCTGGTTAACTTCAACTTGCTGATCCCTGTATTCCTGTGCCAGTGAGTTACGCGAACCTACAGCGCTCGGTTTCTCCGGATGAAATACATTAGGGCTTTTGGGCAAATCAATGGATCCCATGTTAATTCTCCTTACATTAATAATTTTATTCTAGCAGTCTAACATTTTACAAGATAACAAATATTTTATCAATAGATAATAATAAAGTAAAGCCCTTTTAAAATAATCTTGCATAAAATAGCCAAAAATATGATATATTAAGAGATATGAAAACCCAATTTTTAAGAAAAATTTTATTGATGGTTTCTTTGGGGGTTTTTTTAACACCCTTCCATCTCAAAGCGGCAGATCAAAGAACAATTCCGCTGGACATGTACCTTATAATTGATACTTCGGAAGGATTCCGCGACACGCAAAGTGAAACAATAAACTGGATAAATGATCAGGTAATTGACCGGCTTCTGCAGGAAGGCGACCGGCTTATGATCTGGTCGGCCGGGCCGGCGGCGCAGGTTATATACACGGAAACCATAGGTGCCAAAAAAGATGATGCAAAGGCCAAATTGCTTAATTTGACTATTTCAGGCAGGAATGCAGATTTTTCCGGCGCTTTAAGGGACGCGGCTTCCAGGGCTGCAAAAGATAATCCGGACAGGAAACGGATAAGTTATACCATGCTGGTAAGCGGTTCCGCCGAGAATCTGGCTCCTGCGCTTGGCGGAAGCGGAAACCTATTCAGATGGTCCAGGGCGGAAAAATACGACAGGTGGCAGATTCTTGTTGCCGATCCAAATATAGCGCAAAGGGTGAGCCGGGCCGCGGCTTCATATATGGGTACCCGCTGAACTGCCAATGTTCAAAGAAGTCTTTAGTTTTCTTAAACGCAATCCGTCACTGGTTATTACTACCCACGAAGGACCTGACGCCGACGGACTGGGCGCGGAAATCGCCTTCTCGCAGATTTGCGATGAATTGGGAATAAAATACAGAATCCTAAATTCAACTGAACTGCCTTTGCGTTTCGCGTTTATTGATCCCAAAAAAATAATTAAAACTTTCGACAGGGCCGGTGATGTACACAATATTAGCAACACCGCCCTGCTAATCCTTGACTGCAGCGACGAATACTATATTGGAGATCTAAAAGAATTAATCCCGGCCGCCTGCGAAGTATTTTTTATTGATCACCACGATCACGGCGGACCGGCAGAACCGGATGGAACAGATGGCATAAAAGGATTAATCGACAGCACAGCTTCTTCAACCTGCGAAATTATAACCGAACTGGCCGATGAAGCCGGTATAAAATTAAATACGGTTTCCTGTATGGCCCTATACGCAGGAATTTCCTATGATACAGGTTCTTTTATATATCCAAAGACTACCGCAAGAACTTTTAGGGCGGCTCTAAAACTAATCGAAGGCGGAGTAGTACCGGCATTGATCAATCACGAGTTAAATGAGAAAGCTTCCACCGGCGCCCTTCTGCTCAACCAAAAAGTTCTTTCTACATTAAAAATAAAAGACGGCTGTATCGCTGTCCAGGTGCTTCGCAGGGAAGACCTTGAAAATTGCGGAGCCCGCATAGAAGACGCGGAAGCGTTTATAAACATCCCGTTAAAAGCAAATGACATTTTAGTTTCGGTTCTTGTCAAGGAAACCAAAGAAGGACAGGTCCGCTGTTCGCTCAGATCCAAGGGCGGGATCAATGTTTCAAAAATAGCGCAGAACTTCGGCGGCGGCGGCCATGCAACCGCGTCCGGTTTTAAAAGCTCAATGGGTATCGAAGACACCCTTAATAACGTACTGGAAAAAATTTCACCGTATTTAATAAATACGACGGATTTAAAAAGAGAATAAACATGACAGGCAGAATCATTAAAATAATAATCGTTTCGGTTTTGGTAATTGCAATCGGCGGTCTGGTAATTTTTTTAAAATTCCCTGACCTTTTTAAGCCACAGACAAAAACAGAAGTAACCCAAAGCAGGATTATTGTTCCGCGTTCGGTGTCGTATACCCAGGATAACGATAACCAGGCCGAGGAAATGGCGCAGATGGAAATGATGACGCCCAAAGCTCCGCTGGAAGACTGGGAAATCCTTACAGCCGTTCTTAATGAAGATTTTGACGGCGGCATTATGGACGAACAGATAGCGGCCTACAGAAACCTGCTGGAAACCGACAGTCCGATTTATCTTACCTGTTTTAGATACGATCCTGCGGCCAGGGATTATAAACGTATCTGGTCAGAGGCGACAGCCGCGACACGGCCCGGCACCCTTTCCCTTTATACTCAGGATTTAATAGGCGACAGGGGAAGCTGCGTGATTCTGGCAGGCATGAACGGAGCGGGCGAACATACCATGACTATATTCCGCCAGATCCAGCCGGCAACGGTCCTGAGCAGTAAGCCTTATCAAAAAATCGCGGAGATAAGGATAGACGGATCAATAATGGTAAGGGAAGCAGAACGGACCCAGGCCTATCAGATGGGAATGGCTAAAGGACAAAGTTTTACAATATCAGCTTTTGGCAGGGATCCCCAGTCGGATAATTTACTGGACCAGATTGAAATAACCTACGCCTTTAATGTGAACAGCGGAACATATCAGGAAACCCAGGTTACAAGAATACCGGGTACACAAATCGAACAGCGCCGTGTACGGGAATTGCTGGGAAACACAAAAGCATTTGAGGATTTTATAACGGGCCTTTGGTATTATGTGAGTCCGCAGGGGACAGTAGATAACAAACAGTATATTTATTTCGATCCGTCGGCCAGGGAAGTAATTTTTTACGGCGATGAAGCCCAGCAAGTTTTTACATGGCAGAGTTCAAACGCGACCAGGTACGGTATTTACGTAACAAGCCAGAATATTTCGGTCAGTACCCTAAAACGTTCAATCGACATTGAACTGGAATCCCTTGACAGTATAAGGGTAAAAGTTTTTGAGGACGTACGCCTCAATATAGGAGTCAACGCTCCGTGGGACGGTTCCTACAGGAAAGCCGGCCCGCCGGAAAATGATGCCGCGGTAAAAGAACCTCCAATGCCGTTAATCGACGCGGTATATGACAGCCCCATGGGAAAAGTTTTTCTTAACACGGATGGGAATTTTGAAATACATTCGGGCATATCGGTAAGGCTGGGTAAATACGCATTTTTTAATATTGACGATCAGCGGCTTCTGGAATTCAGAAATATGGAAGACCGCGGCATGGGCCCCATGTATACGGGAGTCCGCGAGGTTTACCTGATAGAATCCATGTCAGATAAAAATATGGTCCTGTCCAGGGTAAATCTGGGCGCCCAGGGTATCGAGGAACTCCACGAAGGAACAATTACATTGAGCCTTTCCGGAAGCTGATAAAAAATTGAAAATTTCCAAAAAGCTGAATTAAAAAACTAAATTAAAAAACCGGGAAAGATTCAAACCCGGAATTTTTTAATAGACCTATAGTCCGGTTTACATCGCTGCCGGCAGGAACCTGCACCGCCCAGTAGTCGCTGCCATCAAGAAGACGCCTGGTGACCTCGGATTTAAAACCTGCTTTAGCAAGGTCATCCGCCATTTTTTTTGCGTTGTCCTCTTTGTTAAAAAGCCCGGTCTGCAGCATGACAGCGGTCTCAGCGGCCGCTGCCTGCGATGCCGGCGGCGGTACAGCCGCGGATGGCGATGATGCAGGCGGCGATGCCGCGGACTGCGGCGGCGCTGACTGCGCGGCAGCGGACTCCGGCCGGGAGGCAGAAATTCTTGGCGGCAACAACAGCCATTGAACAGTCATCGCAGGCACGATTACAGAACTGTTGCTAAGCATTGCCGCTTCCGCGCTGCGGGGAAACGAATCCAGAATTTTTGACTTCCAGGAATCATCCCCGGAAATTTTCCAAAGGGTATAAAATATACCGCTTGTGTCCGCATTAAATCCTGGATTGTCCGTAAGATAAGCCAGGGGCAGACAATCTCCGCTTCTGAATGCTTCCAGCTCAGCGTTCAAAAGCAGGGCCGACTGCTGGACTTCCGCGTCGCGGCTTGACAGCAATATGGTCCTTAGCTCCGCATCGGCCTTTTCGAATTCTCCCATGGAGATAAGCAGTTTTACAGTTTCAAGTACCGAATTATCGTCCCGCTTGCCAGGCTCCGCCGCGGACATGCGGTATTCAAGGGCTTTTTCCCGGTTGCCGGATAACTGGTACAGTCTGGCAAGCCGTTCAAAAGCATCTTTTTTTAACGCAGGATCTTCTGCAAGTTTTTCCAGTCTCGAAATTTCTGAAGCCAGAGAAACACTCTGAGCCTGCAGAGAAAAATAACCAAAAGCTAAAAATATAAAAATAAAAAATAATTTTCTTATTGAACCCATCTTGATAGAATCCATTTTGATAGAATCCATCCTAATTTATTCCATAGGGGCCGTCATCCGGTATTATATCATTTTTGGAATCCGCGGCTTTTTTCTTGCGGTCAGGTTTATCAGGGAAGTCCGGACGGCCATTTTTTTTACGCATGGAATGGAACAGCGGCAAGGAAAAAAGCATACCGGCAAAAATGGATATAAAAACAGTTATATATATCGGTACATCATTTATGGGAGGGACAAATCCAAAATTTATACTGCTTTTATTTCCCAAATTTAAAATCATAAAAATAAGGAAAAGGGCAAAAATAATAAAAAAACTAATAATCCGTAACATATTAACCTCTATATTTAACCTTTATAATAACCTTTATAAAAAATACTTTGCAGCAATTAATCCAGAATCTCTGCATGGCTTGCACGGAAGGTATTGCCTGCCAGGGATTCCAGTTTGATCCGGCCAAAACGGCCAATCCATGAACCGAGTCCGGGAACCACTGCCATCTCGTCCCTTTCTGTACGCGCTACTAATTCATCGGCATTTTTTTTGGAAATTCCCTCTATAAGTACGGTAACTTCGGCGCCCAGGCGGCTTTTTAGCTGGTTTTTGGTATGCTGCTCCTGTAACCTGATTACACGGCCAAGACGCTCCTGTTTTATTTGATCGGGAATACGATCCGGCAAATCAAAAGCAGCCGTACCTTCCCTGGGATTATAGTGGTACATATAAGAGTAAAGGAATTTTACTTTTTCCATTAAATCAAGGGTCTGGTCAAGATCTTCTTCGGTTTCTCCGGGAAAACCGACAAGTATATCGGTGGAAAGGGTAATTTCAGGCATTGCTTCCCTAAGCCGTGCTGTCAAATCCAGGTACTGTTCAGCGGTATAACGGCGGTTCATGGCCTTTAGTATTTTATTGGAACCTGATTGTACGCATAAATGTAAATGGCGGCAAAAAACAGGATTATCGCTCATCACTTTTATGGCCTGTCCGCTTAAATCTTTGGGATGGCTCGATAAAAACCTGACCCATTTTACAGGAGTATTTTGTGTTTCCCCGGCGATTAATTCCAGCAAACCGGGAAAATCCAGGCCTGCCCCGGACTGCTCAACCGCGGCGCTGCCGGGTCCGCTGCTTACGGGGCCTTCCCATTTATAAGAATTTACATTCTGCCCCAATAAAGTAACTTCGCGGACCCCTTTAGTACCGGCCCCGCGGATTTCATTGACAATATCTTTGGGATCCCTGGAAATTTCACGGCCTCTTGTATAGGGAACAATGCAGTACGAACAAAAATTATTGCAGCCGTGCATAATAGGTACAAAAGTACGGAAACTGCCATCTTCCAGATGGGAAGAAGAAAAACTGAAAACCGGTTTTTCCGCCGAAATTTCTGCCGCTTTTTCTGATGGTTTTACCGCCGGCGTTTGCCCCGGAATTTCGGCGGCGCCCGCAGCAGAATTTTTTTCTTTTGCGGCAAGCAGTATCGACGGGAACAGCGAACGTTCGGATGTACCGATTATATAATCGAGAGCCGGGAATTCATCCTTGATTTTTTCTTTTACGCGCTCTGCCATACAGCCTGCAAGGACCAATGTAAATGATTTGCCTTTCTTTTTTAACGCTGAATAATGGGCCAGCCTGCCCAATACGCGTTCTTCAGCGGTAATGCGTACAGAACAGGTATTTAACAGAATTAAATCTGCATCGCCGGAAGTTTCTGTTTCTTCCCAGCCCTCTCCGCGGGCCGCAAGTTTTAACGCCGCAGACTCGGCGATATTCATCTGGCAGCCGTAGGTCTCAAAAAAAAATTTCATTTTTTTGCCGGGCAAGAATTTACCAGAGTAGAATTTACCGGCGAAGAGTTCTCACGGAGTGCACAAAGGCACAGAGGAAAGAGAAGGAGTTTTTTACCGCGAACCACACCAGACTGCACGAACTTTTAACTCCTGGTTTCGGCGGTATAAGCTGTAAGACCTTTCACCAAAAAACTAATTTCCCAAAAAAAATTCATTTTCTGCTGTTAAGGCCTGTCAGGAATTTTATGCCGTTGAAGATTCCCAGAGCCAAAAGGATTAGGGACGCTACTGTCAGGAGGGAACCGGCAAATGGCCTTACAATGGCGGGACCGACGTGGAAAACCAGTTTCAATATACCGGCAATGAACAGAATTACTCCGGGTTTTTTATCGGCAGGGTCTTTGGAAAGTATCCCGCTCAAACCTATTCCGCCGCCCAAAAGTCCAAAGACTATTCCAAGCGGTGGCAGTCTGGCGCTGAATATATGCATTATCAAAAACAATAAACCGCCGGCAATCTGGGCTACGGCAGTTACTCCGTGCTTCGCCACTACTTTGGTGGGAACAGGTTCTTTTTCAGGTACTATGTCGTTCATGTCAAGACCTCTTGTTTTTGCTTACCTTGTCTTGCCGTTGTACTCGGCAAAGGCAAAGGCGCTGTGATTGTGAATGCTCTCAAGATTTTCCGCTTCGACAGAGAACCGCGGGAATTGGTTGAGATCCCTAATACCAGTATACACATCCCGCACCAAATCTTCAACAAACCTGGGATTATCATAGGCGTGTTCGGTAACATACTTTTCATCTTCCCTTTTTAATAATGAATAAACAGGACTGGAAGCGGCCTTCTCGACAATATCAATAATATCTTCTATCCAGAAAAACGGGCCCAGTTCCAGTTCGGCGGTAACCGAACCCCTCTGGTTGTGGGCGCCGCGATCGGAAATCGCCTTTGAACAGGGGCAGACAGTCGCAACCGGAACCGTAACAGCCACGGTAAAACGTCTTTTTTTACCTGTCCTGCCGGGTTTGCCGTTTACCGCTCCCTGGTATTTGCAGCGGTACGACATGATACCCGGCAGCCCGGAAACCGGCGCTTTTTTTTCGATAAAATACGGAAAACTTACCGACCCGAATGATGATTCCGCGTCAAGCTCATGTCTGATCTCCGACAGCATTTCCATAAACCGCGGCATGGACAGATCATCGCGGTAGTTGTGGAATATTTCGATAAACCGGCTCATGTGGGCGCCCTTGAAGTGTCTGGGCAGATCGGCGAATAAATCAACTGTCGCGGTTGTATGCTGAACTTTTTTGACCTTGTCCAAAACCTGTATGGGATATTCCAGGCCTTTTACCCCGACTTTTGAAAGGGGAACATCACGGGTGTCCGCCTGGTTTTGTATATCGGGAATGATCATGGCAGGGTATGAATGTCTTCGGCAGCGTCCGCGACATTCTGGGTGAGCATGGCGA
Organism: Treponema sp.; assembly: GCA_009780855.1. Classification (GTDB taxonomy): domain Bacteria; phylum Spirochaetota; class Spirochaetia; order Treponematales; family Breznakiellaceae; genus WQZG01. The sequence continues at coordinate 16,890 of WQZG01000068.1, forward strand.
CAGTCATGGGTCCGACCCCGCCCGGTACTTTGGTGATCCAGCCGGCTATTTCCAGGAGGCCCTCATAATCGGTATCTCCGCAAAGCCTGTATCCCTTTTTCTTTGAGGCGTCAGGTACGCGGTTCATACCTACGTCAATTACGGCAGCGCCGGGCTTTACCATGTCCGCGGTTACCAGGCCGGGCTTTCCGGCCGCCGCGATGATAATATCGGCCTGACGGGTAAACACCGCGGGATCCGGTGTTCCGGTATGGCAGACGGTCACTGTCGCGTTAAGCTCCCTGCGCACAAGGAGATTTGCCATTGGTTTGCCGACTATATTCGAGCGGCCCAGAATTACTACATGGCGGCCTGCGATTGGTATTTGGTAATCCCTTAAAAGATGAACAATGCCAAAAGGAGTCCCCGGAATAAAGCCGGGTCTGCCAAGCGCGAGATTCCCCGCAGAAGCAAGGCTGAACCCGTCCACATCCTTGTCCGGGTTAACTGCGGAGAAAATCCGTTCCTCATCCATGTGGCGCGGGAAAGGATGCTGAACCAGGATGCCGTGTACTTTTGGATCAGCGTTCAGGGACGCGATCAAACCCAATAATTCCGCTTCGCTGACCGAGCCTGGGAGCCGGATTTCCCGGTCTTCCATGCCGATTTCTTCAAGCGCCTTTTTTTTGCTTGTAACGTAGGAGACGCTGGCCGGATCTTCCCCGGCAAGAATTACCGCCAGGCACGGAACAATGCCTTTTTCCTTCAGCGCGGCTGTGCGTTTCCTTACCTTTTCCTGAATTTTTGCGGCGGTAATTTTACCGTCAATAATTATGGCTGACATTCATCCTCCTGTGTAAAAATTCTCCTGTGTTAAAATTCTAAATGAATCCCGCTTTTGAAGCAAGCAGAGGAACCATTACCAAAAATCTGCCGGCAATTGTCCGTACAAAAAATTGCCCCTCCGGCGCCCTGTTGCTGATGCCGACACTTCCCCTGTCCCAGACAATGTTGTCAAGCGGCCACTTTAGCCCGCCGCTGCAGGCCCGGCTCCCGGTTTCCAGAGGCAGCACAGAAACAACAGTATCCGCCTTAACATTCATCCTGATTTCGCTGTCCGCGCCATCAAGACAATAAATATTGTCAAAGGCTGTAACCCAGCGCCGCGGACATTTTTTACGCTCAAACAAATAAAAAACAGCCAGCAGATGATCCAGCCGACCGCCTCCCCCGCCTGCAATCCATACTTCATTACAGCCTTTTTCCCAAAGCAATTCCAGAGCCAGCTCGGTGTCTGTTAAATCTTTGTCGTGCGAATACCGCCGGATTATGTCTGCAGGGTATTTTTCCAGCCGTTTTAAATCATCCAGCGAATCCATATCACCGACAATCAGATCGGGTACAATACCTGCCGCCTCAGCAGCTTCCAGCCCCGAGTCCGCGGCAGCAACAAGATCCGCTTTTTCTGCCAGGTACCGGCAAACAGCGGGTTCCGGACCTTCCCCGCCTACTACAGCCAAACCATAAGTAACGCCGGAATTGTTCATTATTCAATCCTTTTGTAATTCAATCCTTGTGTTATTCAATTATTATCAACTATTTTCTGTTTACCAAATATAATATACTCGTCGTCAATGGGCAATGTATTGAGCGGATTAATCAAGCGTGAATTCAGTATACCGGTGCATCCTGTACTAAGGGATGTTTCGGCTGTTTTTACCGCAAAAAATAAACAGGTATATCTGGTCGGCGGAGCTGTGCGGGACAGCATTAGGGGATACCGGCCCCAGGACTGGGATTTGGCGACAGATGCTGTTCCGGAAGAAGTAATCGCGATGTTCGGCGAATCAACGCCGCGGGGTCATGTTATACCTACCGGAATCGCGCATGGTACGGTAACGGTCCGCTTTAAAGGTCACGCAATGGAAGTTACAACTTTCCGCAGCGAATCAGGCTACAGCGACGGGCGGCATCCGGACAAAGTACAATTCGGTACTTCTATCGAAGCGGATTTATCCCGCCGCGATTTTACAATGAACGCCGCCGCGTACAGGCTCCCTGACGGTCCGCTGGTTGACCCCTATAACGGCAGGACCGATATTGCAGAAAGACGCATTATCTGCGTGGGAAACGCCGCGGATCGTTTTGCGGAAGACGGCCTTAGGCCCCTGCGCGCGATCCGTTTCGCCAGCCAGCTTGACTTTACACCGGACGCAAGCGTTCTTGCGGCAATTCCGGGCGCGCTTGCAGTATGCGGCCATGTTGCCGCGGAGAGGATCAGGGATGAACTTGACAGAATCATCGCTAGTCCAAAACCTTCGGCGGGATTCCTGTTAATGGAAAATACGGGCATGCTTGCCCTGCTGCTGCCCGAACTTGCTCAATGCCGCGGAGCTGAACAAAAAGGTTTCCACCAATTTGATGTACTCGATCATTCCCTGCTTGCCCTTGATTACGCAGCCAAAATAAAAGCTGGGCCGGAGCTTCGGCTGGCTGTCCTGTTTCATGATCTGGGCAAACCATTGGTAAGCAGGATTGGAGAAGCAGGTGTCCGGACTTTTTACAATCACGAAAAGGAATCATCGGTGCTGGCGCGCAGGATACTGCTCAGGTTTAAATATCCCAACGCTGTCATTGACAAGGTTTGCCACCTGGTTGAAGAGCACATGTTCCATTATGAACCCTGTTGGAGCGACGCCGCGGTAAGGCGTTTTATTATAAGGGCCGGCGAACAATACCTCGGCGAGCTGTACAGCCTCCGTATGGCGGACAGTTTTGGCCTCGCCGGGATTGAACCTCCGGCGGACGCGCTGCTGCCGCTGATTGAACGCGTTGATAAAATATTGGCCGAAAAAAAAGCCCTGTCGCTTAAAGATTTAGCTGTTACGGGAAATGATCTGGCGGCAGCCGGTATTGCTCCGGGAAAACGCATGGGAATAATTCTTGGCGAACTTATGGATACTGTAGTCGATGATCCGGAATTAAATACAAAAGAAAAACTGCTGGGAATTGCATTGAATCTTTTTAACCGCGGTTAAATTCAGAATTAACCGCGGTTTATGAATATTTTTTTTACCTGGGAGCTCCCTGGGTTGCGCGCAGAGATCCGTTAATTTTGAGAATTCTGCCGTCCCAGAGGAATTGGAGATTACCCGCAAAATGGAAGATTGTTGAGTCTTCCCAGTCATTGATAAAAGCGCCTGTCTTTGCGGTAGCAGGTGCGTTGGGGCCGGTAATCGCATTGTTGGACGGAGTGTTGGGATTCCAAACTTTTGCCCAGTCGATTTTGGCGGCAGTGCCGTCAGAAGAAAAATCCCTGGAAATAACCTGGGGGCCGGAGCCTACTATGTAGCCGATTACACGCCTGGCATAATTTCCCTTTGGAAAGGAAAGCCTTCCCTGGGCATCGGTAATCATGCGGTACGCGGTTCCGCGGTGGCAGAACTGAACAGTAATAACTCCGTTGGCTGCTTTTGTAACATTAAGATTATCTTCGATTTTGCGTGTCGGAATATCTACCGGATACAGAAACACGCATCTGACCGCTGCGGGAAACGCGGCTTTACCGGCGATATCTGTCTGATACGACGCGGAAAATAACGCTGTCGATTTTTGTTTTGAAGCTCCGGTTACCGCGTCAAATGTATCTTTATTGGCGGTCCCAAACCTTTGCGGCCCGGCGAATGTCAGATAATTGCCGCTGTCATCGGCGGCGACATTATACTGATAATCGACTGTCAGATCCTGCGCGCCGATAAATACGGCAGCCATTAATAAACAAATTGACACCAAAAAAAACTTCTTCATCTTTACTCCTCAAATTTTATTAATTGGTAAATACTTACCATATTCTATTAAAAAAGATAAGGGGATTCCGGTAAAAAAGCAACTTTTTTGTTATTAAAATACATCCCACACAAAAATATTCTGAAACCGCTGGCCCCGCGCATACA
>WQZG01000069.1 GCA_009780855.1 Treponema sp.
CCCAGTTACGAATATTCCGATCCAAAAACTTATGTGGTCCGCCTTACCGCGCAGGATGATTCCGGTACCATTTACCGGTCCAATCCGCTTTACATCGACATACCTCATCCGGGCACCGCGGCCGAATACAGTACCACCAAATTTGTTACCCTCTCCTCGCCCGATGAATATTTTGTGACCAACGGAACCATTACCAAAGTCGCGCGTTATCCTACTGTAGAGGCATCACCGCTTGACTTAAGCGAATCCGACGAGTTCCTTACAAAAGTACGTTTCCTTAAAAGCGGATACTACGGCATAACTGTCAGGGAAGAAAGCGGCAAGGATCAATTTTATTCGATCTTTGTAAGCCCCATACCGACCATGCACGCTGATTTTGCCCCCAATAACTTTAACTGGTACAGGACCCAATTCAATACCGGAACATCATCCAACTGCGGGCCCGCTTCCGCTTCCATGGCAATAGGCTGGGGCGCAGGTAAATATTTCTCTGTATCGGCGGTGCGGCAGGCTGTCGGCTGGCAGGGAGACGGGGGCACCAGTTACGAAGAATTATTGCGGGTAATCAAGAACCAGGGAATCCCGGCGTCGATACAGCCGCTGCGTTCTGTTCAGGATATCCGCAACGTCATTGATTCGGGAGCCATCGCGATAATTCTTTTCCATACTGAAGGCGTAAAATCCGCCAAAACCGATCCCGCGACAAATCTCTTTGGAAAATATTACAACGACTCGGTAGGCCATTATGCCATAATAAAAGGCTACTCGCTTAACGGCGAATACTTTGTTATTTACGATCCAATACCTAGCGACTGGAGCGCCAACAGTTTCCGTTACGCCGACGAAATCAGCATGATAGGCCGCAACCGTTATTACGTTGCCGCGGAAGTTCTGCGTTCCCTGCGCCGCTGGGACATGATAGTAGTTCCCGGGCAATAGCCTAATGTGTACTCAGCGGGCTCTGTGAGAAATTTTTTTAAATTATTCTTTTATTTCTCATTCCTAATTTTTCATTTCTCCTTTGTCACCGTTTTTTCCAGAAATACCGGCAGTAAAATTTCGTCAACCAATTGCTCCTGGGCTGCTTTGTTCAGCGCCTTGCGATCCCACAGGAAGTTCATCCGGATCAGTTCGAACGGCAGCCTCAAGGTTTTTTCACTTAACGGTTTTATTTTTTCGCCCCGTTCCTTCGCGAATTTGATTAATTTTTCCATTATCTCCACGTTGCGGAAACCGATTTCACTTTTGATTACCGGAATCCTCATATTGTTCTGACTCATTTCAAAAAGCATGGCGTTCATTATTTCCGGGCCTACACTAAGATAAATTTTTTGATATAGCTCCAGCAGGTATAAAAAATCTCCCCGCAGGCTTCCGGTATTTTTTAACACATCTCCAAGATCGCCGCCCAATGCCTGCTCCGATCTGTATCTCATGATTTCCCGGATCAAATCCAGCGGAGCCGCCCAGCGGCGGTAAAGCACCGTTCTTCCTGTACGGGCCAGACGCGAAATACGCAGAAAAGTTAAATTGCCGTAGCCTTCATTGCGGATGATTTCCAATGCCGCGCTGTAAATGCTGTCGATCAATTTGTCCCCGCGCCTGCGGGTACCATTATTGCCTGTTTCACGTTCTCTGCGGCCGGCATTCTGTTCCGCCGAATTCTTCTTCTTCATTGTAAAATATTATATCATAAAATCACAAATTTTTAAGATACAGCTTGACTTTTATTTTTATTGGGTGTATTTTTTGTTAAGATACAGATTGTCCTTTAAGGAGACAATAACATGAATAAAAATGACACGGTAAAAATACCAAAATCCGATGATAAGCTTCCCAAAGGTGTTATGGCCACTGCTTTGATTATGGTACTGGGAGCTCTGCCTCCAATGTTGGACACTACAATCGTCAATGTGGCGATAAAAGGGCTGGCCGGAGCATTCAATGTTGATCTTTCCGTCATACAGTGGGCAGTAACCGGATATGTACTGGCGATGGGCATTGCCGTGCCGTTTTCCGGCTGGCTTATACGTAAATATGACGGGAAGATAATCTATATGGGCTCTATTGGGCTTTTTGTTATTGGTTCTCTGTTATCCGGACTCGCCTGGAACGCGCAAAGTTTAATAGCGTTTCGGTTTTTACAGGGCTTTGCCGGCGGAATACTGCTGCCCCTGCTCTCAACAATGGCGGTCCAGCTTGCGGGAGGCAGCGCCCATCTTGGAAAGCTGATGTCGCTGGTAGGAATTCCTGTGGTTTTTATTCCGATCATAGGGCCGATCGCAGGCGGGCTCATAATGCAGTACCTTCCATGGCAATGGCTGTTTTTTATTAACCTTCCGCTTGGCGCAATAGGATTGGTTTGTCTGCAATGGAAACTTCCCAAATTTGAGGCAAGCGACAGAACTGCCAAGCTTGACTGGCCGGGAGTACTGCTTCTTGCGGTTACATCGGGCGCCCTGATTTTTGGGGTGACAGAAGCTGTCAAACCCGGTGATCATGTTATAGGGATCATTTTCCTTGTCACCGGAGCCGCCGCGTTTATGGTTTATGTTTTTTATGCTTTAAAGCGGCAGGGCAAAGCAATTATCCCGCTTGATCTTTTCCGTTCAAGGAATTTCAGCGCCGCGTTTATCGCCCTTTTCCTGGCCGGATTTGCGACCAACGGACCGCTGCTTTTATTTCCCATGTTCTTCCAGAATGTGCGCGGCCTTAGTGTAATCCTGGCGGCCCTTTGGCTGATTCCGCAGGGCATAGGTATGCTGCTGGCGCGCCCCCAGATAGGAAAACTAACCGACCGGATCGGCGCGCGCAACATTGTGCTTCCTTCAATAGTACTGACCCTGGCGGGCACAGTTCCCTTTGTATTCTTCAATGTAAATACTTCGCAATGGCTGGTGTGGGTTGTCTTGCTCATCCGCGGCGCAGGCATAGGCGGAATAACAGTTCCATTAATGGCCGATTGTTTTACCGGCCTGGAAAAACCGCAGGTGCCGGCCGCCAGCATTACCAGCAGAATTATCCAGAACATAGGCGGCGCTTTTGGTTCGGCGCTGTTGGCCACTGTGGTCAGCAGCTTCCTGGTAAACAATGCCGGCAATCTGACAGGGGCGTACCACGCCGGATTTATCACGAGCATAATCTTTATGATCATCAGCATAGCGCCGGCCCTGTTCCTCACAAATAAAATCGGTAAAGGCAAAAAGGCCGGGGAAGGGGAGCGCGCTGCTGCTTAAGACCGCCGGCAGCTTTGACATATCGCAGCTTCTGCCATTTAGACATCCGTAATATTTATTGCCATTAGGAACAATCTTATTCTATTCCGTAAGAAATTAATTTAATTTTCATATAAAATTTATTAAATTTACGTTAAATAACGAGTATTTTTACTGATAAAATTTCGTTATTTAACGTATTTTTGTTCTTTTTTTCGTAAATTGCGTAATTAATAATTTATAACGCGCAGTTCAAAGTATGCCTGGGGGTGAGAACAGACAGGACATTTCTGCGGGGCGGTTTCACTGTCCACTATATGACCGCAGTTACGGCAAATCCAGACGGTCTTCTCTTTCCTGGCAAACACAGAACCATTTTCAATATTCCGGGACAGTTTTTGGTAACGTTCCTCGTGCGCTTTTTCAATCGCAGCCACCGATTCAAAGAGGACCGCTATGTCGTTAAAGCCTTCCTTATGAGCTTCTTCGGCCATGCGTTTATACATATCGGTCCACTCGTAATGCTCGCCGGCGGCGGCCATTTTAAGGCACTCCGCTGCGGCGGGAGTGTCGCCGCCGTTAAGCAGTTTGAACCAAATTTTGGCGTGTTCTTTTTCGTTGTCCGCGGTTTCTTCGAAAATGGCGGCGATTTGTTCATAGCCGTCTTTCTTCGCTTTGGAGGCGAAGTATGTATACTTGTTCCGCGCCTGACTTTCTCCGGCGAATGCCTCCATTAAATTTTTTTCTGTTTTGGATCCTTTAAGATTTGCCATAATAATATCTCCTAACCTCCATTTTCGTTTGCAATAATTATTGTAAAGTTTTTTTCACGTTTGTATCAAGATAACCGCGGATTAACTCTGTGAAAGCCTCACCGTATTTTTCCAGTTTTACCGAGCCAACTCCGTTTACCGCAGAAAATTGCACCAGTGTCACAGGCCGCCTGCGGCACATGTCACGCAGCGACGCATCGGAAAAGACAACAAATGCCGGAAAACCTTCGCTCTGCGCGATTTCCCTGCGAAGTCCCTTTAGTTTGGCAAAAAGATCCGTGTCAAAAAGTTCGCCAGATTTTTCAGTTGATGCCGCCTGCAGCTCTACAGAAGTCCGCGGGCCGGATTCCTGCTGCCGGTACTTTGGCAGCATCATGGTCAGTTTAATTTCATTCCTTAAAATTTTTTCTGTTCTGCCCGGACCTATAACCGGGTATTCGTCTCCGCTGCTAACCAAATATCCTTCATCTGTCAGGAAATCCATAATTGCCCGGATTTGATTAACCGCGGTATCCGTCATTATGCCCCAGGTGCTTAGTGTATCAAGGCCCTGGCTTCTGATTTTTTCGCTTTTGCTGCCGCGCAATATGTCGATGATCATGTTCCTGCCAAAGCTGCGGTTCCGCTGCCTGAGTCTGTAAACACAAGAGATAATTTTTTGGGATTCCAGAGTGATGTCGGTTTCTTCGAATTCAGTAAGACAGTTTGAACAATGTCCGCAGTATGGAGGCGCCTCTTCGCCGAAGTAAGAGAGCAAACGCCTGCGCAGACAGTCTTTGCCCGTCGCATAAAAAGTCATCTGCTTAAGGAGCTCCAGGTTGTGCGCCTGCATTGCCCTTTCAGTTTTGCTGCCGTCCTCGCTGTTTGTTATGAGAAATTCGTTGATGCGCACATCCTGGCCGCTGTACAGGAGAATGCAGTCGGCATTTTCTCCGTCCCTGCCGGCCCGTCCTGCTTCCTGGTAATAGCTCTCGATATTTTTGGGCATATTGTAATGAATCACATACGAAACATTGGACTTGTCGATGCCCATGCCAAAGGCGTTGGTCGCTACCATTATCAATTTACGGTCATAAAGAAAATCATCCTGATTTTTGCGGCGCTCCGCGTCCTCAAGGCCGGCGTGATACCGCGTCACAGAGAAGCCGCGCCGCTCAAGCAGTGCGTGAACTTCCTCCACATTTTTGCGCGTCGCACAGTATATAATGCCGCTTGAAGTTTCCTGTTTCCCGATGTACCTGATCAGCGCGGATTTTTTGTCTTCAGGTTTTTGTACCTCAAAAAAAAGATTGGGCCTGTCAAAACCGGTTGTGAGGACAAAGGCATTGTCTGCAAGCTTAAGCAGTTCTTGGATATTCTCGCGCACCCTCACCGTGGCGGTAGCCGTGAACGCAGCCGTAACCGGATGCGGTTTTATGCTTTTGATAAAGCCTGCTATGTCAAGATAGCTTGGCCTGAAATCGTGGCCCCACTGGGAAACGCAGTGGGCTTCGTCAACTACGACCAAAGGTATTTTACTTTTGTGAATGAAGTCTTCAGGCTGGGCAGCGCTGTTGACCCGCAGTCTCTCCGGCGCCATGTAGAGGAGTTTGATTTCTCCGCCAAGGATCTGTTCAATGGTCCGATGATATTCGGCAGGAGTAAGCGAACTGTTGAGAAAAGCAGCCCGGCATCCTGCGGCGTTTAGCGCCTGAACCTGATCTTTCATCAGGGATATCAGCGGAGATATTACAATGGTCATGCCGGCAGACATGAGCGCCGGTATCTGGTAGCAGACTGATTTCCCGGCGCCCGTGGGCATTACAGCAAGAACATCCCTGCCGGACATGATTGCATCGATCGCTTCTTCCTGCCCGGGCCGGAACGTTGTATGCCCGAAGTATTTTTGCAGGACTTCGTATTTGTTCATTTCTCTGGATTATTTAAATATTAATGATACCTATAATTTATGGTTCTCCGGTTTCTTTATATTTACTGGAAAGACCCAATTTTCGCATGGCTTCATCTCCGAGTTTATTTAGATAGGCAACCTGTTCCTTTATTGTCATACCTTCCATTTTTTTTGCCAGCTTAGCAGAGTATGTACGATGCCGTCTTATTATGGCCCTTTCTTCAGCTTCTGCGTTTTTATATTTGGCCATATTCAATTACCTCCGTTGGCGTACATAAACCTATTTGACGGTATCCATAAAGTAAATTAACAAAACCTGTCCCAACCATTGTTTTTGGTTTTACAATATGACCCATATTGAATGTCACAATAAAATCCAATTTGTTAACTGCCGCCAAAGCGATATGCCTGGCATCATTTAAATATTTTAATGGAATGATGCCGTTCTTGATATATAAATCAGCCAGATTTAGAGTCCTTTGATCAACATATAATGTATTTTTAACATACTTGTCAATGAGAGCTCTCATTTTTTTAGATTTTATAGAGGTATCCCTCAGGATTTCACCAATCACATATTCTGAAACAAATACATCAAATTTTCCGTTTTCAATGGCTTTAAACAGCATATGTGTATATTGCCGTTTTATTCCATCTTTTTCCGCAAAATAAAAATTAAAGACAGTAGTCTCCAGGTAGAGCTTTATTTTATAAGCCATCTATGCACTCCTTGCAAAATACTGCCTATATACGGCATTAAGTTGCGGAATGCATTACTTCCGGCGAATTTTTTTTTAGAAAAATACCCAATTAAACATTGAACTTAAAAAACATGACGTCGCCGTCCTGGACTATGTATTCCCTGCCTTCAATGCGGTATCTGCCGGCTTCCTTGATTTTGGCTTCGGAACCGTATTTGACAATGTCGTCAAAGGTATAGACTTCGGCCTTGATAAAGCCTTTTTCGAAGTCCGTGTGGATGGCCCTTGCCGCTTTGGGCGCGGGTTCTCCGGCATGTATAGTCCACGCACGGCATTCGTCTTCGCCTGCGGTAAAAAATGTGCGCAGACCCAGCAGTTTGTAAACTGCATGTATTAATGATGAAAGGGCCGGTTCCTTTAAACCAAGTTCTTCAAGGAAAGCTTCTTTTTCGCCTGCGTCATCAATGCCGACTAGTTCGGCTTCAAACTTTCCGCAGATGACTACAACCGGGGCGCCTTCGGCTGCTGCGTGTTTTTTTACAGCTTCAATGTAGGCAGCTGACGGCGGAGCGTTTTTGGCGGTGGCGGCAAATGTCCCGGCGGATGACGGTGCGGCGCTGCCGGCGGCGGCAGCTTCACTTGCGGTAAAATATTTCATTCCGGCTTCATCGGCATTGCATACATATATTAAAGGCTTTGCCGTAATAAAATGGCAGTCATAAATTGCGGCTTTTTCTTCTTCGGTCAAGGGAACGGAACGGATCGGTTTGCCGTTCTCAAGAACCGGGCTTAGCCGGTCAAGTATATTCAGCACAAGTTCGTTGTTTTTTTGTTCGGTCTTGTTCTGTACCTTGAGACCGCGTTCGGCGCGTTCCCTGCGTTTTGCCAAAGTCTCCATGTCGGCGAGCGCCAGTTCGATGTCGATAGTTTCGATGTCGGACTGCGGATCGATATGATCGGTAACGTGCACGACGTCGGGATCGTCAAAGCAGCGGACTATGTGCGCTATGATGCCAACTTCGCGTATGTGCGACAGGAATTGGTTGCCCAGGCCTTCACCCTTTGACGAGCCCTTTTTGAGACCGGAGATATCGACGAATTCAACTGTCGCAGGAATTGTTTTTTTAGGTTTAAAAATATCGCTTAGCCTGGTCAGTCTTGGATCCGGTACATCCACAATGCCGATGTTCGGTACTATCGTGCTGAACGGATAATTGGTCGCAGAGGACGGCGTTGAGCACAGGGCAGAAAAGATGGTGGATTTGCCGACATTTGTCAGCCCGACAATACCGCAGTTTAGGGCCATAATTTACTCCTGCAGTTATTATACATAAACGGGATTATTTATAGAAGGGAAACGCGGTTAGGATAAGTTCTGAAAAACCCGGCGTTCGCCGGAACCGGCTATTGTTGTAATACTGTTTTACAATTGTAATTTTGGGACAATTCCTGTATAATTGGTTTAAATTTTTCTTTCAGGAGTTTTATTATGATAAAGAGAAAAAAATTACTAAATATCGTAATAACGGTATTGGTATTGGTTCTGGTTTCATCCGCCGTTTACGCCGGCGGCAGCAATCAGAATACCGGGACACCGGCCGCAGCGGCGGCATCCGGGCCGTTCCGGATTAAGGACCAGAATTTGACGGAGCCGGGTACTCTGCCGGTTGTAAAGAATCAGATTACCCTGACACTTGGTATGCCCGTAAATATCCAGGTATCGGATTACTACGATAATGATTTGACCAGGTACCTTGAAAAAATGACAGGCGTCAAACTGAGCTTTATTCTGTATGATGCCGGAACAGACGGTGAGACAAAATTGGGATTGCAGGTAGCTGCCGGCGATAAGCTGCCTGATCTTATGCTGCAGCTGGGGATCGCGGACCAGGCTAAACGTGAAGCATACGGGCAGGCCGGTGCGATAATTCCCCTGAATGATTACATCAAGAATCTGGGATTTTATACCAACAAGGCTGTTGCGCAGACCAGTGCGGCCAAAAGCGGCGTTGATCCGTGGCTGTATGGAACTGCCGACGATGGTACCATCTGGGGGTATATGAGTTATAACACTGATTATTCCAATTCTTTTGCCGCCCGTGCATGGTACAATGATGACTTTGCGAAAAAACTCGGAATGAGTTCTGATGACTGGACCGGCGGCGGCGGGAAAGGAAAAATTCCTACGCAGGATTGGTTTTACAAATACCTAATCGGTGTCCGCGATAACGATGTGAACGGCAACGGTGACAAGAACGATGAAATTCCCATTACCGGCGCCACCGGCTGGAGGCAGCAAGTTCTAAAATGGATCACCAACCAGTATTTTTACAATGATTATGCGTCCACCGATAAGTATTGGTTTGTAAAGAACGGCCAGCTTTATTACAATTACGACACACCGGAGTACCGGGATGCCTTACGCTTCCTCTATAAACTGTACAATGAAAGATTATTCGATGAAAGCGCAATTACACAAAACGCCGTAACGCTGGCGGCTACGGTCAATGCCAATCCTCATAAAGTAGGGATTGCTGTGTCCGGCGGTATCGGTATTTATGACGCTGACGCGCGGGCGGTTTATAAACCAATCCCAATTGTACAGGGTCCCAGCGGTTTCGCCACTACTACCTATTTTGAGCAAGTTCCTATATTCCCCTGGGCTATTTCCTCAAACAGCCAGTACCCGGAAGCGGCTTTCCGCTTTTTGGATGCCATGGCATCGGATCCGGATCTTTACCTCTTTACCAACAATGGTCTTAAAGGTAGGGACTGGCGTGTAGCGCTTCCAGGTGAAATTGGACTTTACGGCGATCAATCTGGCATTGAGCCCTATTTGGTAACACTTATACAAACATGGGGCAATGTCGTAACCAACGCGCAGTGGAAAGCCGAGTTTGGTATTGACTATCTTAACCGCAAATCCAGCAATGCCTGGAACGGTGATCCGCTCCTTCCGGCGTATCTCCACGGGCAGGCCATTATTCAAATGGTCCCGTTTAAACCGGCAGAATATCCGGTTGATCTGATTTTTACCAGCGCCGAAACTCAGCAATGGGCAGAAACCCGGACGAATATTAGAAATTATGTAGAGCAGACTCTGGCACAGTTTTCCACAGGGCAGCTTGATATTGAGAAAGACTGGGATACCTATGTGCGGAACCTTAAAACACTGGGTTCGGACCAGTTGCTTGCGGTAGATCGGGCCGCTTACGCGAGAATGAATCAAATTTCGGGGAAGTGATTCGCGGCTTGGGTTCCATACCCTGCTGTTTGCGGGGTATGGGTTTTTGGTTCAATATTTTTAGTTATAATTTTTACGGTTAAAATCTAAGCTCGTAAGCTTTCTTGGTATCTCCGGAAAAACCCAGCGCCTGGTAAAACAAATGGGCTTCTTTCCGTTTGATACCGCTCTGCAGTACTGCTTTGTAACATCCGCTACTTTTTGCGTATTCAACAGCCATCTCCATTAATTTTTCCCCGATACCTTTGCGGCGGTATTGCTCATGCGTAATCACATTTTCAATGTAACCGATTGAGCGGCCGTTAAAAGTTAAATTGGGAATAATGGCGATATAAAGGCAGCCGGTTATTGTACTGCCGTCTTTGGCAATAAAATATCTGATATCTGAATTTTGTATTTTATCCAGGACCTTGTTAATCTTATCTGCCGGAAAATTATCGTTGGTTGGATTTAACTGTTTGTACAATTCCAGGATTTGCGGAAAGTCTTCCCTGCAGGCGACTGTAAATTCCATTGGTGCTCCATTGGTTTTTGTTGAACGGAATTTCGCTAAATGGGATTAATGGAAACTGTCCGTGTAAAAGGAGAAGTCCCGTTCATATAAAGGGTAAAGCCTTCTGTGCTGCGGGCCTCTGCATTGCGGCTTACCGCGAATAATTCGGTGTCCGCGAAACCGCCGTTTATTTTAAAGCCGTTAAATTCATCCCTGATTGTAATTCCTCCGTCCTTTATGAGAATATAATCTCCGGGTTTGGGATATATTGCAAAATGATCGCCGGATACCGGCAATTGCGGCGGCAGTATATATTCAAAACAGTAATGGACTCCATTAATGCCCGAGGCCGCAAATTCAAGATCGATCCCATTACCATTTGTACGTACAGTAACTGTCAAATCACTGTAATTCGGATGTTGTTTATTCCTTATCGAATGATCCTCTGCGCGGAAATTGACAAGGTTTCCTTCGGGATTATCCAGCGGCTCAAAATACCAGCTTGAGGCGTGAAACCCAAACCGATATCCGTCTTTTATGGTTTCAAGCTTGTCTATTTTTACATGGCCGTAAGTGAAATACCCCATGCTGATCCTGCAATACGCGCTTAATGCGCCTGTATTAAAAAATAACCACGCGGGATTGTCATGTATTAACGAGAAACCAAAGGTTCCTTTTTTATAACGTACTATGCCGGATGATTTAAAATATCGGTTATAATCCGGGATTGAAAAAAAAGTGACTGCGGTTTTTTGTAAATTCAACTCGGGATGCAATATTAAAAAAGGATAACAATCCGGACTGCCCTGGCGCCGGTACTTTATAAAATCGGCTGCGATATATGCGGCCATGCGGGCGGCTTCTTCATCATGTAAAACATTTGCGATATATAAATATTGATACAGGTAACGGCCCGCATACATTTTTTTTCCGCGATCCTGCCGCGTGGAATTACCTGTAAATAGACTTCCGTCATTTTCAAAATAATAAATCATCATACGAAGATTTTTGCTTACGTATTCGAGATATTTTTTATCGCCCAGCTCTTCATAGAGAAGTATCATGGCCTGATTGTTTACTGCGTTGTAAATTGCGCTCCGTTCCGAATATTCGCCGTCTGTGCTGCAATCAATACCTTCGGCAAAGTACTGCATTGCCCTGTCCATATATGCCTGATTTCCGGTAAATTTATAACCGGCAGCTAGCGAGGACCCCATTACCCAGCGGTGATTGGCTGTATGAAATCCTCCGTTTTTAAGTCCTTCCAAAACAGACAGGATTAGGGATTTTACTTCTGCTGCGATAATACCTGCGTGCTCTTTTATTACTGCAGGCAATTCAGTTCCTTCTGGCAGTGCAATCTGCGGCTTTTCCAGGAGACGGTATAGCGGGAGTAAATCCCAGATAAAAAAACCTGAATCCGGCGCGGAATCGAAATTGCAATCCCAAAGATCGATGTTGCCTGACGAACGCTGTTCGCGTTTTAAATAAGCCAAAGCCCTCTGTGCCCTTTGCGGTATTTCCGGATCAGCATAATAGCTGCTTGCCGGATTTATCCAAAGGGCGATCATATCCAGGAGCCTTGTTGAAAGATTCCTGGGAAACGGAGGGCAAAGGCGATCGGGCTCAGGGACCGCGCCGCTTAACGGACTGTCATCGTCGAATTGATATTTCATTAAAAAAGCAAGACGTGATTCGGCTTCTTCCCTTAGATAGTCCATTAAT
This sequence comes from Treponema sp., assembly GCA_009780855.1. Classification (GTDB taxonomy): domain Bacteria; phylum Spirochaetota; class Spirochaetia; order Treponematales; family Breznakiellaceae; genus WQZG01. The sequence continues at coordinate 12,043 of WQZG01000069.1, forward strand.
TGCATTCGATTTATTGTCATACCAGCGGCCCCTGTAAACCTTATTTACACTAAATTTACTTTACACTAAAACCTGCGAAAAGGCCCTTGTTTGCCTGATACCAGGCGTCCTTCTCCGCATTTACCGCGTCCCAGCCCACCGATTTTTTATACTCGTTTATCTGCCGCAGGCCTTCGTCAACAGAGAGCCTTCCAATCATGATTGCGGTTTCGAGTGCATTAACCTGGGTGGTCAGTCCCGATGTCGCCAGATTAAAAGCTTCAATCGCGGGGCTTGTCGGTTCATAGGGAACATACCTGAGGTACGGAGTATTCAATGTTTTTCCGACTGCCGCTGCATAACGTTTCGCCCAATCCTGACTGATCGGATCCTGTGCTGCCTGAATCGGAATCCAGTCCAGTGTCATCTGGAGATTGTCCACAAGCGCAAATTCCGAATTTCCCTTTATATAATCAACTTCAACCCGGTTAAGATCAGCGTCAATTACCTGCGGTACTCCATTTACCAGCCTGTAGTGCCGTCCTTCAAGACCATAGCTAAGTGTAAAATAACCGTCAGTGATCAGCCAGTCCATGTATTCCATAATGGCCTTGGGATTCTTTGCGGCCTTGTTCATAACGCACATCTTGAGGAAAGGTACTTCCTGCCCGAATCCGAATTTGCCCTGGTTTGATGTCAAAGGATCTATGGGAACAAAATCAGCGTTGGGTACGTTTTTGATAAAGTCATAATAATCGCCCTGGAAACCAATACCCTGGAAACGCATGGCAATTTTACCTGTTACCATAAATTGTTTTTGCCTGGTAAAGTTGGGGCCGTCGGTTATATATTCCGGGTCAATAAGCCCTTCCTGGTAAACTTGCGCCATAAAAGCCAGGGCGTCATGATAACCCTGAGTGGAATACCAGTCCACAAAATGGCCGTTTACTACGTTGAAATCTCCGGATGGTTTGCCGAACATCGCATTGCATACAATCGGCCAGCTGTAATCGGTGCCGACACCCCAGGTATCCTTGAGACCATTGCCGTCAGGATCTTCGTTGACTGCCCGGCGCATAAAAGCAAGGGCTTCATCTGTTGTTGTAGGAATCTTCATTCCGAATTTATTAAGCCAGTCCTGCCGGACAAAGATGCCCTGGTTTACAAGACTCTGGATGGTGCGTCTTGATGTCATACCGTATTGTTTGCCGTCCGGCGCGATGCAGTAGGAAACCAGATCGGCGTTGTCTTCCAGATATTTTTTATAGGCGGTGGAATATTTTTGGATATAATCTCCTACAGGCTGAATAACACCCTGATCGTAATACATATCCATGGTGATTTTGTTATATTCCCAGACAATGTCAGGCGCCATGCCGGCCGCGAAAAGAGCAGTAATGGCATCCCTTGATCCATTGCGCGGCACCGGAACCATTGTAACTTTTACAGGTGAATTTTCATTAATCCATCTAACCCAGCGGTTATCTGCCATGGTTCCTTCCGAAGCGGGTACCAGACCGCGGTCCAGCAGCGTCATCGAAATTTCTTTGGGAGCGTTGGCATAGGGATCGGTACCGGATACCGCTCCCTGCTGTGATCCTCCCGATGCAAAAACCAGTGCTGCCGAAATTGCCATCAGCAGCAGAACCAAAATTTTTCTCATTGCTTTGCCTCCATATAAATTTTAGCGGCTCACAAGCGCCGTTGTATCCAAAGTTAATTAACCTTTTACTGAACCAATCATTACGCCCTTTACAAAATATTTTTGTAAAAATGGATAGACAAGCATTATGGGCAATACCGAAACCAGGATCGTTGCGGCCTTGTATGATTCGGCTGCAACCATTATTGATTCGATTGCACCGCCGCCGCCGGTCTGAGCCTGCACAGTCAGCATCTGCGCTGTATCCAGCATTGTCCGCAGTTTTACCATAAGGGGATATTTCATTGATGAAGAAATATACATCATTGCGTTGAAATAAATATTCCACCAGCCTACCGCATAAAACAGGGTAATGGTTGCAAGCGCGGCGCCTGATAACGGCAGTACAATGCGTATAAGTATATACGGATCACTTGCGCCGTCTATCTGGGCCGCTTCTTCAAGGCTGTCCGGAATTCCCTGGAAAAATGTACGCAATACAATCATGTTGTAAGTACTCTGCAGCCCCGAAAGCCAAAGTGACCAGTATGTGTTCATCAAACCCAGATTGCGGATTAAAAGGAAGTTGGGAATAAGGCCGCCGCTGAACATCATTGTAAAAACAATTATGCCCATAAAAACGCCGCGAAACCGCAGACGTTTTTTTGAAAGTGAATACGCGCATAATATTGTGGTGAACATGCACATGGCGGTTCCCGCAACCGTGATGACTACCGTATTCTTCATGGATATTGCAATCTGCCCGTCAAGAAGGAGCTGCTTGTACGCCTGTATATTAACTTCCACCGGCCATAAAAAAACTTCTCCGGAATTTACTGCCCTGCTTGAACTCAGAGATGTAGCGATAATATAAACAAAAGGGTAAAGGCAGCCCAGCGCAACCAGTGTAAGGACTGTGTAATTAATTATGTAAAAAACTTTTTCGCCCGGAGATAATTTCATAAATGATTATTACCACAAACTGTTTTCGCCCATCATCTGGGTGATTTTATTGGTACTGACTACAAGGACAAGCGAAATCACTGACTGGAAAAGACCTATTGCGGTAGTGTAACTGTATTGCGCTCCCCTTATGCCGACCCTGTAAACATAGGTTGAAATGACATCAGATACATCATAAACAGCCGAATTCTGCAGATTATAAATCTGTTCAAATCCTATATCCATCATGGAACCCATTCGCAGTATCAATAAAATTGCGATGGTAGCCTTGATTCCGGGCAGTGTAATATGCCATATCTGCCTGAATTTATTGGCGCCGTCAATGCGGGCCGCCTCATATAATTCAGGATCAATGGCGGAAACAGCCGCAAGATAAATTATTGATCCCCAGCCTGAGCTTTGCCAAATTCCTGAAATTACAAACATTATAGGCCACCAAAAATTGGAAGCCATAAAATAAACGGGTTTAATACCGGCGGCCCTTAAAATCATGTTTACTATTCCGGTGCTGGGAGAAAGCATCTGAATAAAAATTCCGGCAAGCACTACCCATGAAATAAAATGCGGCAAATAAAGTATGCTTTGATTTATTCTTTTAAAAAGTTTGGAACCAATTTCATTGAGCAGTATTGCAAGGATTATCGGAACCGGAAAACCAAACACAAGGGCGTAAATATTAAGGAGCAATGTATTTCTTAAAATTTTATAAAAATCCGGTGATTTAATTAAACGTTCGAACTGCGCAAATCCCACCCATTTCGATCCGACAATTCCCAGTCCGATTTTAAAATCCTTGAATGCAATAATCGCGCCGTACATGGGTACATATTTAAAAATTACATAAAAAGCAATTGGTATTATAAGGAAAATATATAACCATCGATCCCTGTACAAATCCTTTAACAGAAGTGCACGGTTTCTGGTTTTATATGGATCGGTATTTTCCATTAAAAGCCTCTGTAGAACAGATTTTTAGTATAGCTATACTCTTAATTTATGTCAATAAAATTTTTGAAAAAAAATTAATAAAACACAAGCAAAACACAACTTGTTTCCGTAATAGGTGCAAGGGAGATCAAAAGACCTTGAAAATAATTTATATTAGACACACTTTACTGTTCATGTCATTTTGTGTATTGGCAGGCTGCCTTACCGGCGGACAGGTCCTTTACACGCCCGGTGTTTATGAAGGCTGCGGCAGGGGCTACAGAGGCGATATCAGGGTACAGGTTTTTGTGTCCAAAAACGGAATCGAAGATATCGATATACTGGAAAACGATGAGGATGATTACGCGGCTGCCGCAATGGAAGAACTGCGCGATCTTGTTCTGGATACCGGTGATCTGTATTTGGACGCGGTATCCGGGGCGACAGTATCAAGCTCCGGATTTCTGCAGGCTATGGATGAAGCGCTGTCAAAGTGTGTTATGACACGCATGCAGTGATACGCAGACATCGAAAAAACGCAGGCCCGCCGACACGCAGGCCCGCGGCAATTGAATCAAAGAACTTTCATTGCTACAATTATTTCCATATGAAGTCCGGGTTTGTTCCAGATTATAACAATATTCTCAGCGCGGCCCTTAACAAAAAATCTGCGCGTATGCCGCTTTATGAACATATGATTTCCGTCCGTATAATGGAAACCATAACAGGGAAAAAATTCAGTGATCTTTTCCGGGGCGGTTATAATGATAAAATCGAATTCTTCCGCAATTACTGCGGATTTTTTAAAGACTGCGGATACGATACTGTAAGCTACGAATGCGGTACAGGTTCTGTGATGCCCGGCAGCGGCGCCCTTGGCGGCCACAAACCCGGAGTTATCAAAAACCGCGCGGATTTTGAAAAATATCCCTGGGATAAAATTCCGGATATTTTCTTCGATAAATACAGTGAAAATTTCCGCGCGTTCGGCGTTGCCCTGCCGCCGGGTATGAAGGGCATAGGCGGCGTCGGGAACGGAATTTTTGAGTGTGTACAGGATATCACCGGTTTCGAAAATCTCTGCTATATCAAAGCCGATGACAGCGAATTGTACGCGGGTCTTTTTGCCAAAACCGGCGATGTGCTGGCATCAATATGGAAAAGGTTCCTGGCCGAATTCGGCGGCCTCTTTTGTGTCTGCCGCATGGGAGATGATTTGGGATTCAAGTCCAGCACCCTCCTTGATGCCGAGGATATCCGTAAATTTATTATCCCTCAATACAGGCGCGTTGTGGATTTGGTTCACGCGGCGGGTAAGCCTTTCCTTCTGCATTCCTGCGGCTGTATTTTTAATGTAATGGATGATATCATCTCGGATGCCGGGATCGACGCCAAACATTCCAACGAAGATGTAATTTCTCCGTACTCCAAATGGCTGGATGATTACGGCGGCAGAATCGGGAACTTCGGCGGTTTGGACACCGACGCCCTCTGCGATTCCAGTTCCGTTGATTTGGCCGCGTATACAACCGATATTTACCGGCTCTGCGAAAAAAAGGGCAGGGGGACGGCAATCGGCAGCGGCAATTCGATTCCGGATTATGTCAGTCCGCAAAGGTATATGCTGGCCCTTGATACGGTCCGCAGATTAAGGGGAGAATGATAATGGGTAATGGAGATGACTGCATCTTTTGTAAAATCATCAGGGGAGAAATTCCTTCCAAAAAAATATTCGAAGATGAGCAGATGCTTGCGTTTTATGATATCGATCCCAAAGCGCCCGTTCATTTTATTGTAATTCCAAAACGCCATATTTCCAATTTATCAGAGACCAAAGCCGGCGATACTGAAATTTTGGGCAGTCTTGTGTTTAAGGCGCAGGAGCTGGCTGCAAAACTCGGCTGCGGGGAAAACGGTTTCAGGCTGGTAATCAACTGTAAATCGGACGGCGGTCAGACTGTGGATCATCTTCATATTCACATACTCGGGGGGCGGAGCCTTAAGTGGCCTCCGGGATGATCCAAAATTTTTACTTTAAATATAAGCCCCAGGTTCGGGGACGCCGACATACTCGGCCATATAAACAACACTCTGCCGGCTTCCTGGTTTGAGCTTGCGAGGAATCCTTTTTTCAGAATTTTTTCTCCGGATTTAACTGTATCCCGCGAAAGCTGGCCCCTAATCATGGCCCACACAGATTATGATTTTGTGGGGCAGATGTTTTTTGGATATGATGTGGAGATCAGGTCTGGCGTCAGCCGGATTGGCACAAAGTCATTCACGGTTTATCACGAAGCCTGGCAAAAGGATCAACTCTGCGTAAAGGGCAATGCGGTTATTGTTTATTATGATTTTAAGGCAGGACAGACGGTTCCGATTCCGGACAATATCAAGGAACGTTTGCAGGAATTGCTTTTTTAATTTTAGGTTTGAAGGCAGCTTTAAAGTCCCAGAATAATTCCGATTACTCCCGCGCCGGCTATGTAGAGCAGCGGATGTTTTTTGAATTTATAAATTAAGAAGAAAAGCACACCCATCAAAATTAATTCTTTCCAGCGCAGAAATTCATACCAGACCGGAGCGGCAGCGTTCCAGATCGAAAGCATGATGGCGGAAAAACCGGCGGCGGAAAGCAGGCCGGCGGCCGCGGGGCGGAACGCGGTAAACAGACTTTTTATAATTTTACTTTCCTTGAATCTGTCAAGAATACGGGCGATGATAATGATAATAATTATTGAAGGCGCTACCAGTCCAAGAGCCGCTGCAAACCCGCCGGCCGGCCCCGAATGTATAAAACCGACATAGGCGGCGAGGTTGACTCCTATGGCGCCCGGCAGGGACTGGGCAACCGCGAGCATATTGGCAATCGCCTCCCTGGTTAACCAGTCCGATGAATCTGCTATCTCAAACAAAAACGGAACAGTCGCGAGGCCGCCGCCGATTGCAAAGAGACCTATTCTGAAGAAATTTGTAAACAGGTAAAGGAAGTTCATTTTAAACTCCCGTTACCGCTGGATTTTTTTAACAGGGGCGGCAGGTAAACGGCAAGCCCGATAATGCCGGCGCCGAGAATTATGAGCATGGGAGATATGCCCCAGCCGGCGGACAATATAAAAGCGGAAATATAGATAATCAGGGCTTTCCAGTCCTTAAAAATACCCTTTACCATTTTTACGACTGTATCAAGGATCAGCGCCCCGACAGCGACGCGGATACCCGCGAAGGCGTGGATTACAACAGGGTAGTCCATAATGTTGCCGATAAAATAAGCGACCAGGATAATAAAGCATGTGCCCGGAATTATAAAACCAAGTGTGGTCAGTATCCCGCCCAGAGAACCTTTCCGTTTATAACCTACAAAGGTTGAAAGGTTAATCGCGATTATTCCGGGTGTTATCTGGGCGATGGTATAATAATCCATTACCTCGTCCATGGTGACCCAGCCTTTCTTTTTTATGAGTTCCTTGTCGACTATCGGGATCATCGCGTAACCGCCGCCAAAGGTTATGCAGCCCATTTTTAAAAAAGTAAAGAACAGATCCAGATAATCTTTCATGCCTGTTCTTATGGTTTTGCCTGCGGTGTTACCGATAAATGCAGTTCCTCAAGCTGCTTTTTTGAAACTTCATTAGGGCTGCCATCCATGAGGCCCTGCGCAAAGGAATTCTTCGGAAAGGCAATGACTTCCCTGATCGTGGTTTCTCCGGCCATCGGCATCACCGGCCGGTCAATGCCGGGCGCTATGCCGCCGTGGGGAGGCGCGCCGTATTTTAACGCGTCCAGCAGGAAGCCGAATTTGGACTGGGCTTCGGCAGGATCATAACCTACAATATTGAAGATGCGTTTTTGCAGTTCCGGATCGTGGATTCTGATTGACCCCGATGCAAGTTCAAAACCGTTGAGAACCAGATCGTAAAGATCTCCTTTTACCGAACCGGGATCTTTTTCCAGAATATCGTGGTACTGTTCCTGCGGATAACTGAACATGTGGTGGGCCGCTTCCCAGTGATTTTCTTCTTCGTTAAATTCAAAAAGCGGGAAATCAATGATCCACGCGAATTCAAAATTTTTGGGATCGCCCAGATTCAAATCCCTTCCAAGTTTGGAACGCACCGCGCCAAGGGCGACATTGGCAATTTTGCGGTTTGAATCCGCAACAATCAGTATGAGGTCTCCGGCTGCCGCGCCCAGGCCTTTGATAATATCTGCCGCCTGGTCTGCGAAAAACTTTGAGACCCCGCCTTCCAGGACCGGGCCGCCTTCCGGGATGGCACTGCCCCCGGAGCCGGTTCCCGCAGGAGCGGCCGCGACCTTCATCCAGGCAAGACCTTTGGCTTTGTAGACTTTTGCCTGTGCTTCCAGTTCTTCGATCTGTTTGCGCGAATATTCAATTTTTTTACCGCCGCAGCTGCCCGGAACAACCATGGCCTTGACTCCGCCGCCTGCAATTGTAATGCCCTTTGCCGCAGCAGCCTTTTTGGCTTCTTCACCGGAATTAAGCGCGTCTTTAAACGCCTGGAAAGAACCGCCTGCAACCCACGGAGCAAAATCCTGCAGTACCATTCCAAAACGCAGATCGGGTTTGTCCGAGCCGTACATTTCCATGGCCTGCTCGTAGGTTAGCCGCCTGAATTTGGCCGGCAGTTCATAACTCAGCGTTTTTTTGAATACATAGCCAAAACAGCCTTCCACCAGGGAAAGAATCTCTTCCCGGCCGGTAAAAGACATTTCAATATCGATTTGGGTGAA
>WQZG01000070.1 GCA_009780855.1 Treponema sp.
CTGTATTACAAGATAATAAGTATACTACTTTTTTCGGCTACAATTGTATTTGAGATAATAGGCTATCCACTACATATAACAATATGTACTTTGTTTTAATAAAGTCCTGAACTGTTACAAAAAAAATAAATAAACAATTTGGAGATAAAATAAATGTAAAAATATGGGAAAGGGAGTAGTTAAAATTTGACCGGAATTAATTATCCTTAAAATATGGTCAACGTTTAAAAAGATAAAACAAATTGTACGGTGATTTCTCCTTGCAGTTCCGGGCAATAGCTCTTATAATCATATATAGAGGGATCGGCGATTTCTCAAACCGGATCTTCAAAATCTTAGCTTTAAGGAGAATGTAATGAAAAAGATTGCTTTGTTTTTGGTAGTATTGCTTGCAGTATCATCAGCGGTCTTCGCCAGCGGCGGCGGGCAAAGCTCTGCGGGAAGCGGAAAGGTCCAGATAGCCCTTCTGATGCGCAATATGGATGAACAATTCTTAAAGGATTATTCGGATAACATCAAAAAGCTGGCTGCTGCTAACAATGTCGACCTCAACGTGCAGGATGCACGCAGCGATGGGGCAACTCAGCTTACCCAGGTTCAGACTTTGCTTAACCAGGGTTACAAATACTTCGTGATCATCCCCGTTGTTTCCGAACTTTCGGAACAGATGAACGCTTTTATTCAGGCCAAGGGCGGGGCGGCTGCGTATTCCAACATCCAGCCCACAGTAAAAGCTCTCCAGGTTGGCAAGAACTTCTTCTACGCTTCGTCCCCGGAATTTGTGGGCGGACGCTACCAGGCCGGTCTCATTGCAGATTACTTTGACAAGAACGCCGCCAAGGCGCCCGGCAAAAATATCAATATGATCCTGATCAACGGCCAGATTGGCCATCCTGCGCAGGTCAACAGGCGCGCCGGACTCCTGGCCGAACTCCAGAGCCGCGGTTATAACGTCAATATCATTGCTGAAGACACCGCCAACTGGGCGCCGGATCAGGCCAATGAAAAAATGAACGCATGGATCGCATCTTTCCGCGACAAGTTTAACGTGGTCGCCGCGCAGAACGACGGTATGGCTCTGGGCGCTGTCCAGTCCATGATCCAGAACGGCCTTGTAAAGGACGATACCTCCGACGGCACCAGGCTGACCGTTCCTGTTTTCGGTATTGACGCCACCGCCGACGCCATCGCCTCCATGAAGAGGAATGAACTGTACGCCACGGTACTGCAGGACGCGGTTGGCCAGTCAGCCGCAGCTTTTGACGTGATCTACCAGTGCGCTACCGGTACCTACAAGCCGGGCAATGCCGCAGGCGGAACCCCGGCAGCCACGACCCCTATTACCGAAGCTCCGGCCAACGATGCTTCCATCATCGGTCAATGCTACCTGGTGCCCTTTGTGCCGGTAGATAAGGCCTCCGATTATTTTAAGACACATTAGAATTAGAATAGGAAAAGGGTTGTAGGGAGTGGGGAATAGGTAGTAGGGAGTAGGGAGCGAGGTTAGAAATCTAAGTTTCTTGGCAATGATCTTAGATTGCTAAAAATTATCCCCACTCCCCACCATCCACTCCCCACTCTCCATATCGGAGCACCAATGGCTTCAAATATTCTTGAAATGCACGGGGTGACAAAACAATTCGCCGGTGTAACAGCTCTTGACGATGTTTCGTTTTCCCTCAGACGCGGAACTGTTCATGCCCTGATGGGGGAGAACGGCGCAGGAAAATCCACACTAATGAAATGTCTCTTTGGTATTTACAAGATGGATACCGGGAAGATTTTCTTCAACGGCAGTGAATGCCGTTTTAACAGTACTGCCGACGCTATGGCTATGGGCGTTTCTATGATACACCAGGAACTTTCCAATGTGCCGCAGCGATCGGTTGCCCAGAACCTCTGGCTGGGCCGGGAACCGGTAAACGCCATTGGATTGATCGATCACAAAAAAATGTACCGCGATACCAAGATTCTTCTTGAAGGACTCAACTACGAATTTGACCCGGACGTAAAAATGGCCAGTCTTTCCATCAGCCAGCAGCAGGGCTGTGAAATTGCGCGGGCGGTTTCGTATAACGCTTCGATTGTAGTGATGGATGAACCGACCTCATCATTGACCGAGAATGAAGTAAGCCACCTCTTTGATATTATCAGGAATCTGAAATCCAAAGGAGTGGCGATTATATATATCACTCACAAGCTGGAAGAGATATTTAAGATCGCTGATGATGTCACCGTGATGCGCGACGGAAAAGTAATCGGTACCTACGCGGTACAGGATCTGAACAGCGACAAACTCATCTCCCTTATGGTCGGCAGAGATCTGACCCATCGCTACCCGCAAGTGGAATCAACCATTGGCGGGGTTTGCCTGGAAGTAAAGAATTTGAGCGCGGTCAATCCCCGGTCGTTCAGGAACATTTCTTTTGAGCTGCATAAGGGTGAGATTTTGGGTATAGGCGGCCTTGTTGGCGCCCAGCGTACGGAACTTGTGGAAGCGATTTTCGGGATCAGGGCTATCGGTTCGGGCGATATTCTGGTGAACGGCAAAGCTCTTAAAAAAGTGCGTCCCCGGAACGCCATTGAGGCCGGTATCGGACTTGTTACCGAGGATCGCCGTAATTCGGGAATTTTTCCCCTGCTCAACATTACGCTGAACACCGCCATTCCTTCACTGGGGAACTATAAAACAAAGATCGGCCTTCTGGATTATAAAACCATTGCCAGGGTTACGGCCGATCAAAACAAGCAGTTAAAAACCAAAACCCCTTCAATGGGTACCCTGATTCAGAACCTCTCCGGCGGCAATCAGCAAAAAGTGATTTTAAGCCGCTGGCTCATGACCCTGCCGGATATTTTAATCATGGACGAACCTACGAGGGGTATCGACGTTGGCGCGAAATACGAAATTTACACGATAATGGCGGATCTGGTTAAACAGGGCAAAGCCATCATCATGGTTTCCAGCGAGATGCCCGAACTTATAGGAATGAGTCACAGGCTGCTGGTGCTGTGTTCAGGGCAGCTTACGGGAACGCTTGAAAAAGAAGAAATAACCCAGGAAGCGATAATGCGCTGCGCGACGAAGTTTGCATAAGTAAGCGGAGGTTTGAACATGAATAAAATTAAAGCGAAGGAATTCCTGAGTAAGTACACGACATTTGTAACTTTCGTGGCGCTGATATTCATTCTTTCCATTCTTACCCGGGGCCGGGCGTTAACATGGGATTCCATGAAGACCCTCATCATCGCCGAGGCTGTACGCGCTTTCGCCTCACTCGGCGTAGGTATGATCATCATCACCAAAGGCATCGACCTTTCAATAGGTTATGTCGTGTGCCTCACCGCTTCGGTAGCCGCTTCCTTTGCCCAGGATCCGGGGCTGGCGACCGCTATTTTTCCGGGCATGAGTTTTCCGCTCATTGTTCCCATTCTGGCAGGCATCGCAGCCGGCGCAGTCTTTGGTCTATTCAACGGAGTACTCGTAGCTTACGGGAAGCTGCCGCCTTTTATCGCAACACTTGGAACCATGGTCATTGCGAGGGGCATTCAGCTCATCTACACCAGGGCGGCCATTGTCAGTTCCCTTACAGATCACTTCAAAGCCATTGCCCAGACATCCATAGGCCCTTCATTTTTTCAGTTCCCGCTTCTGGGAATCTACGTGATCGTCATTACGTTTATTGTATGGGTGCTGCTGCGGCACACCAAACAGGGAAGCAACTTCTACGCTATTGGAGGAAATATCCAGGCAGCCCGTGTTTCCGGGATCAACGTGGAACGGGACCTCGTGAGCGTGTATCTTTACGCCGGTATACTCTACGGCTGCGCCGGGGTACTTCTGGCAAGCCGTCTTGCCCTGGCCAATGCACTGACGGCTAACGGCATGGAACTGGACGCCATAGCTGCGGTCACTGTAGGCGGTGTTTCCCAGAGCGGCGGCGTCGGTACTGTGAGCGGCATGATCATCGGCATATTTACCATGGGCCTCATCAATTACGGAATGAGTTTCATGGCAATTGATTCGTACTACCAGTACCTGGTAAAGGGTAGCATAATTATTATTGCGGTTTTCTTTGATATGAAGAAGTATGCGAAGAGAAGCTGACAGGATTCCAATAACGGAGATTAAAAAAACCTGCCCAAACTGGAAAAATTCATATGCAGCCAAAAGATTACCCAATAATTTTATAGTTTGTTGCTATATTTTTTAATTCAATTCAGTATTCCGGATTGAATGAAAAAAAGAGAACATAATTTGCTGTACATTTTTGGTAAGAATGTGCGGACAAGGCGCAAGTTTCTAAAACTAAGTCAGGAAGGACTCGCGGAAAAAGCCGGTGTTTCAAAGAATACCATCAGCGACATTGAGACCAGCCAGAAGTTCGCCCGCGCCGATACCCTGGTAAAACTTGCGCAGGTTCTTGAAACCGAACCTTATGAACTCCTTAAACCTGATCATATTCAGCCGGACAGTTTAAAAGATGTAGTCAGAAAAATCAGCGAAGAAGTAAAAGAGGCGGTGGATGTAATCGGCAACCAATATTCATCCACCGGCCATGATTAATTCTGCAAATTATTTTCTACCACAGCTTGTCTTTTAATACCGCACCCTCGTACCAGTCTGTTGTCATGTAGCCGACCAGGATTGTCTTGTTCATGCTTTTATTGTAATGCAAAGCGCTGGATCCGCCGGGCACTTTCCAGTACGGCGATGACGGAACACCGTGACAAATAAATTCATCCGGCATCGGGACGGTTCCGGCCGGCACTGTCATTACTTCCCACGCTCCCGTAAATCTGTCTGATGTATCGGTCCCGTCGAAAGCGCCGCCGGTAAAATCCCTGCGCCAGGCTACCCTTATGGAATTTTTGGTCTCGGCAAAAGAAGCGTGGAAATATGAAATGTAGGGTACATATCTGGGGCTTCCGTCGGGAAGGTTTCCGTCGCAGCGTGTATTGATCATCAGCCTGGTTCCCGCTGAAAGGAATGTATCAACACGAGCCTTTTTTATGTGCGCGGGATTTGTATCCGGTCTTGCCGTTGTTGTATTTGCGCTGATTGCAGGTATATAAGCGTAGTGCAGACCGCCGTTGCGGACGTCGTAATATGCGAGGTGTATATTGTCCGCTGCGTCTACTGCCATGTCGACATGGGCGCCTGCGAAATCGGCAATTTTTACCGCGTTGCCCTGCCAGGTCCCCGCAATTAACGGCGACCCTGTTTCGGTTATTACTGTGTTGCCGCCCGATGTCCAGATGACCGGATTGCTTCCCGGTAATGAAACAGTTTTTCCGGTTTCCGGATCCGCAAGTTTAAAATTTTTTGTACCGTTTCCGTTCCATCTCTCTGCAACTGTATATTCGGCGCCGCCGATTGTTACAGTGTTTCCGGAAGCAATGCTGTTGTTGGGAAAATAATATTTTTCCGCGCTGGCTTCGGCATTAAAAGTATAGCCCGAATTCAGCATGTAAACAGAAACATTATAATTGCCGGCACTGCCTGACTGTTTTAAAAAATAGCTGTGTTCGGCAGTGTTCCTTGATGAAAATTTTGCCCTGTTTCCGTTAACCGCCCTGACATAATATTTTTTTAAAGTGTGGTTGGCGGCTGTTGTTCCCGTGCTTATGTAGATCAGGTCTCCGGTGCTTAATCCGTGCCCGGAAGGAAGAGTATACCAGCTCGTTGTGCTGCTGCCGCTGCCGTCTGATCCGCTGTGATCTGATGCGCCCTGCGCCGCCGACCACGGCCTGCTAATCGTAACTGAGGAGCCCAGGTTAAGTCCGTTGTTCTGGTTTGATCCTGTTCCGTTCGCCGATGTATCAAAAATAAATCTGGCGCCGCTGATTCTTCTGGCGAAATACCGCGCCGGCGCCGGATCCGAATTTTCACTGCCGATTACCAGATATTTATTGGCGCTGCCGGCGCCGGAGACCAGACCGTGATTGGCTGCTTCGTAAACGTATTCGATACCGGCGCTGTCAGGTATCAAATATGAGTCTGTACCGTTGTAGGTTTTACCCAAAGCCGTACCGTTGAGGGGGCTGGAATCGCCGCTGCCGCCGTGCGAGAACATCAGGTTTTGGCTGAATCTGTCGTACCACGCGATTACCGGAAGTCCGTTTGAGAGAGCGCCGACCGCGGTATACGCGCTTCCTTTATAAGCGGTTGTATTGTCGGCTACTACCTGCGCCTGCTGGTGCCTTGCAAATCCCTTGTTATTATTGCTTGCCAAATCGCCGTGGAAATTATTATCAGCGCCTACTGTGCCGTAATGGAACAGTACGGGATTGTCGCCTGAACCGTTGTCGTAATAACTCATAAAAATTCTGACCGCTTTTGAATTGTTGCCCTTTACCGGGCCGTCAGTGCTCTGAACAAAAAGACGCGGAATCCTGGCGCGGTTAACATCAAAAAGATTGGGTGCGTAGGCCATCCGCATTATGATACGTTTATTGCTGCCGGCAGCGCCGTTGTTACCGCCGGCCTTGTCCCTTGCGTAAAACGTAAAATGCGGATAATTGACCGCGGTCATGTTTGAAGCGGCCGCGTACCAGTCCCCGTATTCGTCAAACGCGACAGTAGTATTGAGGTACCTGTTCTCCCAGAACTCGACCTGTTTTGCTGCGGTATGGGAAGAAGGTTCGTTGTCTCTTCTTACATAGAAACGGCCGAAACCGTCGTAAAGTCCGTAACTCATGTACCGTGTTGAATCAGGGGCCATCCGCATAAAGGGACTCTGGACTACCCTTTGGTTAAGCAGCCAGCCGGTATTCCATACGTAAAGACGGCGGTCGTCTGTAAGGTTGTTATTGTTGAGGTTGTTGGGTTCCCTGTTCCAGGCCGCGCTGTTATTGTTGTAATTGTTGAGCGAAGGAATTCCGGCAACAATAACTTCCAGATTTCCCGATACTATAGTATTGTACCCGGCCGGACTGTTGAGCTCGCTGATGTTGGCGGTAATCTGCGCTGCTGTAATCTGCGCCGCGGCAGCCTGCGCTGCAGTCCGAACTGCTCCGGCGCCGTCAAGTGCCAGACCGTTGACTTTTACAACCGCGCTGCCGCCTCCAAGGTTAAAGCCTTTTATCAGAATAGTCTCTTCCTCCCTGACCGGATAACCTCCCAGGGCCGACCTGCTGAAAGCCGACGGATTTGAAATATAGGCGCCGCTAAGCGAAGTGATAACTTCAGTAATATACGGCACTGTATCAAAACGATAGTGGGCAGTTTTTGCTTTTCCCGCTGTCTGTATAAAGCCGCCCGGATTGGATGAGTTCTTTGCCTTGTCCTCCGCGTATACGGTAAGAATATTGTCTGCCATTACCGTATCCGCGATAAAGCCGCTGTCAAAATCAAGCTGCCAGTTGACCGTGTGCCCTGTCTGGGACGGCATTCCTTCTGCATAAAATTTCCATCCGTAATTTTCAAAATCCGCCTCCGAGGCTGAATTGCTGATCCACTCCGATCCGCACAATACTGCGGCGGTAAGCACCGCGCCTCCCCTAAAATTATTAATTCTGAATTTTATTGATTCGATTACGTGGTTGTCTGTACCTGTCCCCCTGAAGCTTATTCGTCCGGAAACTTTTGGATCCATATCGTCAATGCCTGATACGCCGGTTGGCTTGAGCGGCAGATAATTCTCAAGTTCAATATGGCCGTTGTTCCTGCTGTTCCTGTACAGACTGTTATCTGTTTCGCTGTTCCAGTAAAAAGGATTAACGGTAATAACCGGCGCGGTTTCGTCATTATTGTCGACGGTAATTTTTATTAAAACAGCGCGGGATAACTGGTTTACTTTGTCATGCCCGGGAACCGTTGTATCATATATCGTTGCCAAAAAAATCCTGTCAAATTGCGGAGTCATTATTCCGTTAAAAAGATTTTTTGCGGAATCTTCGATGCTGCCCTTGCCGATAAATGATTCGGCTGTAAAAACAATTTCGGCGCTGTCCGTTATATTATCTGCTTCCTTTGCTGTTTTGGACGGGTCGCCGGCTGTTCTGTAGGTATAAACAGCGCCGCCGGATCCTGTAATCAATCCAGCAGCCGCAAGTTCAGAATGGCTGCGGGCCGCGATAAATATAACGCCCCGTGCCGGAGTTCCTGACAGCCCGTAATTAATCCAGTTGATTCCGCTTCCCGGATCGGCTATCGAATATACTTCTCCCTTTACAATTGCGGAGACCGGGATACCGGCTTCCCCTTCATTCTGGGTGCGGTATACATGGGAGACCCCGCAGTATTTATTGCCGTTGCCGCCAGCAATGTTCAGTCTGATGCTGAACCTGTTGTTCCTTACCCTGAAACCGGTCTCCAGCGCTTCGCCTGTAATTAACTGCGGGTATTGAGCCGCCGGAAAATCAACGTATCCGTCCGGCAGGACATTGCCGCTGCCGTCAATGTCTGTTCCAAGCGTTATGCCTGTAATTACCGGCCTGTTGTTTGCAATGTAAATTTCCTTTGAATAATGTGTCGCGTTTTCTGCGCTGTCATAAACAACATAATGTAATGTTAACGGGCCGTCGGACAGGTTCACCGTCGGGTAAATTGCCGACCAGTCTTTTTCTGCCGGAGGTCCGGTAAACCTCGGCGAGTAAGGGCCGCTTTGGCTGCTGTCAATTACAATGAAGTATTCGTTTGTGGCATAGATTCCGCCGGCTGCCGCGCTGCAGGCTGCTATGCTGCCAGGTGTCCCGTCAGCAAACGATATCAGTTTACCTTCGCGGGAAAAATAAACGGCTACCCTGGCCAGTCCTGCGACGCCTATACTTGAGTCACCTGTATCCCATGCTTTTCCGTATATAGCGTAATTTCCTGACGCGCTGAGATTCCCTGCAAAGGAAGCCGCCGGGTAATAGTTGTCAATCTGAATTGTGAATGTATCAAGAGTGATAAACGGCATTGGACTGGTATTGTCCAGTACCTGGATATCAATACCGCAGATTCCTGCGGAATTAAAAAACCAGCCGCCTGTAAATAATTTTGTATCCGCTGAATTTGTATCAAGCGGAATGTAGACGGTATATTCAAAGTATTGGGTTGTCCCGTCTTCCGCGTTTGCTTCAACCAGAACGCTGCCGCCTGTAAACACACCGCTTTTTGCCGCGGTAAATACCGTGTTCCTGCCGTCAGACTTATCGCCCTCGTTCTGGAAACCGTTTAAGTCAGAACCATGGGATTCTTTGATCCAGTATTTTTTACCGGCTGTAATATAATCACCGCCGTGCAGTACCCTGGGCGGCGCGACCCACGGTTCAGCAAGGTTTACTGTATTTTTTTCGATATATTCTGAATATTGCGAATATTCAGCATTGCCTGTATGGCTGCGCAGTTTTATGCTTGTAATGCCGGAATCATCTCTGACTATAGCCTTTAATGTTACAAATTCCTTGGCGATAGTTGCGGGTAAAAGAGGTTCTTCAAAAGCTGTCCCGATTTTATCCGGAGAACCGCGGATTAAAGTTATTTTTTCTATTACAGGAACAGATAAATCAAACACGAGCGTCATCTGTGTTTCGGAATAATTTTTTGGCACGGCCTGATTGTACATTGAAGCGTCCCAGGCCCGGACTTCCAGCAATACCGCGCGTGTCTTGCCTTTGGGCGGATCCAGACTGCCGTTTTCGTTTATGCTGTAATACCAGTTGGCCGCGGCGCCCGGGCTGCCGGTAATGCTGACCGGTACAAAAACGCCGCCTGTAACCGGTATGTCCGGTGCATTGCCGGTGCCGCAGCCGCTGTCGCTTTGTGCTGTGACCCTGATTTCAACTTTATTAATCCATTCGTTGTCTGCCGCGGTTCCGCTTACCCTTACAAGGCCGCCGACTATCTGTCTTTCGCTGTGGCTTGTGATACTTACCATGGGTTTGTCCGCGTCAGGATCGACAATTAATTCAACCGGATAAATATTAACGTTTCCGGCCGCGTCAACTACTTTAAATTTTATCGGCAGCAGCCACAGGTTGGCGCCTGCGTCATATTCCTCAAGATAGTAAGCGGAGTTTTCGTATTGGCATAAATCCGCAATGTCCTCAAACCGCCAGCTCCAGTTGGACAGGCTTCCGGTCCACCGGGCGTTAAGACCTTTATGGCTGTCCGCAGGCCGGTCATGAAGTCCTGTATCTGTCCATCCGCTGTGATCGTTGTACGCGTAACCCAGCGGAGCGTTTGTTTCGGTTTTGCCCAGGGCGTAATACAAACGCACGGCGCGCTGATTGTCAATCGAAGCGCCCCTTATGGTCACTGTGCTTGTAACTTTGGGAGGTTCAAAATTTTCGGTTCCGGAATTTATAAGTGCCGCAGGTTCAATAAACTCCAGCGTTGGTTTAATATCGTCAATAATAAACTGTCTGGAAGCGGCAGTACGGTTGCCCAGGTTGTCAATTGCTTCAATATGCAGAATCACGTCGGAGGCCATTTTCTGGCCTTCAGGAATTCCAAGCATCTTCCTCATATCCTGCGCGTCAATTGTGATTATCCAGTTGTTTCCAAAGTCCGCCTGTTTTGCATAGCTGCTGTCCGCGTTTGTAAATACTGCTTCTGCACTGCCGCTTGCGTGCACCCTGACCGAGCTTATACTTTCGTTTGGAGTAGTGATGCCCGCGATTGCTGTAAAAACCCCTGAGCCGTTATAGTACTGCGGAAATTCAAACCATTTGACTGAAGGATTTTTGGCCGCCGCAAGGTTAATTTCGATATAATGATTTAGCGACTGATCTTTGTCAGATAAATAAAAAATGTTGTTTATCCTGTTGGGATAGATATTTTCCGTGCCAAAACTGTCGGTCACCCGGATCTTTACGCGGTAGACACCGACCGGTAAATCTTTGGTAATTTGCGGATTAAAAAATTCGCTGCCTTCCGGCAGCCTCCACCCTGCTCCGTCCTTAATAAATTCAACCAGGGGCCAGCGGAACTGGACCGCGTTCAGGCCGCCGCCGCGCAGGGACCGGTAATTTTCGTCAACCGCTTCCCGCCACTTGCCCCACTTTGGATCGGTTTCCCGGACTACACCGTTGATGTCAACGTTCGGGTAATCTGCGGGCCAAATCAAAACCTGCGGAGAACCTTCTTCGATCCCGAACGCGTCGGTAGCGATGCCCATAATATCGCTTCCCTGGAATAGCGGAGCCTCCTTAAGTACTTTGTTCAAATCTGAATCGTCAAAGCTGTTTCCCTTAATCCTTGGGATGGTCAGCTCAATCTGCGGCGGAATATTTTTAACAATAAAAACCATATCTGTGGTTGTGGTTGTCTTGCCGTCCCTGTCAACCGCGGTAACTTTGGACTTGATGGGACCGTCGGCCATACCGGTTGTATCGATATTTACTTCCCACAGTCCCTTGTTGTTCTTAAAGGCCCCAATTGTTTTACTCAGTTTGTTGCTTTCTTCGTTGGTATACCAAATTTCCATAAATACCGAACTGATGCCGAATTCTTGTTTAACATCCAGTACAATTATATTTTTTTCACCCCGGAGATAGGATCCCGGCTGACTGCCTTCCGGTACATTGGAAATTACAGGCACTGTTGTATTGATTTTAAATCCCAGTCCAAGAGGTGTATCACAGGCCGTTATTATTACCAGGCATATTATTGCCAGACATGCCGTAATAATGATAATTCCAGGTAATTTTTTCAATTCTTTCCTCATTTTTACCTCCGGTAATAAAAAACGACCGCTGCACCCTGGTTTTTGGGCAGCTATAGCTTAAATGTATGTAATTTATTTATTTTTTTTCATTAAAAATTATTGATTTTTATTATTTTTTTTTGCTTTTTAACAAAATTTTAATATTTACATCAAACTTACCGGAAGCAAAACCACAATCCGCGGATTGAAACTTGATTTCGGCCTGAAAAAGCAGATTGCCGGATAGCCAATAGCGTGTTATTATTATTTATAAAGAATTTTGGAGTATCCCGTGAAAAAACTATTAACCGTTCTGTTTTTTTTACTGGCTATGAACCTTTTTGCGCAACAAAAATATGCCCTTGTGATCGGTAACGGGAATTATACATCATTTGGTAAATTGCAAAACGTTGTAAACGATGCCAATGACATGACAGAGGCTTTACAAAGTATTGGGTTCACTGTAGACAAAGTGCTGGACGGCAGCCGCGCCCAAATGGCAGAAGCTATTATCCGGTTGAAAAACCGGCTTTCGGTTTCAATTGATACATATGGCTTTGTATTCTATGCAGGTCATGGCGTACAATATAATGGTGAAAATTATTTAATACCTGCGACAGCCGATATACCTAATGAAAACTATCTTGGTGAAACGGCGATTGCGGTTTCAACAGTGCTGGCCGAATTAAACAGTGCGGGGAATAAACTTAACGTTGTTGTTCTGGATGCCTGCCGGGATTTCCCCGCCGCATGGAGCCGCAGCATGAGCCGCGGATTAACTGTGGTAACAAATCAGCCCGCTGATAGTATAATCGTGTACGCAACGAGCGCCGGCAAAACCGCCTCTGACGGTACAGGCAGGAACGGTCTTTTCACCAGCCAGCTTCTTAAAAACCTAAAAACTCCCGGTCTTGAAGTAAATGAATTATTTCGCCGTACCGGTGCGGATGTTTCACAGGTCAGTAACAGACAACAGATTCCTGCGGTGTATAACCAATTTTTTGGAACTGCTATTCTTTATCAGACTACGGGAGAAACGGCACAACAAACATCGTCTTCTGTTAATGGAGTGCAATCTGCTTTATCTGAATTCACAGGTATTATTGTCCCGGGAGGCAGTCTTGCTGCGAAACTGACCTGGCTGGATAGAAACGCGGACAGCCATAATACTTATCTTGTTGAGGTGAGCTCTGATGAGAGCATTGATTCTTATACATTTTTTTATAAAGGTGCGGTTGATATTACTGTAGTTCTCAAAGGCGATAACATGAATCGTACTATTAGTCTTCGTTCAGATGATTCGATGTTTTCGGTAGATTCTCAGGTTACATTAATTCTGGATAATAATATTACTCTTCGCGGTAATAATGGAAACAGTACCGCATTGGTTTTTATAGAAGGCGGAACTCTTAAAATGAATGCTGGGTCTGTAATTACCGGTAATCTAAGAGATATTTCCGGACCTACCGGAGGCGGCGGCGTACGCATGAATTCCGGATTTTTTATCATGAGCGGCGGGACCATTTCCGGTAATAGTGCCCAGGATGGAGGCGGGATAGCGGTAGTGGGTGAAAGTACATTTACCATGAGCGGCGGGACCATTTCCGGTAATAGTGCTCAGGACGGAGGCGGAGTGTCGATATGGAACGGAGGCACATTTATCATGAACGGTGGTTTAATCGCTAATAATACCGCTTCAAATATCGGCGGCGGGGTTGATACGGGTGATGGAATTTTAATTAAGGACGGCGGAATTATTACAGGTTATTCCAGTGATCAAAGTAATGGGAATGCAGTCAGAGATGATATAGGTATATTGGCCCGGGACGGTCATGCAGTATGGGCGGATACAAATACCCGCAAAGAAACTACCGCCGGGCTAAATGATAGTCTTACTTTTGGCGGTTCCAGAGGAACCACAGGGGCTTGGGACCATTAAAAACACGCTATTAAGATGATTACCCCTTGATTAAACGTATAAAATATTTTAT
Organism: Treponema sp.; assembly: GCA_009780855.1. Lineage (GTDB taxonomy): Bacteria > Spirochaetota > Spirochaetia > Treponematales > Breznakiellaceae > WQZG01. The sequence continues at coordinate 13,628 of WQZG01000070.1, forward strand.
TTTATACGTATAGGAGAATTTTTATGGAGACAAAATTAACATTAAAACTTGACCAAGAGGTAATAAATTCGGCAAAGAAATATGCTGAAAAAAACCATAAAAGTTTATCCAGATTGGTAGAAGATTTTTTTAAAAATTTAGTTTATGAAAATATCTCATATAAAAAATATCCTCCATTGGTTGAGAACCTGAGTGGGGTCATATCTGAAGACGATTTAATGAAACTCTCCCGGGAAGATGAAAAGGCCCGCTATATACTCAGGAAGGATTTATGAAGAAAAGCGCCTTCATTGATTCCGATATTATTTTCGATCTGTTAGCTCATAAAAAATTATTTTATGATAATGCGGCAAAAATATTTACACTCGCTTATGAAAAGAAAATTGAATTATTTACAAGTGCTGTCGTATTTGCTAATGTGTTTTATATTTTAAGAAAAATCAAGGGGAATGAAGAAACAAAACGGCAATTAAAAAATCTTAGATTACTGGTCCAATTGCTGCCAATCAATGAAAGTATTACAGATATGGCACTAAATTCAAAATTCAGTGATTTTGAAGACGCTTTACAGTACTTTACAGCCAAAGAAAATAATATATTGGTATTGGTAACAAGGAATATTAAGGATTATAAAGTAAAAGATATAATGATTCAAAGCCCGGAAGAATATATAAAAACAGTTATGTCCAGGTAAAAGGAGCGGCAATCTTTCAGGGTACCCTTTATGGGCTGTACTTGTTGGTGAAACTTGATTTCAGCAATTAACAGGAGTATACTTTTAAATATAAGGTATCACATAAGGAAAATAATCTCCAAAGGAAAATAAAAATCTGAAAAAGCACAGCGTGTCCGGCAGAAAAAAAATCTTCTTTATATTACACAAATTTTTTATAGCTGTTATTATTATTGCGGCTGCTTTACTTACAGCCTCGCTGATCATTAACATAACCATGATCAAGAGTATGGAAAAATATGTTTATTCAAACATCAGCGACATACCGCCGCGGCCGGCTGTAATGGTCCTCGGCGCCCAGATACGGGGCAAAACACTTTCGCCGATTCTGCGTGACAGGGTTAACGGCGGCATTGCCCTTGTACGATCAGGCAAGGGGGGCAAGCTGCTGCTGTCCGGAGACCACGGCGATATTTATTATGACGAAGTGAACGCCATGCGGCTTTATGTATTGGAAAACGCGCCGGAGATTCCGCACGAAGATATTTTTATGGATCACGCTGGCTTCAGCACCTGGGATTCCATGTACCGCGCCAGGGATGTGTTTGAGGTAAAAGAACTTTTGATTGTCACACAAAAATTTCACATAAGCCGCGCGGTCTGCATGGCCCGCAGCCTTGGCATCAACGCAATAGGCTACGGTCTCCCGGACGAACAATTCGGCATACAGAGTCTTGCAGCCTGGCAGTTCCGCGAGTATTTCGCCAGACTAAAGGCTGTTTACTCTATTGTTTTTAACATTAAACCAAAGTACCTGGGCGATAAAATTCCGATCACCGGCGACGGCCGCGCAACCTGGATATAAAAAAAGGAGAAAGTAGAAATTAGCAAGGAGAAAGGAGAAAGGAGAAATTAAAAAAGAAAAAGTAAAAATTTTGTAACTCTTCACTCTTCACTCTTAACTTTTAACTGTTCACTCTTAACTCCTCATTTCTCATTTGCCTGTCTTTTTATCTCATACATCAGAATCCCCGCGGCTACAGATACATTTAACGAATCAAGCCGGCCAATATTGGGTATGGAAATAATCGCGTCGCAGCTTTCTTCCAGAATACGCGATATGCCGCTGCCTTCTCCGCCCAGGATTAACGCGATACGGCCTGTAAGGTCTTTGTCCCAAACCGGTTCGCCTTTCATGTCAGCGCCGTAAATCCAGAAGCCGTTTTCCTTGAGAATATCGACGGCGCGTTTAAGGTTTGGCGCTTCTGCAACCGGAACCCAGGCAGACGCGCCGGCGGATGTCTGCGCGATAATCTGCGCGTACTTGGCGATCCGGCGCTTGCGGGTTATGACAATATCGGCGCCGAACTGATCGCAGGAACGCAGGATTGCCCCGTAATTGTGAGGATCGGTAATTTCGTCAAGAATAACGGCAAGGGCGTTCTCCCTGCTGTCAAGTTCTTCCAGAAAATTTTCCAGTTTGATTTCACGGCCGCCTTCGATACTGTCACCGTCAACCTGCAGCAGTATGCCGCGGTGATCCGGGGAAAGCCTGTCGAGATCCGCCGTACCTACGCGGTTAACCGTGATCTTTTTTTCAATTGCAAGTTTTTCGATTTCTTTGGCCCTGGGTCCGGGCTTTGCCGCCAGCAGCGGACCGCATGGCCGGCCGGATTTTATTCTTTCTTCTATCGCGTGGAAACCGGAAAGATATATCATAGCATACCCTTGATTTAAATTTTAAGATTGTCGATGTATTTTTGCAGACATTGTTTGACATACCTGTTGATGACCGCCCTGTTCTCATTTGACATCTTTGGATCAAAGAGCAGAATGAATTCATCCCTGCTGTCCCTGCGTTTTCCGACGAAGATCATGTCTGTAATAAACAGGCCGCCGCGCAGCCTTACCTGCACCTGCCGCAGCATCGAGTTGGCGGGCAGATCATCAACCTTGTCCATTCTGGCCGCTATTCCCATCGAGCTTATGTCCAGGATATTGCCGTGGTACATACCGGATACGCCCTTGTAATTCATTGTCGAACTTAGATCATCGTGGCAGTCGGCCCTTATCGATCTGCGCCGCCCCCGGGCTTCGTTTGCTTCCAGCGCGTTCAGGATGATCTTTGTACTTTCCTGCAGTCCGAGTTTTAACTGGATGTACCCGCACGGTATCGAAATATCCATAAGGTATTTCTGCATCAGTGTTTTGTCCTGGTTGTAAGACATTATCCCGAGCCGGCAGTCTTTTGTCGCGTTGTCTTCCTGGATTTTACGGATATAATTTTCCCATTCGCTTTCCTGGAGCCCTTCGTCAATATTTATAAACATTATGGAGCCGGGGAATTTTGCAAGGAGCTTGCGGGCTTTTTCCAGATCCGTCAGTGTATAAGTTTCGTATCCTGCCATAATGAGGATATTCAGCATTTCCTCATGAATTACACTGTGGGGGCGGAGGAGGAAAATTTTTTTCCCCTCTCCATGCCCCAGTTGTTCATCCATCAGATTTTCCTCTATTTACCGAAATAATCTCTGGCGTTGCCGAATGAAATATCCCTTACCATTTGTTTTAAAAGATTTATATGACGCGGGATTTCTCCGTCTTCTGCCCAGACGCCTATTATATTACATAGTATGCGGCGGAAGTACTCGTGGCGCGGGTATGACAGGAAGCTGCGCGAATCGGTGAGCATTCCCACAAACCGCGATAAAAGGCCGGTATTGGCCAGGAGTTTCATCATGTCCTCCATACCGTCCCTGTGATCGAGGAACCACCAGGAAGAACCCAGCTGAATTTTCCCCGGTATGCCGCCTCCCTGGAAACATCCGCCGATTGTAGCCAGGGAATAAAAATCCTTGAAGTTTAAACTGTACAAAATTGTTTTTGGAAGTTTCCCTGCAGCTTCAATTGTATCCAGAAGTCCGGATAAATGGGCGGCTGCCGGATGATCGTAGACTGCGTCGAAGCCTGTGTCTGGTCCAAGGATTTTGAACATCCTGGTATTGTTGTTTCTGATTGCAGAAATATGCAGCTGCATTGCCCAGCCTTTTTCGGCGTAAAGGCCGGCCAAAAAAACCAGGACAAAAGTTTTATATGAATCCATTGCCCGCGTTTCCGCTTTGCCGCCGGACAGAACTTTTACGAAAGTCTCGCCGGCTTCCTTTTCCCACACCGCGCCGGTGCTGCCGTCGCCTGAAGTCTCAAAGGGAATGTACTCAAGGCCGTGGTCAGAGGCGCGGCAGCCGTGTTTGTCAAAAAAATCTATTCTGCTGCGGAGCGCGTTAAGCAAATCCGCAAGGTTTGAAATCTTAATGCCTGAGGCCTGGCCCAGTTTGGCAATGTATTCTGCAAAACCTTCCTTGTCGATATTGATCGCCTTGTCAGGCCTAAAGGAAGGCAGCACTTTAGTCGCTGTTGCCGGTCCGCCCCCGGCGTCTTTTGCGGCCGCGGTTTTTTCGTGCCATTCCAGGGTGTCCGCCGGATCATCGGTGGTGCCTACCGCGTAGACATTAAATTTTTTAAAAATTCCAAAGACAGATAAATCCGGATCTTCGGCGAGTTTTTCGTTGGCCGCCTTCCAGATGTCGGGAGCGCTTTCCCGGTTAAGAGGTTCATATATATCAAAGAAACGCTGGAGTTCCAGATGGGTCCAGTGGTAGAGGGGGTTGCCCAGTAGTTTGGGCATGGTATCTGCCCAGGCCAAAAAGCGGTCATAGGGATCCGCTCCGGTCCCTGTGATAAGTTTTTCGTCTACTCCGTTCGCGCGCATTACCCGCCATTTGTAATGATCGCCGTAATTTCCCTCGCCCAGCCATACCTGCGCAAGGTTGGCAAAACGCCTGTTGTCCGCGATTTCTTTTGGAGGCAGATGGCAGTGATAATCAAAAATCGGTTCACTGGCTGCGGCTTCGTGGTAAAGCATCCGTGCGGTTCTGTTTGCAAGGAGAAAATTCTTACCCATGAATTTTTTCATATTTACCTCTGATTAAAGATAATTAATTACTGTTAGTATGACAATATGTCATTTGCCCACACAAAAACGGCTGAACATGGTTTCCAGAATTTCATCATTGGAAACTTCGCCTGTAATTTCGCCAAGGGCGTCAGCCGCGTTTCTAAAAAGCGGGGCTATCAGGTCCAGTGGCTCCCCGCGATCTGAAAGCGCAAGCGCTTCTTCCGTATTGGAAAGGGCGGCGTCTATCAGTTCTTTTTGTCTGATTGTACCGGGGCCCGCGGCATTACCGGGAAAACCCTCGGTTTCGGCTGCGGCCTGTTTTTCAAGTATACCCGCGATGGTATCTAGAAGCAGCGGAATTCCTTCTCCGGTTTTGGCGCTGACAGCCAGCGGCTGCATCGGCTGACCTGCCGTCAATTGCTGACTTGCCGGCGGCTGCTGACTTGCCGGCGGTTTTGCGATGTCTGCCTTGTTCCACAATACGAGCAGGGGCACGCCGGCGCAGCTATCGATAAATTCTGTATCCTCCGCTGTAATGCCTGCGGTTCCGTCGATCACATACAGAACCAAATCCGCGTTTTTTACAAGCTCAATGCTGCGTCTGATCCCGATGGCCTCCGGTTCATCGAACTTGCCGCCGCACTGATCCATTGCGTGATCCATTGCGCCGGCTTCAAGGTTTCGCAGGCCGGCTGTATCGGCAAGCCGCAGGGGTATGTCATCTACCGAGATTACGGCTTCGATCCAGTCGCGGGTAGTACCGGGAACATCGGTGACAATTGAGCGATCCTCGCGCAGCAGGTAATTGAAGAGACTGGACTTTCCGGCATTGGGCCTGCCGGCAATTACAGCCAGGGCGCCTTCCGCGTAAATACGTTCATGCCGCCATAGCTGCGAAAGGTATTTCAATCTGCCTAGAACGGATTCGGCCAGGTTTTTGTCCGGGAGCCTGCCTGCGGATTCCTCGCCTGCGGATGTGGTCAATTCATCCTCGGAGTAATCAAGAAAAATTTCACAGCCTGCCAGAACCTGCACCAGCATATTTTTTATTTCGGTGACTTCGCCGGACAAAACTCCGGAAAGGCGTTTGACTGCCTGCTCGCGGGCGCGGCCGGTTTTTGCGGACACCAGTTCCATTACGGATTCTGCCCTTGTAAGATCGGACTTGCCGTACATAAATGACCTAAAGCTGAATTCGCCCGGCAGCGCTTCCCTGAAGCCCGCTTGTTTGAGCACCGCAATTATCGCCTTAACCGCCGCGCTTCCTCCGTGGCAGGTAATTTCCGCGCAGTCTTCGCCGGTAAAACTTTTGGGTGAACGGAAAACAGAAACCACAACTTCGTCAATTTTTTTTTGGGTTAACGGATCTTTTATCCAGCCGTGTACAATAGTGTTGCCCTGCGCTTTTTTTAATAACGCAGGACGCGAAAAAACCGCAGCCGCAAGTTCAACCGAAGATTCGCCGCTTGTTCTTATTACGGCCAGGGCGCTCTGCCCCGGCGCTGTCGCCAAAGCGGCTATCGGGTCCCGGTCTCCGTAAGATGGGATTTTCATTCACCGGTATCTGGGGGATTATCCGGCGCGCCGGGATTTTCGGGCGTATTGCCTGTATCTGCCAGA
>WQZG01000071.1 GCA_009780855.1 Treponema sp.
ATTCTCCTTAGCGGTCTCGAAGACCAATAGAAATGGCGAACCACAGCCTTCCCCTGTCGATACTATCTTCAGGTTATACATCATTTACCGACGTTGGTTAACTTTTTATCATTCCTCCTTAAAAAATCAACCGGCGTATTCCGCGCCGGCATTTTTATTGCCTGATCGCCGAAAGATATTTACGCCGTATTTCTATCAATGACTGCAGCTCTGACAGCATTGCCTTGTCTACCTCTTCGGCAATGGGATAAATATAACGGACAGTTTCTTCGGTATAACGGTTAATAAATTCAGTATTTATTACAAAGCCCAGCGAAATTACATTGGAAATGCGATCCGCGACTTTGAGGACTTTGGCCTGGCGGGATCCTTTTTCCAGTATACGGGTAAGGAACTCGGGTTTGGTTTCGCTGTCCTGCCGCGTGACTTCCATTACAAGGTTGTAGACCAGCGAGCTTTCAAAATCAAGCTGAAGAAGAATATTCCGGTTAAAGTCCGGAACATCCTCAAAAAGATCATGCACTATCGAAGCCTTGAGCAGTACGGAATCAATGTAGCCATAGTCCACCAGGGTGGCCATGGTATCCAGCTGGTGCCGGAACATGTTACCGCCGCCCTCGCGGGTCTTGCCGATTAAGGCTGTAGCCAATTGCATGTAAGGCGCGAGGAAAATACTCTTGAGCCTGAGCATTTCATCCGTTGTCATAATATAAGCTCCCTAAGCCATATCCCGTATATAGGATTCTAGTTTACCTGTCCTTTTTTCGCAATCATTCAATTTGACTTTTTCGGCATTAACCAGTTCCGCCGGCGCGTTCTTTAAAAAATTCTGGTTGGCCAGTTTTGCCCTGAGGCTTTCGATATACTTAAGATCTTTTTCCAGTTCCCTGCTGAATTTTTGCTTTAATGCCTTCATGTCGGCAACTTCGGAAATAAAGACAAAAGCCTCGTATCCGTTCCCGGCAAGGCCTATCGAACCGGCAGGCCGCCCGGAGCCCTCATGTTTGCCTGTTTCCAGTTCGCCGATGCCTGCAAGCAATTTAATAAGATCCTCATTTGCCTTAAACAGGGATTCCATTTCCGGAGCCCGGATTTGAACCCTTAATTTTTGATCCGGTAAAATCGTACATTCGCTGCGCAGGGTTCTTATCTGGCGGACCAAATCCTGCAGAACGGCGAATTCCTGTTCAGCTTTTTTGTCATCCAGAGCGCTGTCCCAGACCGGATAAGACGCAGTTGCAAGAAACTCGCCGGGTTCGACATTCGGCAGCCTGCCGTAGATTTCTTCGGTAACAAACGAAAGCAGCGGATGCAGAAGCCGCAGTGATTTGGCCAGTACATCAAGCAGCACTGTAGCCGCCCGATCTTTTTCCGCGGCTGTCGTATCAGAATCATTGCGTCCTTTCATCGAAAGTTTGGTCGCCTCTACATACCAGTCGCAGAAATCGTTCCAGAAATATTCATAGGCGGTACCGGCCGCGTCATTAAAACGGTAAGATAAAAAAGCCTCTTCCATGGCTTTGGCTGCGCTGTTAAAGCGTGAGTAAATCCATTTGTCAACAGGCAGGAGTTTGGGATTTTCGATCAGGCTGCGGCCTTCAAGGTTCATTAAAATGTAACGGCTTGCGTTCCATACCTTGTTGGCAAACCGGGAACCCAGCTTAAAGGTTTCCTTGTCCATTAAAATGTCCTGGCCCTGGGCGCATGAATAGGCAAGCGAAAACTTGAGGGCATCCGCGCCGAACTCGTTTATTATTTCCAGCGGATCGATTCCGTTCCCAAGACTCTTGCTCATCTTGCGGCCCTGCTTGTCCCGTATAAGCTGATGAATGTAAACGTCGCGGAACGGTACAGAGCCTGTAAATTCAAGGCCTGCCATTATCATCCTGGCTACCCAGAAGAAAATAATGTCGTAACCGGTAACCAGAGCCGTAGTGGGATAATATTTTTTAAAATCCGGTGTATCGCAGCCGGGGTTTTCCCAGCCAAAAACACTGAACGGCCAAAGCCAGCTTGAGAACCAGGTGTCCAGGACATCCGGATCCTGTTCGATATTTTTGGAACCGCAGTGAGCGCATTTGTCCGGGTCTGTCCTTGCGACCGTTGTCTTGCCGCAGTCCTTGCAGTACCAAGCCGGTATCCGGTGGCCCCACCAGAGCTGGCGGCTTATGCACCAGTCCCGGATATTTTCCAGCCACCGCTGGTAGGTGTTTTCCCATTTTTTTGGATAAAAAATAATATCCCCGTTTTTCCAGGCCGCCAGGGCCTTCTCCGCCATGGGCTTCATGCGGACAAACCACTGCTCTGACAAATAAGGTTCGATAACAGTATGGCAGCGGTAACAGTGACCTACAGAATGGGTTATTTTTTCTTCTTTAACATAAAAACCGCCAGCCTTAAGATCTTCAAGAACCAGCTCTCTTGCCTTCTTTACACGCAGACCGCGGTATTTTTGGGGAACAGTATCGTTAAGGCAGCCGTCCGGAGCAAGAATATTAATGATTTCCAAATTATGGCGGTGGGCCACATCCCAGTCATTTGGATCGTGAGCCGGAGTAATTTTGAGCGCGCCGGTGCCAAAAGTCATATCAACATAAGGATCGGTTATCAGGGGGATTTGCCGATCCGTCAGCGGCAACCTGAGTATCCTGCCTTTTACCGCTGTGTAACGTTCATCCTCCGGATTAACCGCCACTGCCGTATCTCCAAGCAGGGTCTCCGGCCTGGTCGTAGCTATGGTCACCGAACCGGAGCCATCGTTTATGCCGGCGGTATCGCTGCCGGTAAACGGGTAAGAAATATAATAAAGGACCCCAGCGGTATCCTCATGTTCGACTTCGTCATCGGCCAAAGCAGTACCGCAGGAGCTGCACCAATTAACAAGGTAATTGCCCTTGTACAGCAGATCCCGTTCGTAAAGGGTAACAAAGACCTCGCGCACAGCCCTGGATAATCCTTCGTCCATGGTAAAACGTTCGCGATCCCAATCCGTGCTGCCGCCCATGCGCATAATTTGCTGGGTAATGATCTTGTGATGTTCCTTTTTTATTTTCCAGGTTTCCTCGATAAATTTTTCGCGTCCCAGTTCCTTGCGGGATGTTCCCCTTGAACGCAGCATCACTTCCACAACATGCTGTGTAGCAATGCCGGCATGATCGGTGCCCGGCACCCAAAGCGCCGGTTCGCCCCTCATTCGGTGGTAACGTATAATAGTATCAATTATTGAAGAAACCAGGCTATGACCGACATGAAGCACCCCCGTTACATTCGGGGGGGGGATTACAATGACATAAGGGGGTTTCTCGTTAGATGTTTGCGGCGCGGTGTTCTCCGGTTTAAAAACTCCCGCTTCCTTCCAGCGTGCGTAAATTCTATCCTCGAACCCCTTGGGGTCATAGGCCTTTTCCAGTTCAATCCCCTTCATGTGTGTAATACCTCGGATTAAATATATATATTTTGGAGATTATTATCAATCTCATTTAACCAGAAGAGATTCTTACAGAGGCACGGGAGAAATCCATACGTCAACGCGCCATATACCCATTTTTGAATTTCATAGGCATGCCTTGATCAAATGCCATTTCTTCCGGCACAGTATTTTCAATTAGTTTAAAATCGTTTTCGTCCAAACGGCCATCTACAGCTTCCATTGATTCTTGAAGCTGAATAACTTTTTTATACAACGCTTCGATATGCGATAACACGCCAAAAGCTATAACACCGATTCTCAATTCTTTGGCCGTTGGCAGCACTTCTTTTTCAATTTTGCGTTTGGATACCAAATACTCCAATTCAACCAGGCTAATCGAAGGAACAAAAATAATGCGGCACAAAGTTACGGCGTCAATTTAGTCCACGCCCAAGCGTTTAAGGGAATAAGTAAGGTAATTTTTTATCGCCAAAGGTCTTGAATCTATATCATATGGCACGCCGTTCGGAGATAACAGACTTCCAAATTTTATGGAGATAAAAACCTTATCTCTTGTTGTTGTTGGCAATCTAAGCCTGATAGGAACAAGCTGCGCCCTCTAACCTCGCTCTTTCTTTACTTTTTGCTAATTGCAGCTTATTGCTCTTTATCCTGAATTCTATTATATTATGAAAAGAGGTAATGAAATGGCTGCCAAAGTTAAATCCGTCCAGCCTACAGAAATAAAAGACAAAAAGATGGTCCGGGAAATAATTGAACAGATCCGCAAACCCATTCCGGTAAAAATACTCAAGAGAAATGAAAAACTGACGACATATTACAGGCAGTTTGAGAAATAAGCCAATGCGTACCCTTTTTGGCAAAAAAGAACATTTTATCGCTTTTAATTTGGAACTTCTCACTGCATCAATGACCCTTGATAGTTTTGCCTGTCAAATTGATGAATACAATGAGTATCTTCGCAACGATGCCCTTCGTTCCCAGAACGATCATATCGCATTGACTTGGATTTTACGTGAGCGAAACAGCGATGCAATAGCCGCATATATGTCCCTAATAGCGGATGCGATAAAATTATCAGCAACCGAAAAAGAACTACATAATCTTAGGTATCCATTTAAAACAATCCCCGCAATGAAGATAGCAAAGCTTGCCGTTTCCCAATCGTTTTCAGAAATATATAAGGGTATAGGTACTTTCATGGTTGGCGCAGCTATGTGGAAAGCCCTAAGTTGCAATGACGATTATTGTGCCGCCCGCTTCTTAACCGTTGATGCTGACATAGAACACGACAAAGGCGTCCTAGCCTTTTACGAGAAAAACGGCTTCATCCCCAATGCCGAATTATTCAACAAAAACCGCAAAACAATAAGCATGAGGAAAGACATATACAGTTAGCAGGCAGAAAAGAACAATGAGCATAGGAACGAAGTTCTTCATCATTGCATTTGAATTCTAGTTTTTATTAAAAATCTACTTCCTCAATTACCCATTTATATTCAGAGAAATTTTTAGCTTCTTTTGGTCCAATACCACCATCAAGAAATTTTAAATTCCAACCTTTAAAAAATTGTAGTCCTTCATATGAAAATGATTTATTATAATATTCCAAACCGTAAATATCATTATTGTTATCTGCTAATTCTATATATAACGGTTTTGTTCCAAACATCCCAGCTCTTGTACCGGAAATTTCTGTTTCTATAGAAATATCATCAAGTAAGCTTTCATCAATATTTTTGGGTAATGTTATATTTAACTTCCCATCTGCTGAAATATTGCCAATAATACCTATAGTGTTTATTTCTCCTGGAGTATAACCTAACATATAACCCGTAATTATTTGTTCTGAACCATTTCCTTGATATTTAGTAAGATTGGCTCCCTTATAAGAAATATTATTAACAGTATAAGTATAAAGTTGTGCGTTTTTTATTACAATATTACCATCAGGATTATTATCATCAGGATTAATTGTACACGAAATAAAAATTAAACTGATTACTATTACAAAAAGCATTTTTTCCATAATTTTCACTCCTTATTAAAAAAACAAATGTTCTAAATTTGCTCTTTTTATTTGTTAATAATAAAGCATATTTGCTCCATTTGTCAAGAAGAAAATGATAATTTTGATCTGTTTTTATTATAAAATGCCATTTATGGACTTTTGGATTAGGTTAAAAAATGAGATTAAAGAAAAAAATACCACACAGGAATGGATAGCTAATAAAATAGGTGTTCCTTTTGGAACATTTCGTAAATGGATGACCCGAAAAACTTATCCCAATATAAAGGAAGGAATTGAAATTGCAAAAAACCTTGATACATCAGTGGAATATTTGTTAACAGGTATAAAATCCGAAGGACTAAGCGATACTGAAAAAAAACTAATAAATTCCTATAGAAAATTAACTGCAAATGATAAAGAAAACGCATTGTTAGCAATCAACGCATGGCTTAATAAAAAATAAAAACCAATACCCAAACACTTCAATTCTGAATTCCGAATTCCGAATTCCGAATTTTCTCTTCAATCTCGTCCATCAGTTCGTCCGGAACAGAGGCGCCCGCGGTCAGGCCTATGGTTTCATAATTAAAAACTTCGGCAGGGACGTCTTCCGGCGAATCAAGGAGCCAGCAGGGTTTGCCGAAAGCCATAGTCAAAGTCAGAAGTGCCCTGGTGTTGGCGGATTCCTTGCTGCCGGCTATTATAACGGCGTTGGTTTGCGCGCATAGTTCAGCCAGGCTGTTTTGACGATCTGTGGTCGCTCTGCAGATGGTTTGCAGGATTTCCAGACCGGGGAAAAACCTGCGTATACTGTCGCCTATGTCTTTATACTCGCCCGGGCTGATTGTAGTCTGGCCTATCAAAACGGTTTTTATATTTTGCGATGAACCAGGAGACTGCCGTCCGGCAAGCTTTGAAGCGGTTGCTTCGGCTTCTGCAGGGCTGCTTACTATAAAACAGGATTGCTGCGAACCGGCCTTGATTGCGGCTTCGGCGTAACCGAAGATTCCGATTATCTCGGCGTGATCTTTTTCGCCTGCCAAAAAAATATTATACCCGTTTTGCGCATACTCCATTGCCTTTTTCTGGCTGATTTTTACGTGGGGGCATGTCGCGTCGAGTATTTTTAAATTTTTTGCTGCCAGCAGTTTTTCTTCTGCGGGAGGTATTCCGTGGGCCCTTATAATAACGGTAGAACCTGCAGGCATGGAACAAATTTCATCTTTGTTTAAAACGTCAATGCCAAGTCCGCGCAGGTTTTCCAGAACCCTGGTGTTATGAATTAACGGCCCGTATGTGTAAACTGGTGAACAGCTATCTGTCGCAGAACTGCCTTCAGCCGGGGAACGGTCTGCGGGATTTTTTTTTGCGGCTTCATAGGTCATTTCAACCGCGCGCCGGACTCCCATGCAAAAGCCGGAAACCCGGGCGCGGATTATCCTCATGCCTGCGCGGGTTTTGGCGCGGCAGTTTTAACCGCCGGTTTGGGCGGAACTTTTTGAACAGCGGATTTTTCTTCCTGTTTAAGTCCCAGCTTCTTTTTTGCCTTTTTTAGTTTTCTGTTTTCCCAAAGGTTAACAAACCAGGAAGCGACAAAGATGGTTGAATAAACACCGGAAGTCATTCCTACAAGAAGCAGAAGCGCGAAATCTTTCATGGTTCCTGAGGTAAATATATAAAGGGACAAAACAGCGCACATTGTTGTGGCAGTTGTAATAATTGTACGGCCCAGACAATCTGAAATTGACCGGTTAAGCACCCCGACATAAGTATCGTCAGGGAAGATTCTGGTATTCTCCCTCTGCCGGTCAAAGATTACAATTGTATCATTTATTGAATACCCCAAAATAGTCATTACAGCCGCTATCGTAGTCGTATTAAACTCCATCCTGGTCCAGACAACAAACGCGACCATGATTATACCGTCATGTACCAGCGCCAAAACTGCGCCGATAGCGTACTGCGGCTTAAACCGGAAAGCAACGTAAACGAGAATCAACAATAAAGTAACGCTAAGCAATACGCCGGCCTGGTTCGTAAGCTGCTTGGAAAAACGCGACCCTACATAATCCGAACGGGTAAGAGCCACACCGCCCTGTCCAAAAGTTGATTCAAGAGAAGTGATTATTCTTTCCGCTGGTACGCTGCTGTTCTGCGCCATCCCCGGAATTCCGGCTATTTTATCATCTTCTATGCGGATCATAAAATGCCGTTCCTGCGGCAATCCCATTACCTGTACCGAGACAGTACCAAGGGATAAAAGACTGGCCCGGACTTCATCAATGGGAATAGGTTTGGCGTCAGGCGTCAGATAATGGAACACATAGGGAGTCAAACCAAGCTGGGGATTGACCTGTGAGCTTTGAATCAGCCAGGCTGTCCTTGCGTCGGAGGGCGCGGAGTTAACCACGGTAAGTCCGTCAATCGGCTTAAGTCCGTTAACCAGATCCCCTATTGCCGGGTAACTGGAATAGGGAAAATCGTACTGGCTTCCGCTGACCCCAGCGCCGGAAATTACAATTGTCATGCTGCTGCGGCCGGCAGAAACCGAGGCATTGCCAATACCGTTATAGGTAAGACTAAAGGCTGTGGGCGCTATTTGTACTTCCTGAATAAGGCCGGCCTGGAAGTCAACTCCCAGGTTGAATCCCATCATGATATAGCCTGCAATACCGGCTACGCAAAGGATAAGTGAAATAATAATCGCCGGTACAAAAGCCTTTGAAAAATGTATTATGCGTTCCATCACCGGACCCTCCAACTGACAGACAGATACTTGCTGCGCATTACATCGGTGCCAAAGTCAAAAATAAGCCTGGATACAAACAAGGCTGTAAAGACGGACGAGAACAGGCCAATCGCGAGGCTTACCGCGAATCCCTGGATGGGTCCGGTTCCAAGCTGGGAAAGGAAGAGCGCGGCAATGAATGTAGTAATATTGGAGTCCATAATCGCCCAAAACGCCTTTTCAAATCCGGCTTCAACCGCGGCTTTGCGGGTTTTGCCGGCGCGGAGTTCTTCCTTCATTCTTTCGAAAACAAGAACGTTGGCGTCCGTAGCCATACCGATGGTTAATATGAATCCGGCAATACTGGGCATGGTAAGGGTAAAATTAAAGGCCGAAAGTATACTCAGCATTATATAGAAATTTAACACCTGGGCTATAATAGCGTTTATACCGGCGCCCTTATAATAGAGAAGCATAAATAGAAGAAGGAAACCCAATCCGCCCAGAAGCGCGTAAAACCCCTGCATAATTGTGTCTTCTCCCATGGAAGCTCCGATTGACTGCTGGTTAACGACTTCAAGTTCAACCGGCAGCGCTGCCGTGCGCAGGATCAACGCTATGCTGTCCGCTTCATCCTGACCAAATCCGGTAAGCCGGACAGCGTCGCGTATTGCCGAATTTATTACAGCCGAAGATTTAACCTTGTCATCGAGAACTATGGCCATTGGTTTGTTGATATTGGCCGAAGTCAGTTTATAAAATATATCGCCGCCCTCGGCGTCCAGCATAAATGTGACTTCCGGCCGGCCGTCCAGGGAATTTTTGTCAACCTGGGCGCTCTGAATGTGGTTGCCGTCCAGACCGACTTCTTTTTTGATGGCAATATAATCCGGATTGCCGGATGAATTTTTGCGCTGTTCATCCAGGCCATATTCATCTTTAATATAGAAACCGCGGATAACAACATCCGCCGGTACCAGGGTGGGGTCCAGCAGATTTCCATCCAAATCAAATGTAGTAGTCGGATGCGCGTTGTAGTAAGTATTGAAAGCGTCGGTAGCTTCCTGGTCAACCATGTGGAAAGCCAGACTGCCGCGGCCCATTATTATGGAATTGATCTTCTCGGGGTCCGCGCTTCCCGGAATTTCAACGTAGATCTGATCCGTACCCTGCCGTCTTATGACAGGTTCCGTAAGACCAAATCGGTCAATGCGGCTGTTAAGAACATCCAGTGCTCTGTTAACAGCGTCATCCTGGTCCTGAACAGTTATGGTATGGGTTAATTTATCCTGCAGGGCAGCCATATTGGCCTGGAGTACAATACTTAATCCGCCGGACAAATCCAGTCCAAGCTGAACAGCGCTCTTCTGCAGATCTTTTAAGGAAAAAATAGAATCACGGTATTTGGTTTCTATTACTCCCAAAACTTCCTGCCGCGAGTTAAAGGCTCCCAACACGGCACTGGCATCCCATTTGTCGGGCGCCGGAGTTTTTGAATCTTTATAATACTTTTTGGCGTTGGTAATAAGGAAACTTAGTTCCGGGGGAAGACTGCCTCCGGCCTTCGCCTGATCTATGAGTTTCTGCAAATCAAGCTGGGCGGTTTGGGATGCGTAAGTCTTAATATCCTGCCGGGAAGCCAGCGCCCTTGTCTGATCCAGTTTTGGTGTTAAAAAATACCAGCGAATCGACGGATATAAGAAAACAAAACAAATCGCCAATACGACAACAACAATAATAAAACGGTACCGTTTACTCATGAATCTGCTCCCAAACGATGCTATTCTTTCTTTTCTTCAGATTTATCGCTTTTATCTTTATCGCTTTTATCGCTCTTTTCTTTTTCATTTTTATCGCCGTCCGATTCTTTTTCGTCCTTTTCTTCCTTGGCGGCTGATACTATTGACGAGACGGCGCTCCGTGAAAACTCAAGTTTTGTGCTTTCATCAACTCTTACAATGACTGAATTTTCCCTGACTGTCTGAATAACGCCGTGGATACCGCCTATGGTCACTACTTTATCGCCTTTTTTAAGGGCAGAAAGCATTTTTTGGGTTTCTTTTTGTTTTTTACTCTGGGGTCTGATTATTAAAAAGTAAAAGATACCAATAATTGCAATTAGAGGTAAAAAATTGATAATCGCCGAGGCTCCTCCGCCGGACGCCGCATCAGTCCCTTGCGGTGCAGCCATGAGAAGATAAGAAAATAAACTCATAAAATAACTTCCTTAATTTCAGAATGAATTATGGAAAAGACTAGCATGAATAAAAAGGAACGGTCAAGGGAGAGCATGGGTTTTACGGCGCGCGGTTATGTGTCAGAGTAACATCGAACGCTTCACATCTACCGGGAAAACTCCAAAAAGGCGGTCCATGGCTGCCAGATTGACGGCTGTCCCTGTAAGGCTGCTGTACGCGTCAGCTACAGACTGGATCTGGCCGGGATCTTTGGCATAAACAGCCGAGGCATACGCGGCCCTAAAAAGACCTTTTTCTGTAAGGGCCCGGGTTGAAAGACCGCGGTACCGGCGTTTGGCATGGCTGTCAATAATGGCCACAGGCCCGTCATACCCTATTGTAAAAATAAAATCATCTCTTGGGAGCATGGTATTATTTTTCTTCGGTGAACTGATCTTTTGTGGCGCCGCAGACAGGGCATACCCAGTCATCCGGCAAATCCTTAAAAGCGGTCCCGATATTTATACTGTTATCTTCATCACCGATAGCGGGATCATAAACATATCCGCATAAATCACAAACATAATTAGACATAATCTACCTCACTTTTCCATTATGGAATTATTCGCGTTTTTTTGCAACAGTTCCCGCAGGAACTGTATCCCACGGGAACTGCCGCTACGATTCATACCGCCGACACATACTACATGGGCCCCAGCAGGGATGAATATTCCGGCACATAACGCAGTAATTGCGGATTATCCGGCGCAAGGGCAAGAGCCTGCTTTAAATAGTAGACTGCCCGGCGCTCGTCCTTGCGCCTGTGATAAATTTCAAACATGGCGATAAGGGCGTTAAGATTCCTTGGATCCTCAAAAAGACTGGAGCGGAGATCGTTCATGACAGTTTCTTCGTCCTTCTGCGTTCTGCTCCTTAAAAAATAATAACGGCTTTTGGTAACGCCGCCCGGAGCGCTCTTAAGCCTGGATTCTATCATGCTTGCGGCTTCGGTCTGGCGTCCCGTATCGATTAATGCCGTTATGTAGGCAAATACCCCGTCTTCGCTGGCAGGGTCTTTTTCGTATAATTCGCGGGCATAGGAGAGGGCGGCCGCGTTATTACCCTGCCCTTTTTCAACTGTATAAGCATCCAGCAAATCCTGGGAGGATCTTCGCCTGGACAGGAGCTGATTCATATAGGTCCTGGCGGTATTCCAGTCCTCCCGCCGGATTGCGTCCTGGAGCGCCAGTGTAATAAGGATAAGTGAAGGGTTTGGGTTCTCAAGAAGCCGGCCAAGCAGGTTCCTGCCTTCCTGTTTGTCCGTATCGCGGCTGGATTCCAGAAGCAGCCTGGCCGCGTATACTGTAGCTTCATCATCGATCAAGTCAGGCGAATTTTTTAGAAGAGAACGCAGATAATTAAGCGCGGCATCCCGGTTGCGGTATCCTTCAAACTGGACCCTGGCCCGTAAATAAAGGTAGAGTCTGCTGTTTGGGTTAATAGAAGCGTATAAATCCAGGGGAGCCTGGGCCTGAATGTACTGCCCCTGTTCTACAAGCACATGGGCCCGCATTAAAATAAATTCACCGTCGCGGCTGTCCCGCTGCAGAATCTCCGCAATGGCGGGTTCGGCCCTGGACCAGTTTCCGGTTTTGTAATACGCAATGGCGAGCTGGCGTTTTATTTCAAAATTATCCGGGAAACTGATTGTCAAATCAGAAAGAAAATTGACCTCGTCGCCGGTTTGATTCTGGAGTTCCATCAGCCTGGCCATTCCAAGCGCGGCGGGGTAGCATTCCGCGGATAGCCCCCAGGCTGCCGAATATTGTTCCATTGCCAGTGCGTTCTGCCCTGTCCTTTCATAAATAATTCCGCAAAAAAGCGGGGCCAGCACCGAATCCGGATTGTTCGCGGCTGCCTTGCGAAGATCGGGCAGGGCGGCCTGCAGGCTTTCTTTATATTGCGGCCTGCTGCTATCGGTATACAGGGCCAAAAAAGGCAGTGTTAGTTCAAGGTAATCCCTTGAACCGGCATACGAAGTGTAAACGCCTTTTTCGTTATCCCGCAGGATCTTTGCGTAATTGTTGTTCTGGGGAAGATCAATTTGGGGAATTTGTACTTTAACCGACGGGTAAAGGGTCTTGAGAAGGGTTCCGCATACGCCGTTCATTGCCCTGCCGAATTCGGTATTGCCGGCGTCCCTGTTCCGGATAAGATCAAGAGCCTGCGCAAGCGAAGACGGAGTACCCTTCTCTGCCAGACCGCGGATTTCTTCAACTATGCCGCCGGAGCCTGCAGGTTTTTCCGGTTCCGCGGCGGCCGGCGTCTGGACCGGCAGAGGGGTTTCCCTGCCGGGCTTTGTCTGGCAGGACACTGCCAAAAGCAAAGCCAGAACCGGAAGAATAAACCGGAGTTGCTTCACTGTCTCCGATCTCCCGGACAATTTTTGGAGCCCAGGGAAACCAGTAGCAGCATAATACCTACCAGTACTATTAAGACTGGCCACCATTCAAGGATAAATTCCCTGAACGAAAAATTCACGATATTAAAAGAAAAAATCAGCAGTACAAGACCAAGCACAATAAAAACACAGGAAGGTACAACAAACCTGCTTACGAATTTACCGTAATGCCGCCGGCCTGCCGGCAGAAGGGCCAGTCCGGAAAAAACCGAAAGCAAAGGCCAGGCCCTAAAGAGGAAACGCCTGGGTATAATTCCCAGAGCAGCCAAAAAAATAAAAAAACCTATCATCAGTATAAAGGCCGCTATAAAAACATAGGACGGACGCCTGTACAGCCTAATTGCTAAAATAATAAAAACAAATCCGGCCATTAAAAAAATAAAAGAAATTACGACAGAAAAACGGGAGATTCCGACTACATACCGCAGCAGCAGTGCGTTTCCCAGCAGCATAAGAAAAGAACCTATTATAAATACAGCCCAGGCGGCAATGCGCCGGAAGTATTGGGAATCCATCATTAAAGTATAACTATTCCATCTTCCCTTGCCAATGGGAAAACAGATGTATAATATATAGGTACATGGGATTTATTAACGCAAAAAAATTTTTTT
Organism: Treponema sp.; assembly: GCA_009780855.1. Classification (GTDB taxonomy): domain Bacteria; phylum Spirochaetota; class Spirochaetia; order Treponematales; family Breznakiellaceae; genus WQZG01. The sequence goes on from WQZG01000071.1 coordinate 13,419, forward strand.
TCATGTTTTTAATTATTCAGGTTTTGCTGCTAAGTTCATGCGGATTCGGAAATAAAGACAACCAGACTATTGATCCGTACTATATATCCGGCACCGCAGAAAACAAGGAAACTTTAAGAAGCCTTTTTCTTCTGTTGGATAAAGAAATTCCTGGAACAGAAGAATATCTGGCCGTAATCCGGGAAATATCAAACAATTATGTCCGGCAAAAAGAATATCCAAAACTGGTTAATCTTTTAACAAGCCAGGTAAACCGCAACCCCAAAGATCCGTACAATACTTATTATTTGTACATGATCGCCATTGCCTATATGCAGGAAGAAGCTTATCCGGCTTCCGCCCTTTATTTTAACCTTATAATAAAAAATTATCCGGATTTGACAATATCGGGGGAGTCCATACATCTGGCCTGTCTCAATCACCTGAAAACAATTGTAAATAATCCCGAACAGCGCGTCTGGTATTACGAGGAATTGATTTCCAGATTCTCCGGCCAAATCGATCTGGCTGTCGCCTATTTTTCCCTTGCCCAGGCCTACGAACAGATTGGGGAATGGGCAAACGCCATGCAGGCCTATAACCAGTTTCTGCCCTTTGTGGACGCCAATGTTCCCGGATTTCCCGACGCGTATACTTACGCGAAAAATCTGGTGGATTTTAACAATTCACAAAAGAACTGGACTTTTGACAGCCTTAACTCCCTGGTAACAGCCCTTAAAAACGCGCTTGACGCAGGCAGTTATACCAGGGTTGAGCAGTACAGGGCCAAGGTCAACTTCTTTGCCCGTTCCTGGGAACAGGAAGCCACAGACGACGCGGGAATGGCCGAATTCAACCTGGCGGATTTTATGAGGGTAAGCCGGATACATTACGCGGCCAGCCTTGACGCGGGCTCCAACGCGAACGAGGCCTACCTGCGGACCTGGGGCTGGTCCCAGTATATCTCGGTATGGTACCTCTACTTCCGCAAGATTGATTTCCCCGCGGATCCGGAAATCCACGGACGCTGGGAATGGGCCGGAATTTATTACGGGGAAAAATTCTAGTGGTTTTTAACCGGCTAAAGCAATACAGAAAGTTTTTTAACCAACAGGTCCGAAAGATTCTGCCTGCCATTATCGCAGCCGCTTTTGTTCTGCTGCAGGCGTCCGACCAATTCCCAAGGCCTTTGCGGTTAGTGCAAAATCCCGGTTTGGAAAATTTTGGTTTGGAAAACACAGGTATAGAAAACCATGGCTCCGGCGCGGATTTAAAAAACGGCAAAACTGAAGATACCGGCAATTCCGGGCCTTCTCTTATAAAACCAGGCGATCTTGACAGGGAACTTGTGCAGTATTACATAAACCAATACTGCAGTCCGGGAGGGAAGGAATGGCTTAGGGCAGTAATGGAAAAAGCCGCTCCCTATATAGGATTTATTAAAGAAGAAATCGCCGAACGCGGATTGCCGCAGGAGCTTGCCTATCTGCCTGTAATCGAATCCGGTTATCTTGCCGGCGCGGTAAGTAAATCCGGGGCCATGGGACTCTGGCAGTTCATGAAAAACAGCATAGCCGGGTATGACCTAAAAATTAACGAATGGATGGACGAGCGCAGGGATTTTTGGAAATCCACCGATGCGGCCCTAAAAAAACTGGAAGAAAACTACAATTACCTGGGAGACTGGTCATTGGCGCTGGCAGCTTATAACGCGGGACTTGGCGCGATGACGGCCGCCATAAAAAATTCGGGGATAAGGGATTATTGGGTACTTTCGCAAAAACACTTCCTTAAAACAGAAACTATCCATTACGTGCCAAAATTGCTGGCCGCGGCCCATATCCTTTCAAACCCCAGACAGTACGGCATTATAATCTGGAACCCTCAAATCGAGTGGACCAGAATCGCAACGGATCGCAGTGTTGATTTGAACATACTTGCAAAAGAAGCCCAGATCGACGCGGCGGAACTCAAGAAAGCCAATCAGGAACTTACATACAGCATAACACCCCCGGACAAGAACTATCTGTTAAAGATCCGTGTGCAGGACGCGGAAAAAGCGGCCGCTGTTTTGGCAAGAAAAGATTTGCCCCTGGTAAAATATTACATTCATACCATCAGATCCGGCGATACCCTGCTTGCCCTTGCCTTAAGCTACGGCATTACCGTTGATCAAATTACAGCCTTAAATCCCGGAATTGAGCCCAGACTGCTCCGTATCGGAACAACCTTAATGATTCCGGCGGTGAACGATCAGCCGCCGCCGGCTGTCAGCAAACCGGGAGAAAATATCGCGTTTACAGGAACTCACCTGGTAATTAAGGGCGAAAGCCTCTGGTCCATAGCGCTTTCTTACGGAATTGATCCGGAAGCCCTGGCAGAAGCCAACGGCATGGAGCTGAACGGAATACTCCGGGAAGGAAGAATGCTTAAAACGCCGATAAGGGAATAATGGGTACCAAAAAAATTAAGCCGGCGATTCTTGCTGTATATTTTTTATTATATCTGGCCGGCGGTCTGTACCCGGCTGACGTCAACCAGGGTAATCAGGCAGCACAGGGCGCGCCGGATATCACGATCACGGGCAGTATTAACTGGGAAAAAGGCGAACTAAACTTTACTTCAGCCTTTAGTTTGGGATCCGCCGGCTTAAAGTTTCCTTCCGGACGCACCCAGGCAGAGGAAATATTGGGCGGAAACTTCGCTGATCTGGTCAAGCCTCTGTTGTTTTCACTGCAGGCAGATTCATCATCAACAATCGGTGATCTTATACAAAGGGGAGATATTGACTACAGGGCCCTTGATGAAATATGCAGCACCGCAAAGGTTACTCCGCCGAATTTTACCGCTGACCTGACCCGTTTTACCGGCAGTTACTCAATCCCGCTGAGCCGCCTTGGCTCGGTTCTTTTACGCCACAGCCTTGCCGCAGAACCTATAAGGCCGATAATCCCCTCCCCTGCGGCAAACTACACAGGCATAGTAATTATCGCGGATACTTTGCTTCCGGTGCACGGCAGGAATACTTCACTTTATTTGACTCCCTGCATTCTCCCCAAAATTTGGGACAGCGAAATGAACCTGATTTTCGAAAAAAATATGCTAAATCCGGCAGCCGCGGGTTCTGGTTTAAATAATATCGTGCAATACACAAGTTCTGTAAATATTTACCGTTCAACGCCTTCAGGAATTGATCCGGAACTGGCAAAACTGGTCGGTGATCATCCGCTGCTAATTTTCGCGGATTCGGTTTTCGGTATAATCCCTACAGATCCTGTCATAGACAAAACCGACGCGCTGCTGATTTTATCCAATGACAATAACCGCAGACTCCTGCGCGAAGGCAGGATCGCATTCGTAATTAACACAGGCATGCTTGAAAAAGCACTGCCGTAATGGCCGGTCCAATGTTTTTATATACGATAAGACAGATAAAACTTCCCGAATACGAAACAATCAGACAATTGGACAGGGAAGCTTTTGTGTATAACATACACGGCGGCGAAGCCGACTACCACGAAATTTTTGCGGATAAAGTGCGCCGCTCGCCCTATTTTATCCCGGAACTGGATCTGGCCGCAGAAAAAGATGACGGATTAATTATCGGACACGGAATATTTTCCAGGCTGCCCATGGGAGATACCGGAACCCGTGCTGTCATCCTGAACAGCCTTGCGGTCAGACACGGCGAGAACGACAGCCGCAGGGAAAATTTTTTTGAGTTCCAGCGCAAAGGCGTCGGCCAGGCAATAATCAGAGCTGGATTTGAAATAGCCAAATCCCTGGGATTTACGGCCTGCGTTGTAAGCGGCAACCCAGATGTTTACCACGGCAGACTGGGATTCCGCCATTATTACGAGCTGGGCCTGGTCCTGGACAGCAGCGTAAAAGAAGCAGGCAGTACAATTTTTGCTTCGGAACTCGGACCAGACGGATTCGCGGGAACCAATAAAATACTGGGCTTCCCGGGATACGATTTTTTATAAAGCCCGGTTCGGTTATAAGCTCTTTGGATGGGGCGTTGCAGGAGTAATCACATGTACTCCAAGATAACGCGCCGCCTCCGCGATTACATCGGTATACTTGCCGTAAACGCCTGCCACATGGTGGACAAAGGGTCCAAAAATCAATTGTTCTTCCCAGTTCTTCCAGTCATCGACTTCCAGCCATACCCAGGTTCCGGTAGTTTCCGGGCCGGTAGTGGTTTTGCCTTCGCCCAGGAACATATAGTATTCGCCGTGTAATTCGTCCATTCTGACCAGGGTAAGATCTCCCTGCTTGAGTTCAAACCAGGCTTCGTAGAAACCCCGGTAGTTTTTGCGGAATGACGGTTTCCTGGATTTAGACGCGAGTGAATACGCGAAAGGACCGCCGTGCCAGATTAATTCTGAATTGTCGTTTGCCGGATGGCGGTAGGTCCAGTCGGCCAGGAATTCCGTGTCCGCACCCATTGAGGCGGCGGTACAGATAAGCTGGGAAATCGCTCCCCAGACATCAGTCTCGCAGGCGGTCGGATAGCCGCGGTCGGACAATTCACCCTGAATGGTACACGCGGAACCTGTCATTTCCAGAGCTGTCCTTACGCCGACACAGTCAAAGGCCCCGGCTTTGCAATTGTGCTGTTTCATAAGGCGTTCTATGGCAAGAGTCCCGGCGCATACTTTGCGGATAAAATCATCATCAGTATCGCGGCAGTCCATTCTGGAAGAAAAATCTTTAATGTATCCGGTCAGTTCATTATCATTCTTTTTAAGAATATCAAAGGCAGTTTCCCTGATCGAAAGCAGGGTAATCGGTTTTACAGTAATATTAAAATTTTCGATTAAAAGCTGCTGGTTATGCATTACACTGTAAAAATCTTTTGGCCTATCCCCAATCTCCGCAATATTGATGTTGCGCAGGCTTTTGAGTATAAAAGCAACCCTTACGAATTTTTCAAAACCTTTGATAAAATCCGGGCTTGAGGCCGCGCAGTTGGTAATGTAGCTGTAAGTTACACCGTAGTTGAGCAATACCTTGGTAGCCGGGAAAAGACCGCATTGGGTTTCTTTTTCGCGTTTTTCAAAAGTGCTTACCTTGTCCCTTGAACCCCAGATAAGGACCGGCAGTTTAAACTGCTTGGCAACACCGGCCACAACTTCCTCGCAGCCAAAATCACAAAACGGGAAAAACAGCGCATCAATTCCGGCGGCGCTGAATTTGGAAACAATTTTGGGAATATCTTCCGGGAACGCAGCCATTCCCTGTTCGCAGATATCATCTACATCCGTAAATTTAACATAATCGGGAAGCTGTTTCCTGATTATGGGCATTATTATATCGTATTCAATCCGCGCTGTTTCAATTTTAAAAACAGGCCGTCTGGTAGGCATTATGCCTATATTGATTTTATCTTTATACATTTTTAATAAATACAATTACGCCCTTTTTTTGTCAAGGCTGCAAAGCGGCGCTAACTGTTGAACTGAGACTTAGGCTAAGTGCTTCCGGCTCAAATTGAATTCCCTGTTCCTGTAATAAATTTCGCTTAAAAAATACCGGGAGGCGCCTACGTTTTTACAAAAATACTGAGTGCTTTTATACCCAGAAGCATCACCGCCGTTACAATGACGCCCGCGCAGGCGACGCCGAGTATAACCGCCAGCATAGTCCTACGTCTGGTAAGGCCCAAAACCCAGGCGCCAAGCGTACCGGTCCACGCGCCGGTGAGGGGCAGCGGAATAGCCACAAACAAGGTGATTCCCAGCCAGCCCCAGCGCTCCACATCCTTATGCAGCTTGTTCCGCGCGCGTTCAATGAAGCGCTCAAAGAAGCGTTTATACCAATCCATTTTAAGGAACAGTTTGTGCAGGGTTGAAAGAAAAATCCAGCAAACCGGAGCGACAAGGGAGTTACAGACAACCGCCA
>WQZG01000072.1 GCA_009780855.1 Treponema sp.
ATGCGATGTTAATTATCCATGCTTTCTCATCATCTGTTATTTCAGGATTACGTCCCCGTCCCGGAGTATCATATAATGCATTTTCGGCGCCATTCTTTTTGTATTTATTAATACAAAGCATGATACTTTTTCTGTTTATTCCAACTTTATCCGCAATAGTATCAATAGGAATACCTTCAGTCCTAAATAAAATGATCCTTGCTCTTTGAACTATTTGAGCCTGCACTGTTCTTGAACGCACCAGAGATTTAAAATATTGTTTATCGTTATTGGTAATTATTAATTTTTCAGCTTTTGGCATAATTAATTCTCCCGTATTAAAGATAAATCAATTATATCATGGTTCATTTATCTTGTCCAGTTATTTCTAATATTATATAATAGTATTTTTTCATTATCCTTTTCGTCATACTTTCAAAAATTTTGGCTTATACAAAAAAAACTAAAAAGTTATTCCTAAATGAATACTACGGTTAAAAACGATTCTTATGAGGAAATGTAATAATGACAGTCACTAAATTTGGGCAAAGATAACAGATAGGAGCAGTAACAGCCTGACATATGAATATGACGGAGCCTGGAACTTATATTATTTTAGGAAAGTAACGAAGGAGCGGTAAAGACAGTAACCTATACCTACGACAATGCGAGGCGCAGGACCCGTATGCAGACAGACCAGAGGGATGTGCGCTACATTTACGGTAGCAACGGGGAGCTTCTCAAGGCAGAAGACGTAATACAAAACCAGTCTGTGGAATACATCTACAATGTTAACATACAGGAGACCATGAGGGAGTATGGGAACCAGACAAACGTGGTCACTGGATACGACAGCGTTGGGAGGATTGTTTAAAATTTTTTTGTTCAAATATTATTATTTTTTTATTATCACTGCTGTCCGGTTTAACATTTGAATCCCTGCAAAAGTGGCTGTAAATTTTTGACTTTCAATTTTGGCGAAGATATATTCGTGCATAAACCGACCAAATCATTTTGGTTTAGGGATGCTGCTTTTATCATTATTAGCATTTTATTTAAGCTAATTTTAATTCCGTTCAGAACTTTGTTTATCCATAACAGAATTGCCAGTATTAATGCTACCCATATTTGGCTATACACTGCATTCTTACTGGTTCCCCAAAAACTTTTTATTTTCAAGTTTTGCTTTATCCACTTGAAAAATAATTCTACATCCCATCTTTCTTTATATATTGCCGCTATCTCGAGTCCATCACGTTCCAAATCATTTGTTAGATACTCATATGTCTTTTTTGTCTTTTCATCATAATATCTTATTTTTCTCAATCTCTCTGGATAATAGTTTTTTGTTACAGTACCTGTTAGTTCTATCAATACATCTGATATTACCGGCCCTCCTTTTGTTTGATTATTTATTTTTACCTTCCTATATGATGTATTGTCTTTTAGACGTGTTACAAATATTGAACCTTGTAACTCTATACAGTGTAAGGATTTATAATCCACATATCCACGGTCCATTACATATATTACTCCGGATTCCTGGCATAGATTCTGTATTTCCTTCGCATCATGAACTTTCCCTTCAGTAAGAACCGCGTCATACGGCATGAAATTATCTCCATCCAGATTTAGATGAAGTTTCACAGCTCCTTTTGTTTTACGGTATTTAGCCTAATCAAAACGGCTTATACACATTGATATTATCGAAGCGTCAATTATCCTTAAGGGATTTCTGAACTTCTTCTTCATCGTACTTGCTGTCTCCTGTGCTTTCTCAGCTATTGCGTGAAATGCGCTTTGAAATATTTCACTTGGTTTCTTTTCCAGAGCATCACAAAATGTTGACCGTTTTACTGGCTCTTTCAACCCAGCATGATATAAACGGTTCCTGTTTGCGCTCATCGACGCTTCTATTTCTCTGACACTGAAGCATCCTGATATTTGCCCATATATCATGGTTTTGAACAAGTCGTAACAGGATAATACCCTTGTTCTGAAATCAGCTTTATAGCCGGAAATGGCTGAATCAAAATCGGATCTGTTAAAGTGTCTTAACAAATCTCCAAATACTGTGGTATACTTTCTCATAACTTGTATTTCCTTTTGGCATAACGATTTGCGTTAATTTCATTATACCATTTAAAAAAGTGAAATACAAGTTTTTTATTTTTTTCTTATATTAAACCGGACAGCAGTGTTTTATTATAACATTTTACAAAATTTTAATATTGACAATTTTGAACCTAAAACACGGGGGTTATATTGGTTATATTTAATGATAATAAATGGATATAGGGTTGAAGCCAATAAAAATCAATTATTAAAATATGGGTACACACTTGATGATATAAAACCTCCTGATGATAACCAAATTGAATCAATTAATGAGTTATCATCAGATAATGATTTGAGTTGTTTTAAGATCAGCGCATTACAAGGCAGTAAACAGGCTGCATATTTACTTGGCAAATATTATGAAGAAATAATTAATGATATATTTCTGGCAGAATATTGGTATAGGATTGGCGCACAAAATAATAGTTCTGAATGCCAATTAAAATTAAGCCAGATTTTAATGGAAAATAATGATTCAAATTTACAAATACGTGGAAAATTTTGGATGAATCAAGCATTAAAAAATGGATATATACCTCAAATGGAGTAATTTACTATATTAAACACAAATGAGTTTACACAGTTAAAGGCTCTAAAAAATAAAATGGACGGTTCCAGCGGGAGTTCAATAAACCAGAGCCAGATAATATGGAAGGTAACCTACACCTACGACAGGGAGGGAAACTTGACGGGAGAAAACGACGGAGTAACCAAAATCGTTTACAGTTACATTACAATGGGAACAACAGGATGATAAGTGTAGTAAAGACGGATATAAAGAAGAAAAAGTCATTTCCAATTATTTTGATACTATTCTTGTCATTACATAATACAGTGGTTTATAGTCAGGAATTAAAATCTACAGAATTTTTAAAATTATCTTTAGAAGATCAACTAAAAACTTTCTTTGATACATATCGTGATGGAAATACAGCAATAAATTTTCCAAGATTTGCGAGTTACATTGTGATTAGTTAAAGAATATGTTAAAAACGCAGACTTTTTCTTGTTAAGGGTTAACTGGCCAACTCTTGAAATGAATAAAGATTTTTATTCTAAAAGACCAAATGATATTACTTTGGAATTAGTTGCATTTATATTGTCATCATTACATACTGAAAGAGATCCTAATACATTACAACCATTTATATTGGGTAAAATAGATATACAGTGGTTTGTAATGGAATTTATGTCAAATAACGTAAATTCTATCCAAAAAAATTACGTTATTTAACGTATTTTAATACAATTTTTTGCTTTTTTGCTTTATTCTTCTGCTCCGCGGCCCTCTGCGCTCTTCGTGAGAGACTCTTAATCTTTCTTAATTTCCTGTAATCCGGTTTAAAATATTATCGTTATGCCGCCAGTCTTTGCCGGTTTTGACACGCAGGTCCAGGTCCACCTTCCATTCAAAGATGCGGTTTAAGTCTTTTAAAGCAGCCAGCCTTATGGCCTTTATCATTTCACCGCCCTTGCCCACTATCATGCCTTTTTGGGACTCGCGTTCTGTCACAATAAAAGCCCGCACCCACAGGACCTGTTTTTGCGGACCCTGCTGTTTGAGTTCGGCGTCTTCCACCTGGACGTAAATCGAATGGGGCAGTTCTTCCCGCAGCCGCATAACGGCCTTTTCCCGGATTATCTCCGCAATGCGGAATGTTATTTCCTGGTCGGTGTAAACATCATCCGGATACACAGGTTCTCCGGCGGGCGCCATTTCAAAAAGACAGGCAAGCAGAGGTTTTATGCCTTCATTTTTTAATGCTGAAATTTTAAAACACCTGGATTGCGGCAATTGGGGCAGATGCTCTGCCAAAAAATTTAGTGTTCTTTCGTAATCCGCAGAGGGAAGATCGGTTTTGTTAAACGCGGCGGCAGTCCGGCCGGCAAACGGCTGCAGCCTTTCTGCAATGGCGGTTTCTTCGGGGCCTGGCGCCCGCGAGGTATCCAGCAGATACAGTATCAGTTCGCAGTCGTCCATTGCACGGTCAGACAGCGCCATCAGTTTTTTGTTAAGCTTTTTTTCGGAAGCGTGGCGGCCCGGCGTATCAACAAAAACAAGCTGGCCGCTTTCACTGTTTATTATTCCCCTTATCGCGTTGCGCGTGGTCTGGGGGACACTGCTTACAATCGCGACTTTTTCGCCGCAAACCAGATTTACCAGGGTGGACTTACCCGCAGAAGGCCTGCCCACAACCGCGACAAATGCTGATTTTGTTTCCATCGTCATCTTACCACCATTACCTGCCGAATCTCGTCAATGTCAGGCCCTACAATTCTTATAAAATACATGCCCCTGGCAACGGCGCGGCCCGCCTGGTTGGTTCCGTTCCATACGGCCCTGTATTCACCCGGTTCGCGGCGGCCCCTGTACATTACATTTACAAGCGTTCCTTCCAGGGTAAAGGCCTGGATCGTAACCTGGCCTCCCCTGGTAATTGTATAATCAACGTAGGTTGATTCACCGTTTGCCGGATTGATCACATTGTTCAGTATTGTAACGCCGGAGCGTTGGCGGGTCACATCGTTGACGGCAAAACCAAAAGGTCTTACCAGCCTGTACCAATTTGACGGAATATCATCGGCCGGTTTAATATCAAGCCGTCCTGCCAGCAGATCCGGCGGCGTATTAACAAGATCGTCCAGATGGAAATAAAATTCCATTTTGCGGCCGCTGGTATACCCGTCGCTGCCGGCATTAAAATTATACTGGAACAGATTGGAAGGCGCGGCGGAATCCGGGACCTTCGAAAAAACACTGACTCCCGGAACCCATGGATAAAAATACGGCGCCATATTGGTAAAGTACGGGTCCGGTTCAGCAAGGGGCGGAGTCTGGGCAATTAATGATGAAAGGTCTTTGGGCAGCCACAGGCCCCTGTTGCCGCTGCCGTAACCGCGCGCGGTTATATCTGTACCGCGGTAAAGTGACGGTACATCGTAGGCAAAAACCAGAGAAGGCGTAAACGCGGCGAGACTTGAACCGCGGCGGACCTGCATTGTCATATCAAGGGCTTCCAGGAATTTTGTACTGTTGAATTCCCAGATAATGTTGGGGTTGTCCGGTGTGCTTCCGTAGAAATCATCGGTATGGGGCTGTCCGATAACATTATCGTACATTGCCCAGACAGGCCAGATAAAATAGCTGTCCGGGTGGTTGGGGCCGGGCGGCACAGAAACCAGCATATCGGTAAAACGGTGTTCGGTCATGTCAACAGGCAAGAAATTATTGCCGGCATCATAGGGCATATTGGGCGGATAAACACCCGTTAAAAACCCGGAATAAATTCCTGTACTTATAAAAACGGTCCTGTAAACAGCCGGATCAATGGGAGAAGGAATTGACTGCAAAGGGTTATGCACTGTCACATAGGGCTGGTAATTACCGGAGCCGTCATTATCGTAATTATAATTCTGCGGGTACTTGGGCGAGGGGTACATAAAAAAGAAAGGCCGCTCCTCATCCGGAGTCTTAAGATCCATTGCGGGCCCCGATTTATCCCTTAACCCGTTTATCGTAAAAGAAGCGGAACCATCGGCAAGTAAAGCCATTTCGGACTGGCCCAGAGGTCTGGAAAGGTGAAGGATGAATTCGTTCGGGGCAGTAAGCTGCTCAACACTGGTGACAGTGAGTCCGGCAATATTATAGATCGAAACTGCCGTCTGGTCAAAAACGACAGGGCCGCTGTACTGCACATAAATCTGGTCATAACCGGGAAGGGCCAGGGCGTAAGTAACACGGGGAGAGACGGTATTGGTAGCAATGCCCTCGTCCATGTTCTGTCCCCTGGGGTTTCCGACTATTGTTTTGCCGCCGGAATCCTTGAGGCTGGTATTGCGCTCAATTGACCAGTGCAGATTTGTACCCGCGTCCGCGTACGGTTTCTCGACAAGATAAACAAATATGGAATCTAAATCATAATCTTCGTTTACAGTAGCCCCGGGCTGTTCCTGTACCCTGCGGTAACCAAGGTATCCCTGGCTTCTGTCAATATCATATTTTTCTCCGGTATCCTGATTGGTTACCTGAACTTCAAAATCAGAGAAATTTCCGTTAAGGTTAAACGGGGACTGCAGCCGTATTCTGTCTATCCTGCCGTTATGGTTGGTATCCTCGGCAAAGGCGTAAAAGAAACTGTTAAAAACAAACCAGTCGACATTGTAGCAGTTGCGCGGATCGGATTCGTAGTAATAATTATTTGTCCATACACCATCGATCATTACTTTTTTTTGTCCGGGAGGCGTAACACCCGAAGGATATAGATTCCCCATTTCGTCAATAATGCCGTCATCAATCTGGACATAGGGCCACGCTTTTACATTCCACTGCGGCAGGGAGCCGGCAACCGGCACAGGCATTTTAACACTGGAGTAACTGTAATTGATAATGGTGTGGTTCATATCAAGGCGGCCCGATGACAAAAGTGTAAAATACCAATAAAAATTAGTCGGGTTATCGGGCGGCATCCAGTAATATTCATACGGAGGAAAAATATTCAGCACAGAATCCGGGACAAAGGTTTCTCTTGTAATGGTAATGTAATTTTCCGGCAGGTCAGCATTGCCGGGGCCGAACATATGGTTGGGATACAGTTCAAATCTGTGCGATACTGTATGCCCCTTTATGCCGGGCGCCGAATAATTGGAAAACCTGAGCTCGGCGCCGTCTTCATGGCAGACCAGCCCGTACCATTCAGTATCTCCCCTGATGATATAGGCATGGTTGGCATAATCGGCGGCAACCGCGTCCATACAATTCCCAAACTCTACCCACGTATCGTTAAAATCGAATTTGCCGTCTCCGATTTGACTCCATATATTGGCGGCAGGTTTGGGTGCGGCGCCGCCGCCCCACGGGATTTGTGAAACCGGGAACATAAAAATACAGGGAGCGATTTCATCAGGCGGATCGCCGGGAGCCGGCGGACCAAGAGGCTGCGCTGAATCGCCGATGAAGGTTTTCCCGTCATTTATCGTTAAATTCCCCCGTATATATAAATTTGATTTTGCTTTTATTGTACCGTCAATTACCAGATTACCTATACTGACCAGCGGCAAATAAAGCCATCTTCTTGGCTCCGGCGGATCTGTAGGCATAAGGACGGGCGGATCATAGGGGTATTTTGTAGGCGAACTGTCATTAGAGACACGCAGCTCCGGAGCGTCGGCAGGGCCTGTGCCGCCGGTCATTACAAGCGTTGTATTGTTAATGCTGGAAGCCGGTGTAAATGTTCGGTTAATTGAAACACTGCCGGAAGCCGAGATAACTATGTTATCGTTATATATTGTAATTTCATGATTGCCGGAGTCCGCGGTATAAAAATCTTTTGTAACCAGCTTTGTATTCTGCTGGAAAGAAAACGTCCCGTCGTATCCGGCAAACCCGGTGAACGCGGTAAAACCGGCAGGAGGCATGGCGCCGGAGTCTCCCATCTGCCAGGTGCCTGACGCTGTGTCCAGGGCAGTAACGCTGCCGGCTGATCCCGGATATAACAAAAGCGTGCTGCTTGCTTTTTGGCGTATAATATTGCCGGGAGCGACAGCCGCGTAACTGTCCTGGATTATTGATACTGAACCTATGGGAGAACTTCCGGTCTGGCTTATCTCAAGGGGGCTGCCCTGCTGCCCCCCGCCAAATATCAATTCGGTGCTGGTAGTCTGAATTACATTGCGCAGTACAATTAAGCCCCCGGTTGCCGGCGCCGACAATGTGGAACTACCCAGAAGATATAAATCATTGGCAAAGCTTATAACCGCATTAACAGGGGAAATATTGCCTGCCGCAATTTTTCCGTTAAGGGAAATATTGCCGGTCCCCGACTGCCTAAAGCTGCCTGCGTAAATATTGTTGGCTCCCGGGAAATCCGCTCTGGGAATCAGGGTATTCTGCATATTATTTATGACAATATCGCCAAGGTACAAAAGGGCCGTTCCCCCTGTGCCGTCGGTCCCTATTTGTTTGTTAATATAAATATCGCCTGCTCCGGCGGCAAGGGTAAGGCTGTCGGCCAGGTGGGTTGTGCCGATAATTGCCTGCGGAGCGGTTTCGCTGAACTCAATATTGCCCGCGCCAGTCCCGGTATCCAGAATAGCGTAACCGTCAATCCGCAGCACTCCGTAAAAATGTATATCGTTATTGGAAGTAATAACTTTCGCCTGGCTTAGAACGCAGGTTCCGGAATTATTAACGGTAACGGTTAAAGCTGAATAAAGCACTGTATCCTGCAGTAACGCAAGATTAACGCCGTTAAACGCAAATGACTGCACGTATATTATACCGTCAAATGAAGCCGCTGCTGTCCCTGTATTGTAAACGCTAATAGCGCCTATCCTGTCAGAAGCAACACCGTTTGTACCGGCGCCGATATCGCCGTTTACATTAATGCCAAAATTCCCGGAATCAAGTCTTAGGTTGTTGACACCGGTATTGCCGGAGCTGGTAATATTACCCAGCGTAATACCTGCCGCAGTAATTGACGAGGGCCCTGCGTCGCTTGATGTTCCGTTGGCAAGTTCAAGGAACGATCCCTGCGGGAGAATAAACGCCGAATTGTTAAGTGTAACTGACGCGGGATTAGACGGATTAATATCGCTTTTTGCCAATCTTACAATGCCGCCCGGAACCTGTTTTATTTTTACATCATTGGCCTGGTAAGCTCCCCTGAACTCGATAAAGCTCCCGCTGCCGTTTGCGGTAAACGTATTGGCCGCAGATGGTCCAAGATTGCCGCAGTCTATAATATAAATGTTTTTGCCGGACGCGGGCGTAAAACTATACCCTCTGACGTTATCGGAATCAAAATAAAGATAAGGCGGTGCAATGCCGTGCGAGCCGTTATCCGGGCCGGCCCGGTAAATAATGTGGCCGGTTCTGCTGTGGTAATGGATGCGGGGAGGGGTTCCGGTTACAGTACCCGTATACGAAGGAGTGCTGTCAATATTGACACAGACTTCTGATACGCCGGGCTGGAGATTAATGCTGCCGCTGCCTGTAATTGTAGCGGCGGAAACATAAACCGCAGCGATTCCCTCGCCTTCAATGCCGGAGGAGTTGCGCACGCTAACAGCCCCGCCTATCGTGACACTGCCGGTACCAGTCTTAAGTATCAGTTGGTAACAGTCCGTTATACCTGCGACATTAATATTCTGGTTATTTATGGAAGTATCAACGGTAAAAAAACCGTCCTGGCCTGTACCGCCTGCCGCGGAATTGGCGCCGCTAACGGTAACAGAAGATTGTGTAACAAACGATATTTCCCCGCTCTGGCTGCCAACAGCTCCCATGTTGTTATTAAGTGAAACATTGCCGCCAAGCGCGTTGCCTATATTATTAAGAAGAATCCCGCTACAGGCTTTAAAATTGGCTCCTGTACCAGGGGTCACCTCAACGACAGCTCCCGAAATACTGATGCTGCCGCTGTTGCTTGTAAGCGTTCTCACTCCTGTGCCGCCCAGCAATACCCCGACATAACTTTGATTGCCGGACGTTGTAATGTCGGCGTAAATGGAAGCCCGTCCGGCGGTAGCTGTAACACTTGCGATATTGGCAGTTACCGCACCGTCAAATTCTACATTTGCATTGGTAATTTGTAAATTGCGGGGAGTGGTTTGGCCGGAGACTGTACTTCCAAAAGTAATCTGGCTCGCTGCATTTGCCGCAAAATTTACCGTATCCGCAATCAATGTCACAGGTCCGGAATAGGTCTGGTTACCTGATGTCTGAAGAACATTCAGGCCAATGATCGCATAACCATTTACTGTCAATGTGCCGGGATTATCAGCCATTAAAGAATTATCTATTCTAAGGTTATAATAAACATTTCCAAAACGCCAATACGCGGGCTGGCTTCCATAATACCCGATAGTTCCGGAGGCCGCAAAACCTGCGGGAATGTTTACCGTTTGCGCGGCCTCACCGTTGAGACGGATAGTGCCGTTTGTATTATTTAAATTTGTTGTCACGGTAAAATTGTAATTTACAAGATCCAATGTTCCCGGGTTTAGCAGATTATCTGTATATAACGGCGACCCCATTGTAACAGTTATCCCAGCCCCCACATTTACATCGGTAAAAACAGCGCTGCCGGCGTTAAGGGTTTTATTTCCGTTCAGATTAAGCGTTTTGCTGCCTGTTGTCGTTGTTATATTCCCGATATTTAACGTACCGCCGTTTGACGAAGCAGTAATATCAACATTTTTAATACCGCCGTTTACCGTACCCGTAGCCGTAATATTACCGGTTATGGTGATTGCGGTACCCGATATTGTAAAAGTCCCGCCGCCTATAATCATCATATTGGCGGGAGTCGCCGTAAGGACCGCGGCCGCTGTCTCCGCGGTAATATTGGTTGTGGTTATTGTATTTGCTGCGGAACCGGTAATAGAAGCCGCGCCGCCGACAGTAAAATTGGTTACCGTTATCGCTGTGCTTAGTACAAGAGTACCGCCATTGACAACCAGACTGGTAATATTATTGAGGCCGGCGTTTAAAGTAAGAGTACCGCCATTAACAACCAAATTGGCTATATTGTTGGGACCGGCGCCCAGATTAAAACTGCCGGAGTCCATTTGCAGAGTATCTAAATTCAATGAAGCGGGGCGATTCAGTACAGCACTTGATCCGGACACGCCGCAATTTATTATCAATGTATCACTTGAGGTTAATGAAGCTAGCGGGCTTGTTCCCCCGGCCCAGTTACCGTTTGTGTTCCAGCTGGTATCGCCGGCAGCTCCTGTCCAGGTATAAGTCGTCTGTCCCCAGATTCCCGCTGTAAATAAAACAGCAAATACAGCGGCAATCCAATATTTTTTCATTAAAAAACACATTCCTGTTTAAATATAGCATTCCCGGCATAAAATTCCCATATAGCAAAAAATTTTTATCCGTTCTGCTGCCCCACAGGCGCTGGGTAGATCTTGCTGCCGGCCGGTACGGACTCGGTGATCCAGGCGCTGCCGCCGATAACACTGCCCCGCCCGATTACGGTTTTGCCGCCCAGTATGGTTGCGTTAGCGTAAATCGTTACATCGTCCTCGATGGTCGGGTGGCGTTTGCGGCCTGCCTCTTCTTTTTTGACAGAAAGGGCGCCCAGGGTAACTCCCTGGTAAATTTTTACATTTTTGCCGATGACGGCGGTCTCCCCTATTACAACACCGGTACCGTGATCAATAAAGAAAAACTCCCTTATTTCGGCGCCTGGGTGTATATCAATGCCGGTGCGGCCGTGGATAATTTCGCTCATCATGCGCGGGATAAGCGGAACCTGGCGGGTCCAGAAAAAATGGGCCATTCGGTGTACGGCTATTGCCTGGTATCCCGGATACGAAAGTATTACTTCGTCAGGGGTCTTGGCGGCCGGGTCGCCCCTAAAGGCCGCGTCCAAATCCATAGAAAGGAAGCTTCTTATATGCGGCAGTTCCTCAAAAAAATCGTCCACAACCATCTCGGCCGCGGCACGGCATCCGCCCTGTTCGCTTCCCTGCGCGCCTGTGCCTTCACCCTGGTTTATGCGAAGCGCATAACCTATGCTTTTTTCCACTTCCCGTATCAGGTCGCGTTCAAGCCGGCTCACCTTTTCCCCGGTAATAAGGCGCAGATTATCGTTATCAAGTTCCGACTGTTCCCTGTATCCGGGGAAAAGCAGGTCGTCAAGGTTATGCATAATGTCTTCCATACTTTCGCGGCTGGGCAGATTATCTCCGCCGGTATGGTTGACCAGTCCGTAATCATCATAGGACTTCATTATCGCTTCAATATTTTTTTCCAGTCTGCGCACAATTACCTCTTTTCCCGCGGAGCGTCAACCAGGCCGGACAAATCGCTGTTCCCCTTGAAACGCAGGACATTAACCATAAAGATATTAAGCTTGTTGACAATATTGGGGGGCAGAAGGTTGCCGTCCACTTCCACCGAAAGTATGGGATAATTGCGTTCCCTGGCCCAGGGTGTAAAGAGCCCTTCGATTACCCGCCCTATAAGGCAGGCAAACGGACTGATGTTGACGATGCCGGAATAACCGGCTTCCATGGCCGCGGCGGCCGAACCTGTAGAAACGGCGATCTCGGAATTAAGTTCCAGATTTACAAAATACTTCTGCGTATACTTCATTATCTCGTGCATATCGTGGGGAGTCTCAGGAATCAGCCCGGTAGGCCCAAGTATCGAAAGAACTTTCTTTTCTACCGAATGTTTCCACCATTCCTCAATTTTAAGCATCTTTAAATCTTTCCACGGTTTGGAAAAAATCCGGGTGCCTTTTTTGCGCAGGTTAATAAGTTTATTAAGGGCGTACTCGCGCACAAAATCCAGGTAATGGATCCATTCAGAAATTCCTGCGACTTTGACCACTATGCCGCGCTCGCTCATCAAATCCGTCAGCTCACCGACGGCAAAATCATCGCGGCGCACATAGATCTCTCCGACGATCAATACCTTGGGACAATCGGCCATTTTACGTTTTAACGGAATTTTTTTAACATCTTCGGCGACGTTTTTGAGTTCCTTCCATATATCTTTTGGTTTGTGCTCAACCGCGTACATAAGCCTGCGCCATGACTTCTCGTAATCTGCAATGGCTGCGACAGGATCATGCGCGGTTGTAATAAGCGCATTTTGAATATCTTTGAGGTAGTCTGAAAGCACCAGCCCCTTCCACATTTCCTTGGCGAAGTTGGGGCCAAGTTCGGTGTAGGAATTATCCGCGGACAAAATAAAGACGACCACGTTCTCAAGCCTCATGTCGCGGAACAGGTTTTCGTAATAAATGTAATACTGCCCGGTCCTGCACGGGCCCGTGGTTATGGGCACAAAAAGAAGGTAAAGTTCATCCTTCCTGTATTGATCGCTCCAGATAAACTGCAACGCGCTGCCCAATACCAGATGGCTGGGAACGCATTCCTTGCCGGAAGCATGGGCTCTGGCTATCTGAATTGTTTTAGCTGTAGCAACAGGGAGGGCTTCCGCGTTAATTCCCTGGCCGCGCACAGCGGCGCCCATATACTCGGTGGAAATCGCCCCCATGTTGGAAAGAAGCACCTTGACCCGCTTGTTGTTGCGGATCCGGATCTTCTCGCCGGATTTGGCATTGTCAAGCCTTAGGACATCTTCCGGGTTGGCGGCCGCGGAATCGTAAACAAATTTCCAGCCGTTGTCAAAACGCTCGCCTTCCATCTCGCCCTTTTTGGCGCGGTACCCGTCGATTATGTCAAGGAAAGCCTCAACCCTGGTATCAATGCCGGCGTCAGCGGAATGTGAATCCAGCTCCAGGACCAGGAAAGGTTTTTGTCCCATAATCCATTTAACATAATGAAGAATAAAAGAATCCGGCGCGCAGGAAAAATTCGTTATAAATGTAAGGTAAATATTTTCTTCGTTCTTTAACAGACTGGCGGTCTTGACATCCTGCTGTCCGTAATACCAGTACATATTGGAAAATATTTCCTGGTCGTCAAAGGGCAGAATGTCAAAAGGTACAATGGAATAACCGCGGGTGGTAAACTTCCGGGGAATGCCCATGTTCGCCTCCGGCGTAAACGCGTTGTACGGCCTGCCCAGCAGCGCAATAACCGGCCTGTCCGCGCAGCGCGCCTCGGCAAGGGCCTGTTCCCCAAGTTTCCGCGCAGCTTCAAAATACTCGTTCTGTTTGGCCATCGCCTTTTCGAAAGCCGCCTTAGTCTCTTCCTCGCCGATACCGAGTTTCTCGCTCATCACCTGGAAAAGCTCCAGCGCCTTTTCCTGCCCGAATTTAAAACTGACAACCAGGGGCAGCCATTTCTTTTTATCAACATCCGGGAAAGCTTTTTCTATATAATACGGCAGACTCTGCGTAATAGGACAAAAGTTCGCGTGCACTTTTTCCTCGTAACTGGGCATGTCCCTAAAATGCGGCAGAAGAACAAAATCCGCCCCCTTGTTAAGACAATCCTGCACCGCTCCGTGAGCGATCTCCGCCGGGAAACAATAAGCCGACTCTGCCCTGGCCACGCCTTCGTGAGCAACCTCGTCCGACAAAAAAGTCCGTATACCAAGTTCATAAAAGAACCACGAGTACAGCGGATAAAGGGTGTGCGCAGAGAAAGCCCGCGGGATGCCGACGGTGTAGTTTCTGGTTAGTGGGGAGTGGTTAGTGGTTAGTGGGGAGTGGGGAGTGGTTAGTGGGGAGTGGGGAGTGGGGAGTGGGGACGAAGCGATTTTTTCAGTGCTGTCAACAAACGTCCCACCATTTGCAACTGAGTTAGTAATTGTTCCATTGCCTCGTTTTTCAATAATTTGACTCTCTCCGCTATTAGAATGTGAGTTTCCAATTCCTTTAGTGATCCGTTCGCTATCGAGAGGAAGCGGAGATACTCCTTGCGGCTCATCCTGCCGTTGCCTTCCGCAATGTTCGCAGGAACCGACACAGCAGCCCGCCTCATCTGGCTGGTCAGCCCGTACATCTCCTCCCTTGGAAAAGTTTTGGTCTGCAAATAAACCATCTCGACCAAATTTATCGCTTCCTTCCAAACCAGCAGATCCCTGTAAGTTTTTATCAACTATTTTTCCCTCCCCAGCGCCCACTTCACCACTAACTACTTCACTACTAACTACTTCACTACTAACTACTTCACTACTAACTACTTCACTACTCCCTATCTTCGGCGCAGCATACTCCTCAAAAATCAACTTTTCCCTTTTTTCAACATAATCAAATACCGGGAAGTCCTTTATTGTTTTGCGCATGTTGGTGTACTTGTTGCAGCGGCCGCCGAACATGTACTTGTGTCCTTCGACATTCAGGACCTGGATGGGGCAGAGGTTTTCGCAGGATTTGCAGGTAAAAATACGTTCATAACCGATTTCGCGGTTTATAAGCCGGTCGATGTCGATTTTTATTTCGTCCAAAAGGCCGTCCGCCTGTTTGCGTTTTGCCAGCAGGGCAACTCCAAAACAGCCCATGAGCTCAGGGGAGGGCGGCACCAGGATTTCCTTGTCCAGGAGCATGGCAAAGGCCAAAGGGACGGCCGGGTTTTTGGCGACGCCGCCCTGTAAAAATATTTTGCCGCCTATGGTGCGGTTGCCCACAACGCGGTTTAGGTAGTTTGAGACAATCGAGCAGACAATGCCCGCGGTAATGTTCTCGCGGCTTGCCCCCTGCTGAACCGCCTTGCGGATATCGCTGTTGATAAAGGCCGAACAATGCTCCCCAAACTTTAGCGGCGCGTCGGCGTTGAGCGCTATTGGGCCGATTTCCTGGGCGCTGTGGATCGAGAGATCGCCGGCCGCACTTTCTTCCAGGAAGGAACCGGTTCCGGCCGAACACGCCTCGTTCATTGCGTAGTCTATGGGGACTCCGTTTTTTAACAGAACATATTTTGCGTCCTGGCCGCCGATTTCAAAAATGGTTTCCACTCCGGGATTAAAGTAAGTGGTCCCTACCGAATGCGCGATAATTTCATTATAGACTCCGGGTGTTTCAAGAAAAACTCCAAGAATTTCCCGGCTGGAACCGGTGGTCGCCACCAGGCGTATATCGATATTTTTGGAACCGGTGTCTTCAATAATTTTTTTCTGGATAACACCCAGGCATTCTTTTAACGCCTTTACAGGATCGCCGTGGGTTCTGCCGTAATGGCTGGCTGTGATCTCGTCGGTTTCCATATCCACAAGGCATGCTTTGGTGGTCGTGGAACCGCCGTCAACTCCCAGGATATATTTGCGGCCGGCCTGTACCTTGCCGCCGCTTTTTTCAAAAGTCCTTACTTTGGATGTCCAGCTGCGCAGGGCGCCCAGGGACGAAAAACGTATCTCGTTGGCGCGCAGGAGTTTATTAAAGACCGGAAGCGGACTGCCGGATTCCGGCGCGAGGACAGCCGCGCCCAGAGCTTCGAATACGGGAGCGGTTTCCGGTATTATAAATTCGATATCCGGCGCCTTTTCTCTTATAAAACGGACAATGTGGCGGTTGAGGGTAATTCCGCCGGTCAATACCACCCTGCCGGACGTGACCCTCGCGCGCTTTAAAAAATCAATAACCTTAACAGCCATTACATCGGACAGCGAAAGAACAATATCGTCTTTGGTAGCTTCCCGCTTGTTTAGCCTGTGGGTGCAGTCGCTCTTCATAAAAACCGAACATCTGGTGGAAAGGGCATAAACTTTGGCGGTGTCCGGGACTTTTTCGATATCTTCCAGGGTCATATCCATCCTGGCAAGCTGCTGTTTCAAAAATTCGCCGGTGCCGGATGCGCATTTGTTTCCGGAGAAATTGTTGATAATTTTGCCGTTTTCCAGGGAATAAACAATAAGGTCTTCCCCGCCCATGCTTACAACGGCATCAGCATCCAGCTTAAGGGCCTTGAGCGCGGCTTCCACACAGAGCGGTTCCAGGGTGCCGGCCGCGTCAAACATAAAACGGCCCTCGTTGCCTGTTACCAAAACGGGAATTCCTTCCGGAACCTTTCCTTCTTCTAAAAGTTTTTTCGCCGCGGCGCCAAAATCTCCTTCGTGGGGAGTCGCCGCTGTCCAAACCGGCCTGTTATCTTCCGCAAGAACCATTTTTAAATTGGTAGAACCAATATTTATACCTAAAGATTTCATTATATCTCATACCTCTTTTATTTACTTGTATTCCTGCCCAAAAAAATCAACTATTATATAATAAAGGGTATTAATACCGCAGGACAAGCCCTGCACCCGGCTCCTGCCGCTTTGGGTTTTATACCTGTTTCCATTGAAAAAATCAATAAGAAATATTATACTAAAATAGTTACCTTGGATGAGGTAAATGAATTTACATATACAGGAGAAAAAAAATGAAAAAATGGGTTTGTTCAGTTTGCGGTTATGTACATACAGGAGATCAACCCCCGGCAGCCTGCCCCCAGTGCAAAGCTCCGGCGTCGAAATTCAGCGAGCAAAAAGCCGGCGGTGATTTTGCCGCGGTACATACAGTCGGAGTCGCCAAAGGCGTTGACGCCGATATCGTAAAAGACCTCCAGGCCAATTTTAACGGCGAATGCACAGAAGTCGGAATGTATCTGGCTATGGCGCGCGTAGCCTTCAGGGAAGGTTATCCTGAAATAGGCATGTACTGGGAAAAAGCTGCTCACGAAGAAGCCGAACACGCTTCCAAGTTTGCCGAACTCCTGGGCGAAGTAATCACCGACAGCACAAAGAAGAACCTCGAAATGAGAATCGAAGCCGAACACGGCGCCTGCGCGGGAAAAACCGATGTCGCCAAACGCGCAAAAGAAAAAGGCCTGGACGCGATCCACGATACAGTCCACGAGATGGCCAGGGACGAAGCCCGCCACTGCGCGGCGTTCAAGGGATTATTGGCAAGGTATTTTAAATAATTCCAGCCGGAACCCAATTTCTCTACAATAATAAAACCGGCGTCATACGGCGCCGGTTTTTTCATACCTTTTTATTACACGTCTTTTTATTACTGATTAAACGATTTTTGGGATAGTCTCAAAACCTTTTTCCAGTTCCTCGTCTGTGGGAATGTGGTCGGTCATGGTTTTATTGTTGTAGGACATATAGGCGCTAAGATCAAAATAGCCTGTTCCGCTTAACCCAAACAGAATAACTTTCTTTTCGTTGGTCTTTTTGCATATCATTGCTTCGTCAATGGCGGCTTTAATCGCGTGGGCAGATTCCGGCGCGGGAAGTATGCCTTCGACCTTCATGAATTTAACAGCGGCTTCAAAGACATTGGTCTGAACTTCGGACCTGGCTTCCAGGTAACCATCCTGATAAAGCCTGGACAGGGTGGAATTCATGCCGTGGTAGCGCAGGCCTCCCGCGTGGTTGGACGAAGGAATAAATCCGCTGCCAAGGGTCATCATTTTTACAAGCGGCGTTGTTTTTGCCGTATCCCCAAAGTCATAGGCAAAACGGCCCCTGGTAAACGAAGGGCAGGAAGCCGGTTCGACCGCGATAAACCTTGCATTGGATTTACCTGCGATTTTTTCGCCCATATAGGGGGCAATGAGTCCGCCCAGGTTAGAACCTCCTCCCGCGCAGCCGATTATAATGTCCGGCTTGATTCCGTATTTATCCATGGCCGCTTTGGTCTCCTGCCCGATTATCGACTGGTGCAGCAAAACATGGTTAAGAACGCTGCCAAGAACATACCGGCATTTATCGGTTTTGACCGCCCTTTCTACCGCCTCCGAAATCGCAACTCCAAGCGAACCGCCTGTATTGGGATCTTTGGCCAGAATCGCCTTCCCGGCCTCGGTAGTTGCAGAAGGCGAAGGAATCAATTTTGCGCCGTAAGTTTCGATTAAGGCTTTGCGGTAAGGTTTTTGCTCGGAGCTCACCTTGACCATAAAAACCGTCAGGTCCAGGCCGTAGAAACCGGCGGCCATGGCCATAGCCGTCCCCCACTGCCCCGCCCCGGTCTCTGTAGTAAGGGAAGTAAGGCCTTCTTCCTTTGCGTAATACGCCTGCGGCCCCGCGGAGTTAAGCTTATGCGAGCCGGAAGTATTTGTACCTTCGAATTTATAGTAGATTTCTGCCGGCGTCCCAAGTTCTTTCTCCAAAAAATACGCCCGAATAAGAGGCGCCGGTCTGTAGGCCCTGTAAAAATCCTGGATTCCTTCCGGAATCGCAATAAAACGGGTGGTATCATCAAGCTCCTGCTTAATGGGACCCATGCAGAACACCGCAGACAAATCAGCCTCGGTAACCGGTTTAAGCGTACCCGGATGCAAAACCGGTTCCGGTTTATTTTTCATGTCCGCCCGCAGATTATACCAGCACTTTGGTATCTCATCTTCTGAAAGGTATAGTCTGGTCGGAATTTTCGCTGCCATTTTAGGCCTCCTGTTAATATGTTTCTTTTAATAGAAACGTTTCTGTATAAAGAAACATACCGCAAATAAAAATTTATGTCAAGCAATAAAGTGAGAAATTGTCAGCGACCAGTAGAAATGAGCCATGTTTCCGTTCAGTAGAAATGCTACCTTGCGTTCAGTAGAAATGAGCCCTGAGATCTGCTGTATAGCAAGGTAGGAATGGAATTAATAGTTGAACAT
>WQZG01000073.1 GCA_009780855.1 Treponema sp.
CAACCGCCATTATAAAGGCGGCGTACCAAGGTACTTGATTGGCGATTGCAAAAGGAATTGCCCCCCGCAGCTCTGAAATGGGAAGAAACGAAAGAAAGACAATACCCGCATACACGATGGTTTTACTCATGGAAACTCCGGCTGCAATATGTATAGATTATACATAATTTTTGCGGCTTGTGAAATACGCGCAATGCTTGGGTTGGCGTCAATTTGAGTTGATTTTTTAACGCCTAAAATGTAAATTTGATTATGAAGAAAGCCGGAAGGATCCCTTTTATTCTGCGTTTTTTAAGAAATTTTTTGATAATCCTGGCAGTACTGGCAGCCGCCTGGGTGATTTTTTCCCTTGCCGGCAGAATCAGAGCCGCCGCTGTTATCCCGGATTCGGCAAACCAATATTTATACTTTAATATTCCCAATCCGGCAAAACTGGCAAAAGAACTGATCAACCACCGGCCCCTGCCGGACATACTCGCATTGCCGGAATTAAAACAGGTCCTGCCGGTTCTAAACCTTGTTAAAAATTCCGGTTTGCAGAACAACAGGCTGATTCAAATGGCCGCAAACGGCGCATTGGCCGGGGCCCTTCTCCCTGGAAGCGGACAAACCGCAAAACAGAATTTTTTGGCCGCATGGGATATGGGTTTTGTTTCTCCCGTGCTGAGGTTCCTGCCTGTTCTGGCCGGCAGAATCAATATACCGAATTTTTACTATGTCAGGGGCGTTAAATATTCCCGGTTTGAGTTCCGCATGGACGACGGAAAAATATTTTACCTGGGGCCTTACCGTAATCTTTTAATTGTTACCGACGATTCCGGATTATACGAATCCGTCCTGTCCGGAAAAACATCGGCGCAATCAATGGAAGCGGCTGCGGGAATAAAGTCCAAAAACTTTGACGCGGCTTTTATTCTTTCTCCGGCATTTTTGGAAAACCTGCTGCCTCAGGATTCGGCGGCCGCTGTTCTGGATAACCTTAAGTTTAATGGACCTGTCGAAGCCGCGCTAAGCATTAAACCGCAGCGGCTTGACATAAGCCTAATCGGATCATTGAGTTCGGACCGGGCCGAATTCCAAAAAATCATATCAACGGATTCCAGGGCTCCGGATCTCTACAGTATTGTTCCGGATACAGCCCAGTATATGACAGGCCTGACCTCCGGAACACTGGAAGAAATTCTTAACGCGGCGGCGGCTGTACCCGGTTCCGGAATCAGCGAACCCTGGAAAAAAGCTGACTCCGCCTCACAGTCCCTGCTGGGAATGAATCTTGACGAGCTGCTTTTTTCCTGGACCGGCGGAGAATTCGCGGTCTTTGGAATGGAAGGCCGGGAGACGCCGGTAATACTGGTTCAGGTAAAGGATGAAAAAAAACGGCAGGATGTTTTTACCCGCGCGTTTAAATCGGTTTTTATAAACGAAAATACCCGCCTCAACCTGGACGGAACCAGACTGCCAAGAATAGAACTGCCCCAATTTTTATCAAATATATTATTGGGGATGGGGATTAAAATTCCTTCACCCTATTATTCGGTTTATAACGGGTATTTGTTTGTGTCCGAATCCGCGGATTCTCTTCTGGCTGCATTAAATGAGGTAAAACGCAACAATACCCTTGTAAGGTCAGAAAACTGGAAGGCGCTTAATCAAAATTCCGGCGGGATTTATGATTCCGGCGGAATCTATGATTCCGATAAATCCGGATTTACTGTCTACTATTCCCTGGACCGCGGACTGCCGTTTTTTTTAAGGGGCAATACCCTTATAAGTCCTGTTCTGCGGCTCTACCGCCAGGGCCTTTTAAGGCTTATGTTTGAAAACGGAGAAGCCGCAGTCAGCCTTTCAATAATGCCGGGGCCCGGACGCAAAATTGAACCTGTCTCCGGTTTCCCTATCGGGACGGGCCAGGGACAAGGCAACCAGATTTACATTGTTGGTTCCGCCAAAACAGGGGATGGCCGTATTTTGGGAACTGCAGGCAATTCGGCTTTCCTGATTAATCCGCAAAATTTAAGTCTGCAGAAATTTGAACTTACGGGAAACACCGGGAAACTTTGGGCGATCCCGGCAAACGGAATCGCCGGCTCCTCCTGGATTGCCGGTTCCCAGGGACGGGTGGTTCTGGCTGACAATAATTTAGCGCAGATGCAGGGCTTCCCGCGGATTACAGGCCTCAGACTTTCGGCGGCGCCGGCGGCCTGGAACGGGAAATTATACCTTACAGATTTTACAAATGACTCAGGCTCCATCCACGTAATGGACAGCAAAGGCGCGATAATTAAATGGCCGCAAAATTTTTCGGCGGCACTGCTGTCTCCGCTTTCATTGATCGATTTTCAGAATAAAACATACGCGGCCTGTTACCCAAAAGAATTTTTGGGCAGCATCTGGGTGCTTGATGATCAGGGAAAGGCCCTGCCCGGCTGGCCTGTTCCGGTGCCTGGCATCGCTTTTGGATCGCCTTTGCTTTTTATTTACGGCAATAAACTTAATGCGGCTTTTGTAACACAGGCGGGCGTTCTTTCTGTTTACGATCAAAACGGCGGGGTTAAGCAGCCTTTCCCCCTGGATCTGGAAAAGGTTTTCTATATGCAGCCTGTCTTTGACGGCCAATATTTATGGTTAATATCATCCGACGGAACCTTGTTTAAAATAAGTACGGACGGGATTGTTCTTTCGCAGCAAATTCCGGATTTCCAGGCAAAGGAAGAAGGCTTTATTGCGGCAGCCGACGCGGACGGCGACGGCAGCCAGGAAATTTTTATTACCGGAGACGGCAGCGCCCTTTACGGTTATACCGGTGATTTCCGTGCGCTGGAAGGATTCCCGCTGCCAATCTGGGGAAGGCCCGCATTTGGAAATATAACAGAAAGCGGTAAACCCGGGATTGCAGGCGCGGGCATGGATAACCGTATTTATTACTGGGAGTTTAATTAATATGGGACGTTTGTTTATAAGCCGGTTATTTTTGGGCTGTTTGTTTGCGGGCCTTTTAATTTTTACCTTTTTTTCATGCGGGACAATAAAAAATGATTTGGCAATTACGAGTATGGATGAATCTTCAAAGGCCGATTTGTTTGACCTGGAAGAAAAAATTGTAAATCTGGAATCGGCCCCGGTTTCCGGCGCAATGGCGGAAACCCGCAAAACCATCAGCGGCCTTTCAGGAATTCCGGATGACATTTTCCAGGCTTATTTATCAGCCTGGTCGGGCAGGCTTTATATCCTTGAAGGAAAAATCGATGAGGCCGGCCGCGAATTAAAAAAATCCAGGACCTTAAGCCAGGGCAACTGGGTCTCCGTAATTCTGGCTTCAAGAATGGAATTGTCGATGCCGGCAAGTCTTAAAATTCTTGAAGATGCGTTAAGCACAGGCAGATACTCCGATACCGGTGGCGGCGTGGATAACGAAGGTACGGGTGAAATTCAGATTGAAAAAGGACGCGTTCTTCTCGCACTTAACAGGTTCACCGAAGCCGCGGCATCTTTCGATCTGGCCTTTGGCCTGTTAACGGATAAACCTTTTTACCGCGATAACTATCTGGCCGCCAGGAACAGGGCATGGGAATTAAGAAACCTGGGCGGGGATACAAATGCCAGGACAGTGGAAATCGCGGGCCGGGACGGAATGACCTGGAGGGATCTTCTGGATATCACAAAAACAGAAACCGATCTCCTGCGTTTCCTTACAGCCGGACAGGACTGGACGCCGGACGAAATTTTCCGCAGACTGCTCGATCGTTCCTTTATTCCGGCAACCCAGGACATTACACTTACCGAATGGCCTGCCGGTCAGCCCGGGCCGGACGATATTGTCCTGCGCTCGGGAACCGCGTGGCTGCTCTGGCATTTGTACGCAGAGAACCGCGCCAGCCGCGGATTGCTTTCCAGGTACTCCTCGCGTTACGCGAACATGCCCGGCGCGAAAAGTCCCATAACCGATCTGCCCCTGCTCTCGCCGTTTTTTGATTCCATACTGGGCTGTGTTGAACTTGAATTTATGAACCTGCCTGACGGTAAAAATTTTGTTCCTGCCGAACCTGTTAAAGGTTCAGTTTTCCTGACCATGCTAAAAAAACTTAATTAATTAGAATAAAAGGTTAAAACCTTATTTTGACTGCGCTCGCTCGGTCAATAAATAATGGGAAATAAAATGAACAAGAAAGTTTATTGCATAGGAGCCATGGCCTGCGATGTACCTCTCAGGCCTGTACCCAAAGACATTTTTGAACACGATCACCTTCGAATCGAAAGGCCGGTCTGGTCAACAGGAGGAGACGCAACAAACGCGGCAGTCGCGTTAATACGCCTGGGCGCAAGCGCAAGCCTGACCGGTATTATAGGCCGTGATCCTTACGGGGATTTTATGGCAAAGTCGCTGGAAGAGGCAGGCGTTGATATGCGGGGAGTTATACGGCATCAGACATTGGGCACAGTCGTCTCCCATATCCTGATCGAGCCTTCCGGTGAACGTCATTTTGTGGTCTCAAATCCGGTAAAAGAAGAATTGGGACCCGAACATATTAACATGGAACTATTGGAAGAATGTGATCTGGTCTATATCGGCAGTTCGATAAATTTCCGCAAGCTCGATGAAAACGGCAGCGCCGGACTTTTCAAAAAAGCCCATGAGCTGGGAAAATTTACGGCAACGGATTTTCACGGCGATGATGATGACCGCGGCGGCTACTGGCTAAAAAAACTTGAACCAATGCTCAGGGAGACCGATATCTGTCTGCCAAGCATAAGGGAAGCAAAATACTTAACGGGTAAAAAGGAAATACCTGCGATAAGGGACGCCTTCGCTCCGCTGGGAATAAAAATACTGGCAATTAAACTCGGGGGCGAAGGCTGCTATGTAACTGATTTTAAAAATGAATGGAAGATTCCCGCTTTTACCGAATTTACTCCGGTGGATACAACAGGGGCCGGAGACAGTTTCGGCGCCGGCTTTGTCCGCGGTATTCTGACCGGATGGAATCCGGAAGCTTGCGGTCTTTTTGCCTGCGCCGTAGCCGGTTTTAACATTACAAAAAAAGGCGCTGTCGCCGGCGTTCCGGATTTCCAAACCGCTTACAGGTTTGTTACCGAACACTGTGGCGCAGCGCGCTTCCCGGTAAATGACTGATTAAAGTCTGCAAAGTAACCGGCTTTGCAGACAAATACTAATTACCGTTTATAATTTAATGAATCCAGGGTAGTGCTGCCGCGGATAAAGGTGAACCAGAGTTCCTTGCCTGTATTGTCCCTGAGCACCTTGTAGAAGCCGGCGACGTCCTTGACGGCAATGCCGTTGATGGCTGTAATCCTGTCGCCGCGCTGCATGCCGATAATGGCTGCCGGGGTTTCGGCAAGAACGTTGGCCACATAAAGTCCCTGTGCGTCCTTGTCCAGTCTAAGGCTTGTGCGTATGGAATCGGTAAGGCCGACTACCATCAAGCCGGGCCACAAATTCTTGCTGTCGGCCGCGACCGCGTCGGTCCGTGTTTCGATCTTGACATTAAAGTCTTTGGAAGCTCCGTCGCGGATTACCGTAAAGACTGCGCTGTCGCCCGGGCGGATATTGCCGACGGTCTGGGTAAGATAGGATGAGTTCCGTGTTTCTTTGCCGTCAACTGCGGTAATAAAATCGCCGGCCCTGATGCCTGCCTTGTCGGCCGGCGAACCGATAAAGACCTGGGACGCGAACGCGCCGCGCTTGCCGTCCAGACCCATGGCAACCAGTGTATCCCTGTCAAGGTCAACCAGTGACACGCCCAGCCAGCCGTCGCTAATGGACCCGGATTTGATAAGTTCGTCAATTACACGTTTTGCGTTATTGATGGGAATTGCGAAACCGAGTCCGATTGAACCGGCATTGTTGTTGCTCGCGATCCAGGTATTGATTCCCACAATCTCGCCCCGGATGTTGACGAGCGGACCGCCGGAATTTCCCTGGTTGATGGAAGCATCGGTCTGGATAAAGTCGTTGATGTTCCCGCCGGGGCCGCCCTGTCTGCCGACCGCGCTGACTATACCCATTGTGACGGAGAAAGCAAACTGTGTACCGAGCGGATTGCCCATGGCAATTGCCCAGTCGCCGACTTTAACCAGATCGGAGTCCGCCAGAACCGCGATGGGAATGGAATCATTGGATTTAAACGAAACAACCGCGAGATCCCTGCGGCTGTCTGTGCCTACGAGTGTTGCAGTATATTCATTGCCGTCCATAAAAGCGACTGTAATGTCATTGGCGCCGTCCACCACGTGGTTATTCGTAACTACATAATAAATACCGTTTGTATACCGCACCACAATACCGGCGCCCAAGCCCTCGGAACGGTATTCCTGGCCCTGGCCGGGATTCTGGTTGTTGTCGCCTCCCTGCGGCCCAAAGAAAAATTCCCAGGGGATTCCGTTGAAACTCTGCGACTGCTGCTGACGCTGGATAATAACGGTTTTTACTTCCACTACCGAGGGAAGCACCTTGCTCGATACAGACTGAAAAGCGGTTTGCAGATTTTCCGCGACCGCAAGAGCGTCCGACGGAATTACAACAGTCGGGCTTTCCTGGGCCTGGACCAGATTTTTACCTCCGGGAGTCGAACAGGAAAATGACAGAAAAGCGAGCGAGAAGCCGAAAATGGCTCCTATTAAAACTAGATTAAAAATAAAAAACTTTTTGGATGAAATTGCCTGTGTAAAACTCATAACAAACCTCTTATGATAACTTTCTTTTTTTCAATGCGATGCATTGAAATGGCCATTTATTATAATAACGCAATTAAAAAAGAATAGTTACATTAAAACAGGGTTTTTGGGAAATGCTGTCCAATAATTATTAAATTTTATTTATTAAAGAGGATCCAGAACATCAGTCAGGATTTCTGTATGATCGGCAAAAACCGCAATGGTGTGTTCCCAGTGCGCAGAGATTTTACCATCCGCGGTGACTACGGTCCAGCCGTCATCCAGAACATTCACATCGCCGGTTCCCAGGTTAATCATCGGTTCAATGGCAAGCACCATTCCGGCCATAAGGCGCGGATTGGATCCCTTTGGAATATTGGCTACAGCCGGGTCTTCGTGGACGTCAAATCCGACTCCGTGCCCGCAGTATTGATGTACAATTCCGTAGCCTTCCCTTTTGGCAACAGTCTGAACTGCCCTGGAAATCTGGTGAAGCCTCTCCCCTGCCCTTGCCGCCCCAATCCCGGCGTAAAGGCATTCCCTGGTAACATCCGACAGTTTGTGAACCTCGGGGGCTACACGGCCGATTTCCACAGAAACAGTCTGGTCGCTGATAAACCCGCCAAGATCAATGCCGCAGTCAAGTCCTACAAAATCGCCGGCCGCCAGCCTGCGTCCGGACGGAATTCCGTGTATTACCTCATTGTTAACCGATATGCAAATCGACCCGGGGAACGGATTTTCTGAATCACCGTAACCCAAAAAAGCCGGTTTACCGCCGGCTTTGATTATCCAGTTATAAACCCACCGGTCAATTTCAATTGTACGGATCCCTTCTTTGACCTGCGGAATCAGTTCGCGGTACATGGAGCTGAGCATTTTACAGGATTTGCGTATGCCGTCTATTTGTTTTTCGTTTTTGAGCCTGATCATTTATGCGGACCTTTCAGCTTACATTGAGTTTCTTTTTTAGCTGTTTTACATTGGGAAGGGCTGGATCCCTGACTAGAGCTTCCCTGAATATCCGGCCTGCCTGTCCGTTATCGCCCAGGCTGAGCAGGGCTTCCGCCATAGAACGCATCCAGCGGGCTTCGTCCCGGCCGGAAAATCCAAGACCGATAAGCGATTCAAGACAGTCAGCGTAAGTTCCGGTATCTGTAACGGATTTAAGGCGGAGACGGACAAGTTCCTTTAAAAAAGTCTCCACTTCCTCCATAAAATGTCTAAAATACGGGCGGCTCCGTTCTTCCCTTACAAGGCTTACAAGCAGGACAAAAGCTTCGTAATACCGCTGTCTTTTATCCAGTTCCTCCGCGAGCATAAACGCGCAGTCCATCCAGTCTTCGCGGTCAAGGTATTTTTCCAAACGGAAATTAAGACCGCCCTGTTTTTCCCAAACCGCTACAGCTTCTTCTTCTTCAAGATGCAGGAGCTGAAAAAATATCAATTTGGACTGGCTCTCGGGAATATCGGCCTGTTCCCTTAAAAAAGTCCGGTAATCAAAATGAAATTTGGCGGCAAAACGGCTGTATGCCCTGTCATATTCACACCGGCGATCCCTGTCAGACAGTACTTCGTAGGCGGTAAGAAGTTTGCGCATCTGTCCGGCGGCCATTTCGCCGGCAATATCGGGATGGAGATGTTTTGCCTTTTCCCTAAAAGCTTTTTTTATATCCTGGCTGCCGGCATCCTCACGAACCCCCAGCAGGGAATAATAATTTTCCAATCCGTCAGGCTCCTATGCGTTTGCCCAGAGCCTCCGCATGGGAAGGATTCAGGATTATTTCACTCCAGTTGATCTTCATGCCTTCTTTTTCCATTACCTTCATTACATTCCAGAGTGCCTTGGTAACAAACAGGGGGCCGGTTTTTTTGATAAAAGCGGCGCTTTTCTTACCAACTAGCCCGCTCCCGGCGCCCAGTACTTTACCCAGAACAACTGGTATCTTGCCGCCCCAGAACGAAACAGATTCGGCGCAGACCGCTATGTACTCATAACCGGGAAGCCTCATTCCGTCCTCGGTCCAGGCGTCGATAATGTCAACGCGGTGGCCCATTGCTTCCATTCCCTTTACCAAAGATTTGATATATTCCGGAACTCCCTGGTGTTTGGGGGCGCTTACTACTGCAATTCTCATAAAAACCCTCTTTGAAGCTGTTAAGCCTGCTTATAAATATGATCAATGTCCGGTTCTTTTACATAAATTACACTGCATTTGGCATTAATCATGATTTCCCGGTAACTATGGGAAAAAATATCTTTGGAACTCCTGTCTTTTTCCCATCCTCCGATAACAATCATATCCGCGTTAACATCATCGGCAACAGCCAGCATTTCGGTATAAACAGCGCCGCGGCGGATCCTTTTATCTACTTTTACCCCTTTGGCTTTGGCCAATTCCTCGACAAAGGATAAATAGCGTTCTCCGTTGGCTTCCAGGCTGCGTTCGTAATCCTGGCCTTCTTCCTGGATAAAAATCTTGCTCAAAGTGAGCTGTTTGATGGTGGCGGTATCCACTACGTAAACCGCATAAAGTTTGCAATGGTAAGTTTTGGCCATAACAATGGCGTATTTGGCTGCCAGAATGGAAGCGTCCGAACCAGTAATCATTGCAACAATATTGTTAAAAAGAGGCTTCATTATCCTTTCCCGGCTTTCCTTTTTAAAAGCTTGCTTGTAAAGAAAGAATCCCTGTCCCTCTCTTCAAGCGCTGATTCTATATAGGTTTTTGTTTCCCTTGCAACGGGAATAACCATTTTTTCCAGTGCGTTTACACGCCGCTGGGTCTTGCGGACCTCCCGCGCCAGCCGCCAGGCTATTGTTCTGACCGCTGCCAAATCGGTCAGGATCTTCAGCAGACTGAAGAATTCTAACACGGTTTCGTCGCATTCCGCAAATGAATTCGCAGGAGAGTACTTGAGTTCGGCCCTGGGAAGCTTAATTTCCAGACCTGGAAAGCTCATTCCGGCGGCTGTCACCCTTTTTTCCCGGAGATCAAAGTTATATCTGATATTCGCGGACAGTTTTTCGGCTTTTTCCCTGCCTACAACTACCAGCATCCGTTTTAAACACGGATAGGCAACTGCTACCCTGGCGTCCAGATCCCGTTCCAGAATTTTTACCTGCTCCACCTGCCGCATCAATTCCATTACCAGAATTTCGCGTTTTTGCTCCAGGAGGTCATAACCTTCCAGGGCGGTATTTAAACGCTCCTTAACCCTGATAAGGTTACTTTTGGTGGGAGCAATTTGTT
This sequence comes from Treponema sp., assembly GCA_009780855.1. Taxonomy (GTDB): domain Bacteria; phylum Spirochaetota; class Spirochaetia; order Treponematales; family Breznakiellaceae; genus WQZG01. Next base: position 9,927 of record WQZG01000073.1, read on the forward strand.
CACGGCTCACAGATATGAATGTAGTATATTGAGATAGCTTTTTCAATATGTTAATATCAATAAAAAGGGAAAACCAATAAAAGGATTATAACATGATATTCAATCCCGAATACGAATGTATGGAGCCGCTGGCCCGTAAAAAATTTCAGCTCGCATATCTCAAAAATCTCGCGGAGACATTATACGAAAAAGTACCTTTTTACCGCAAAAAAATGGATAAATTGAAGATTAAGGCAGGCAATATCAGCTGTCTGGCCGATATCGAAAAATTCCCGTTTACCACCAAAGACGAGCTGCGCGAAAATTATCCGTTCGGGCTGCGGGCCTGTCCCAAAGACAGGGTGGTGGAATATCACATGAGTTCGGGCACCACGGGCAAACCAATAGTTAATGAATATACAATTAAAGACATAAATATCTGGCGTGAATGTATGTCCCGCACCCTGTCGGCGGCCGGCTGCACCAACGAAGACATCGTGCAGAACTGTTACGGTTACGGTCTCTTTACCGGCGGCCCGGGCGTCCATTACGGCGCCATGAACATCGGGGCAAAAGTACTTCCCATGTCCAGCGGAAATACCGAAAGACAGCTCATGGTTATGCAGGACTTCGGCGCCACAATGCTTACCTGTACGCCTTCGTACGCCCTCTATATAACGGAAGCAGCAGCCGAAGCCGGGATCGATCTCAAAAAACTGCCCTTAAACAAAGGATGTTTTGGAGCGGAACCCTGGAGCGAGAACATGCGCAGGGAAATCGAAGCCCGCTATAACATGAAGGCCTACGACATCTACGGCCTTACAGAGATAATCGGCCCTGGTGTTTCCTACGAATGCGAGGCCCAGGACGGCCTGCATGTCAACGAAGATTTTTTCTATCCGGAAATCATCGACCCGGAAACCGGCAAAACCCTGCCTGACGGCGAAAAGGGCGAACTTGTATTTACCACCCTTACCAGGGAAGGAACTCCGTTAATACGTTACCGCACAAGAGACATTACCTATCTTATGCGCGAACCTTGCAAATGCGGACGCACGACCGTGCGAATGCACCGTCTCTTTGGCAGAACAGACGATATGCTTATAATCCGCGGTGTCAACGTATTCCCAAGCCAAATCGAGCAGGCCCTAATCGAAATCGAAGGAACCGAACCGCAGTACCTTATTGTAATAACGCGGGGCGAAAGCCACATGGACGAAGTGGAACTGCAGGTTGAGGTAAAAAAGACGTATTTTACCGACGAAACCAGGGGACTGGAAAAACTCCGCAGCCGTATTGAAACCGCGATGAAATCCAAACTCCAGGTCAATCTCAAAGTCAAACTTGTGGAGCCCAAAACCATAGAGCGTTCCATAGGCAAGGCCAAACGGGTTTTGGACCTTAGGAAAATATAACCGTGCGGCAGGCCGCACAATATAGGAGTGTAAAATGGCGCTAAAACAAATTTCAGTTTTTCTGGAAAATACCACAGGACGCCTGGGCGAAGTAACCGGAACCCTCGCAAAATCAGAGATCAATATCCGGGCCATCTCCATCGCAGATACAGCGGAGTTTGGTATATTGCGGCTGATTGTTGATAATTACGACAAGGCCCTCAAAACGCTTAATTCAAAAGGTTTTACTACCAGGGTGACCGATGTTGCCGCAGTCGAAATCGACGACAAACCCGGCAGCCTGGCAGCGGTGATGGAACTGTTCCAGAATTTAAAAATCAACATCGAATACCTTTACGCTTCGCTCCAGGGAAAAGCCGGGAAGGCTGTAGTAATTTTTAAACTGGAAGATCATACAAAAGGCATGCAGATAATAAGGCAAAACAATCTTCCGACAGTAGAGAGTTTTTAACATGAAGATATTAATGATATCCAGCGAGGCGGTTCCTTTTGCCAAAGCCGGAGGTCTGGCTGATATGGTTTCTTCATTGTCGCTGGCATTGGCAAAACAGGGCAACGAAGTAAAAATTGTTATACCCAGATATTATTGTGTAGACAGAACCAAACTCCAGGCGCTGGAAGGACCGATGGGTGTTCCGGTCGGGAACTACGGCAATGCCAGGGAAGAATGGTGCAAGGTATATTCCGCGATAATGCCGGGATCGGGTAAAAAAAATCCGGTTGAAATCTATTTTATTGATCATGAAAAATTTTTTGGCAGGGACGGAATTTACGGGACTCCTGCCGAACCTGATTTTCTGGACAATCCGCAGCGCTTTTCTTTTTTTTGCAAATCAATATTCCAGCTCTGCAGAAAAATATCCTGGTACCCGGACGTACTGCACAGCCACGACTGGCCGACAGCGCTGGTACCGGTTTATCTCAAGTTCGGCGAACGCAGGGAAAACTTCAGCAAAACAATTTCGATATTTACCGTACACAACCTGGGTTACCAGGGAGTCTACTACAAGGACAATTTCGACTATACCGGACTGGGATGGGAAAATTTTTATATAGCCGGTTTTGACGACTGGAACATGATGAATTTCCTCAAAGCCGCGCTTTGGTCGTCGGACAGCCTTAACACGGTCTCGGGCAGATACGCCGAGGAAACCAAGACCCAGGTCTACGGTTCCAGGCTGGACGGAGTGCTCCGCTACCGCACCGCCGATTACAGGGGCATATTAAACGGTATAGACACAAACATCTGGAATCCAAAAAAAGATAAAATGATACCGGTTACCTATAGCTGGGATAAGCTCGCCGGGAAAGCAAAAGCAAAAGAAGTTTTACAAAAGGAAATGGGCCTTCCCGTTGATCCGGATATCCCTGTATTGGGATTAATAAGCCGTTTGACCGAACAGAAGGGAGTCGCCGAACTTTTTGGGCCGGGTTACGGCTCCGCATTCTCGATTTGCCGCGACATGAACCTGCAGATGGTCGTATTGGGCAACGGCGCTTCCTGGTGCGAAAATGAAATACAGAGCCTGTCGTCCCGCCTGCCGAATTTCAGGGCCCACATCGGCTACAGCGAGAGGATGAGCCACCTTATAGAAGCCGGCAGCGATTTTTACCTTATGCCCAGCCGTTACGAACCCTGCGGGCTAAACCAAATGTATTCGCTCAACTACGGAACCGTTCCGATAGTGCGCAACACCGGCGGACTTACAGACACCGTAGAAAACTACAACCAGGAAACCGGAGGCGGAACAGGTTTTATGTTCGACGACGCCACTCCGCAGGCAATTTACAACACGGTAGGCTGGGCAGTCTGGGCCTGGTACAACCGCAGGAATCACATCGAAGCAATGCGCATACGCGGAATGAAGAAGGACTTCTCCTGGGCATCCTCGGCAAAACAGTATGTTGAAATGTACGAATGGACACTTAAAAAATGGAGCTAAAGCCTTTTTCCAGCGGCCTCCATGTAGATTTTTACTGTCCTTTAAAAAAAATCCCCGGGTAATGCCCGGGGACAAAATATTGAATTTTTAACTTGGGGAGCCGAGACTTAAGTTACTTTGTAACTTACGGTGTCACGCCGCCTATAACGACCATGCGTCCGTCAGTGTAAGGAGTTACGTTCTGGAGATACTGAACGGCTTCCATTACAACATAGGAAAGCAGCAGCGATGTATTGAACTGATCGGTTGCCTTCGACATGACCGTGTAACCATCACCGCCGCCCAAAATATAGTCATTGGTGCAGAAACGGTAAGTCCTGTTGGGATCTATCGGAGCGCCGCCAATGGTAAGGTTGGTAATCTTCTTGTTGGGCACATCAAGGGTATAACGCACTTCGCTGGAGAATTGCGGGAACCCGCCGGCGCCCTGCGGAATTGTGGCAATGAAATTAAACAGCTCCTGTAAATCTGAACCTTTGAGAGAAACTATATACAGATAATTTTCAAAGGGCAGAATTGTCAGAACGTTCTCCCTGGTTATCGGTCCCTTGGGGAGTTCGGCCCTGATGTTGCCTCCGTTATGGAAGGCAAAATCAAGCTTCTGGTTATAAACCATCTGGAAATACGCAACGTTGGCGTCGCAAATCGCGTTGCCCAGCGAAGTTTCCTGGTAACGTGTCAGACGGTTGCCAAAGGTAAAGGTATCTGTAGCGTTGCCGATTACTTCCTTGAGGCTGGCATTGGCTTTTTCGATATAGGGAGCCAGCATCGCGGCTACGTCGGTATCGGCCCTGATTGCAACTGGAGCCCAGGAGAAATCTACAATTTTCTTGTCTCTGATAAGAAGGGCGCCCTGTCCGACATATTTTCCCCATTCATTTGCAGATACGATTCCGGTATTTCCTACAAATACCGGTTTGTCCATATAAGTGTGCGAATGGCCGTCAATTAATATGTCGATACCGGGAACAGCGGCTGCCAGCATCTGGGATGTAATATGATCCGGAGATTCCTGAACAGTGCCCATATGGGTAAGGCCGATTACAATATCAACTTTTTCCTGGTTGCGCAGAATATTGACTACATCGCGTGCAGCGGTGATTTCATTGATAAAAGTAAGACTCTTGTCCGGGCTGGCGATTTCCAGGGTCCTCAGTGTGGTAATGCCAAAGATTCCGACTGTGAAACCGTCATATTTTTTAATTAGATACTGGTGACCGCCGAGGAAATTACCGTCGGCTGTTTTTATATTGGAAGAAACCATCGGGAACTGGGCCTCGGCCAACTGGGTAAGCCCCTTGGCTGCGCTGCCGTCAAATTCATGGTTTCCGAATGCCACAGCGTCATAACCCATCATATTGTAGGCTTTGATATCGGGTTCGGCATCGAACATATTGGACAATGCAGTACCGGTATTGATGTCGCCTGCGTCAAGCAGCAGTACATTAACGCCAAGATCCCTGATGCCTTTTATGTAAGCGGCCCGTTCAGCAAGTCCGCCCTGGCCATCAGCTGTGGGAAGTATTTCGCCGTGATGGTCATTGGTATGAAGAATAATAAGCGCCTGTGTGTCAACTTCTTTGACAACAGGAACTTCTTTTATAACTTCCTGAATGACCGGAACTTCCTTAATAACCTCTTTGATTACCGGAACTTCTACCCTGACTTCCCGGACTGTATCTCTTGCGGGCGTCGCAAAAACCGCGTTCGCACCGGCGAAAAGAAACACCGATAACAACAAAAATGCCCCGATTCGTTTCATACCTGAAACCTCCATTAAGTATTTTATAACAAATTATAATCCCGTTCTTTATTTTTGTCATGTAAAAAAAGTAAAAAAATTGTTAAATTTATGGCGGAATCCATGGAAACCTTGCCGGAGTTTTTATAAGTTATCGAATCTCTTTAAAAACTTAAGAATTTCGGCGGCAGAAGGCGGGCATCCGGGACAATTGCCGGAAAACAAAGCCGTACAGCGGCCTATTCCGGTGTTCCCCTTCCTTCCCGCAAAACCCTGCCCCACAGATACGGGCAACAGACCGGCTCCCGACAATCTGTCAAGTTCTCGCTGGTCCATCCGCAAAAGCGCGGAAACAAGAGCCCCAAAACAGGAACTGCAGGCGTTTTCTTCTTTAATATAAGGCGCCAGCCGCTTTACTTTGCCCGGGGCGGCCCTCATGGCTGTGTCTGATATATTGCCTTCAAAAGGAGCCGACAATTCCCTGACCGCGGCTTTTTTATAATCTGCTGTTCCAATACCAAGTTTTTCCGCAATGCCGATGTACGGAATATCCGCCGGTTCATAACCAAGCTGGACCGCAGCCCAGGCATCGCAGAGCACCGGGTCCCTGGCCGCGAAAATCCTGCCGGCGTAAACCGGATTGCCGCCTTCCTCGAAATCGGGATCCCCGCAGATACCGTCAACAACAATAAAGTCATTGCGTAAAATAGTATTAAGATGGGCAATGGGCTTATGCAGGCCGATACTGTGAAACCTGCGTTTCTCCCTGTCCGGAATAAGACCTTTCCCGTTCTTGAGGGCGCAGGTCAATAACGTTTGACAGTGGCCCTTGAGTACTGGGAGATTGATCATAAAATCGATATTCAGGGCACTGGTACAAATTTCAATGTCCATACCGGCGCAATTGGTTTTTTTATAGGTATCGCGCTGGGTATCAACAAGTTTTACGCCAGTTTTTTTGGAAAGTTCCGAATAACCGCATTCGTTAAAAGCTCTGGCTGTGGAATCCCCTGTCCATGAACCTTCCAGGATGACAATGTTGGCAAAACCGTTGGCTTTTAAATACGATACTATACCTGCGGCGATTTCCGGATGGGTAGTAGCTCCTCCGGATGCCGGACTGGAGACTACCAGGTTAGGTTTAAGCCCGATGGTTTTATTACGATCCCCGACAAGGCCGGCAAGCCCTGCTGCTTCCGCAAGTTTATAAGCCATTTCCGCGGGGCGTATCTGCTGCGGATTACCGCCGTAAATAACAAGTATTTCATTTTTTTTCATGATAGTTTCCATGGCAGTTTCAATGGCAGTTTTCATGGTAGATAGTATAATAAATTTTTAATATTATGATGAAGGCAGTTCTGCGGAACCGCCGGGAGGCAATATGAAAAAGAGTCTTTTTGAACTGTACGCTGAATATAACAATATGGCAAACCAAAAAATGGACGCTATAATCAAAACCCTTGCAGCCAACGAATGGGAAAAGGATCTGGGCGGTTATTTTAAATCCGTGCGCGGCGTTTGTTCGCACATTTACATCTGCGATTTTAACTGGCTAAAGAGGTTTTCAAAGCTGCGCGATTTTAAAGTAATGAAGCAGCCTTCCATGAGCCGCGAACCTTATTCGTTCTCGGAAGTTCTTTTTGAAAACATGAATGAATATCTGGAACAGCGCCCCATACTGGACGAAAAAATGACAGCCTTTGCCAAAGAACTTGGCGAGGATGATTTTAAAGCGCAGCTTAAATACACCGATTCTCACGGAACCGTGTACGAAAAAAACTTCAGCGGCCTGGTGATCCATTGCTTTAACCATGAAACCCACCACCGCGGAATGATTTCGCTGTACCTGGAACTATTGGGCAAAGAAAATGATTTTAATTCATTAAACGCGGTACTTTAAAAAGGCAATAAAAAAAGGCGCCGATCAGAATCGAACTGATGCATAATGGTTTTGCAGACCACTCCCTTACCGCTTGGGTACGGCGCCGGAACAAACTCTACCGGAACAAGCTATAAAAGAATGCCGGAAACCCGTATTTTTGTCAAGGCGGCAATTTACAATAATACGTAATCCAGAAAGTTTAATGAAGAATTTACCACAAACCACACGAACATGAACACGAATGTAATTATTGGGAAAGAATCTCTCACGGAGCCCTCAAAGTACACGCTCTGTGAGAGATCTTTTAAACGAAACTCAGCCCGACTTTGAACATATTCGCCAGTGCGGTCTGCCTTTCGGAGGCTGAAAGCCCGGCTCCCGTAAGGCATGAATCCGAACAGGTTAAGATTGTCAGAGCTTTTTTCTTAAAGTAAGCGGCGTTGCAGTACAGTGCGTAGGATTCCATGTCACAGGCCAGGCAGCCCATGCGGGCCCATTTTTCCCAGCCTTGGTCGCCTTCCGCACAGTAGGGCGAGAAGTAATCCGATGAAAAAACATTGCCGACCGCAAACCGGATGCCCAGGCCGCGGGCCGCTGCGACGCCTTGTTCCAGCAAACCAAAATCGGCGCAGGCGGAAAAATTCCCCCCAAGCCCGTATTGGCCGGCATAACTGTTATTGGTCGAAGAAGCCTGGGCAAATACCAAATCGCCCACGCCTACTTCATCGGCCATGCCGCCGCAGGTGCCCAGCCGTATAATCCGCAGGACCCCGTAGTGGCTGAAAAGTTCAAATGAATAAATACCCATGCTGGGCGCGCCCATCCCCGATCCCATGACAGAGATTTTTTTCCCCTGCCAAAGTCCTGTAAACCCCAGCATCCCGCGCACCGAATTCCATTCGTTTACAGATTCCAGATAATTATCTGCAATAAATTTGGCCCTTAAGGGATCCCCGGGCATAAGTACGGTTGCGGCAATATCTCCGGGTTTAGCCGCGTTATGCGGAGTCCCCTCTCCGCTTTGGTATATATCGCTGTACTCAAAAATCATATTACCCCCAATTTAAATTCGGAATTCGGAATTAAGAATTCGGAATTAGGAATTTCTCATTTCTGATTTTATATTCGCTCATTTCTCACTTCTCATTCCTAATTTTTTATATAGTATCCGCTTTTTAGTAAACGTACTATATTAAAATATAGTAAATTATGCTTTTATATCACGGCAGTAATAGTATAATTAATAAACCGATGCTGGTTGAACAGACACGCGGGCTTGATTTTGGCTCTGGATTCTACTTGACGACAAGTGAAGAACAGGCGGCCCGGTTCTCCAGAATCGTATTCAAACGCAAAAACGCAGGCTCCGCAATTGTCAATGTATATGATTTTGATATGTCTGCTGCTTTAAAAACACTTGCCATTCGAAAATTTACCTACGCTGATATTGAGTGGCTCCGGTATGTTGTTCAAAACAGGCTTAAAACGTACCAGGAAGATGGTTGTGATCTGGTTATTGGCGCTGTAGCAAATGATACCGTGATGCCGACAATCCAGGCGCATTTGAACGGTTTTATTAATGAAGAAGCGACATTGATTACATTGAAAGTCAGTAAACTTGTCGATCAAATTTGCCTAAAAACCGAGAAGGCCTTTTCTTTGCTGAAATTTATTAATTCATATGAAACGATAGGAAACGAGGCCTCAGCCAATGGATAAGAAAAATATTTCGTCCGTTATTGCAATGATAACACCCGGCATAATAAAGTTACTTATTGAAAACCGCAAATTGGATTTGGAAGACGCATCCGAAATACTGTATAATTCCCGGCTATATGAATTATTGGAAGATGAAGAGACAAAAATGTGGCGGCTAGGTTTTCCCCTGCTCTATGATTTACTTGAGGAAGAATTGACTACCGGTAACATTACTTTTCCGGAGGAACAAATATGACTATAACAAAACCTG
>WQZG01000074.1 GCA_009780855.1 Treponema sp.
CCTTCGTGTAGATACGACGTTCCATACTTTTTTTCCCCATCTTATTTCTCCTTCTGTTTTATTCCTCGCTTATCTTTGTGTCTACCTGATGGGGTTAGGTCCATACAATCATTGTTTAATTTATGCCACTTAATGTCGTTTATCGGCAAGTCGCTTGTCATCCAGGCGCTGACCTCTATTGGACAGAGAAATTTGAAGTGAGAGAGAAGAAAGTAGAAATTTAACGAAACCAGAAAAAAGAAATATTTTCTGCCTTTTCGATTTCTTCAAAATCAGAATGATCGGCTGTTACAAATGTGCCGCTCATTTTGATTGCAGTTGCAAGTCCTATGGAATCACCTAACGGAATGGTATATTGTGCCTTAAGACGGGAAGTTTCGGAAAAAATTACATCGTCAGTAGTATTTATAAACTGAATGGGCAATGTGTAAATTTTTTCAAGAATAAGGGCAGCTTTATCCTTTCCCAATGTACGGAGAAAGCCGTAATGCACTTCAATCAAATTTATTATGTTCATGAAAATAACGCATTGTCCTTGATCAGCTTTGTCAAGAAGAGCTTTGATTTTATCTGTTCCATTTTCGTGTTTAAAAATAGCGATGAGTGCACAGGCATCAAGAATGTAATTCAATTAGCGTCCCCGGCAAATAATTTACGTATTTTCATTTCTTCAAATTTATTATCCTGCCGGCGCATATCAAGAAAGTTGTCAACAGTAAGAGAAGAATCCCTACAGAGTTCCTGGATTTGTAACAATGTGGCATCAAGGTTATTGACTGCTTTATTTAATGGAAACCACATAATTTCAAAACAAGCTGTTGTCCCAGCCGGTATTTGTAGCGGAGCTTCAAGGGTAATCTGGCGGTTAGCCGGTATTTTTACTGTTTGTGAAGATGTAATGGTCATGTAATAAAAATAACGTAAAAAGGAAAAATTTTCAAGGCGTAGAAAATTTCAACTGAATCGCAAAGCTGTTGACCCGTCAGGCGCGATAGCGCCGTTTAATAACATACCTTAAAAGAGCCAACAGCGAAGCTGTTGACCCTTTACAGGAAAAATTTTATCTTAAGTAAGCAATCGGGCGGTAGGCCAGTGGTTAAGCCACGAGTTTTGGGAACTCGATGTCGGGGGTTCAAATCCCCCCCGCCCGAAAGTAAGTAATAGATTGCAAATAAAATTTTTATAATCAATCTAAGGTTACCATGAGGAGAATAAGGTAGGGGATTTGAACCGGAGCATTCCTGGTAAAAATCCAAGGCGTGAGCCTTGTTAAAAAAAAGCCGGTACAGGGACGTACCGGGGAATGCGGAGGCGGGGTGGAGGGAGCAAACAGGAAGTTTGCGACTGTAACCCCAAATCCCCCCCGCCCGAATAATGCTATATATTGCGAATAGAAGTTTTTGTTTGCAATAAAGATTACCATAAGGAGAACAACTGGGGGATTTGAACCCCTTTTCTAAGTATGATTGTAGTTTTATCAAAAGGCGTCAGTGAACGCGAAAAAGAACTGATCGGTATTTATCTCAAAGACAGAGGTTTTGGTGTCAGGGAACAAACCCTGGGCGAAGCCGGCATCATCGGCGCGTCCGGTAAGGGCGTTGCGGATATACGCGAGCTTTCCCTGCTTCCGGGAGTGGAGAGGGTTGCGGCTACAACTAAACCTTATGAGCTGGCTTCCAGGGAAACCAAGAACGAAGATACCATTGTTACTGTCGGCGGCGGTTCTGTACCGGCTGTTAAAATCGGCGGGTCAAGGATCACTGTGATTGCGGGTCCCTGCGCTGTTGAAAGCAGGGAACAAATACTGGAGACTGCCGCCATGATTCGGGAATCCGGGGCAGTGATTCTGCGGGGCGGCGCGTATAAGCCCAGGACCAGCCCTTATTCGTTCCAGGGTCTGGGTATAAAAGGACTGGAATATATGAAGGCAGCCGGCGAGGCTTGCGGTATGCCTATTGTTACCGAAGTGGTTTCGCCGGAACTGGCAAATCAAATGAATGACCTTGTCGATATGTTTCAGATTGGCGCGCGTAATATGCAGAATTATGAATTGTTAAAGAAAGTCGGTTTAATGGGGAAACCTGTTTTGCTTAAACGCGGGCCTTCGGCAACCATTGAGGAATGGCTGCTTTCCGCAGAATACCTGATGGCGTCCGGGACAAAAGACGTGGTGCTCTGCGAACGGGGTATCCGCACTTTCGAGACTTATACACGCAACACACTGGATATTTCGGCAATACCGGTAGTTAAGGGGCTGTCGCATTTACCCGTGATTGTTGACCCCAGCCACGCTGTGGGGATAAGGGCGATGGTCAGTCCGGCGGGGCTCGCGGCAATCGCGGCAGGCGCCGACGGTCTTACGGTGGAAGTGCACCCAAGGCCTGACGAAGCCCTTTCTGACGGTCCGCAATCGCTGTTCCCCGGGCAGTTTGAAAAATTGATGCGTGACATCGAAGCGCTGGCCCCGGTCATGGGTAAGGAACTTTTACGCACACCCAAACCGCGCCTGACAATTCAGGGCGGCATAACGCTTCCCGCCGTTTCGGCTGCTGCCGATTCGCAGGCAGCCGAACAACAAGGGGCCGAACAAAAGGCAGCCGGTTCTGCAGGTGTTTGTGAAACCGCCGCATACTGCGGAGAAGCCGGCGCTTATGCCGAACAGGCGCTGACCCGCGTTTTTGGCGAAGGTTCGCCAAGGCTGGCCGTGGATTCGTTCCCCGGAATTTTTAACGCGGTGCTGGAAGGGAAGGCCGGCGCCGGAGTGGTTCCGGTAGAAAACAGCCAGACCGGTTCAGTTCATGAAAATTACGATCTCTTCCTGCGGTATCCTGATATCGCAATTGTCGGTGAACTTAAACTCCGCATAGTTCATTGTTTAATAGCCGATGAAAGGGCTGACATTGACTCAATACGCATTGTACGCAGCCATCCCCAGGGGTTCGCTCAATGTAAGGAATTTTTGGACAAGCACCCTGACTGGGTACTGGAACCTTCGACCACGACCGCAACCGCAGTGGCATCCATTGCCAGGGACGGCGCTTTAAAAGTAGCGGCTATCGCAGGCGAAGCGGCGGCAAAAGTTTACGGGCTCAAGGTCCTTCGCGAGGGAATTGAAACCAATCCGCTAAATTATACACGGTTTGTTATAATCGCCCGCAAGCAGGGAGACAAAGCCGCTGCGCCTCCCAGCCTGGGTACCGTAAAAGTGAACAAGGCGAGCCTTGTGTTCTCTGTCCGCGACGAACCGGGAAGCCTTTTTGCCTGCCTGCGGATACTAAGCGAAAAAGGTCTTAACCTGTCCAAACTCGAGTCGCGTCCCATACAGGGCAAGCCCTGGGAATATCTATTTTATGTTGACGTCAGCATTCCGGAGAACGCAGAAGATTTCCATTCTGTCATGGATGAATTAAAAACCAAAACCAGGGATTTTTATTTTTTGGGTGAATACCGGGCTTCGCTGTAGGTTAATAATTTAACATTTTACCGCAATCCTGACTAAACCATAAACGAGGCGCCTTTTTATTGAATTCCTCTATATTTCCGGAAGAGCCATCTTATGTTATGATAAGAATGGAGTAACAATTATGAACCAAATAACAGTCAGCTACCCTGAAACTTTAGCTTTCTCACTTAAAATGCAGAACACTGAATTTGAACGGGAAATAAAAACCGCTTCTCTGGTTAAATTCTACGAAATGGGGAAGATTTCTTCAGGTTTTGCTGCCAAAATTCTGGGTATTTCCCGAATTGATTTTTTGGATCATCTCGCTGCTTATAATGTCTCTGCCTTCCCTGTTGAAGAGGAACTGGAAAAAGATTTTGAAAATGCGTAAAACAATATTATTACGATATGCGTGAACTTGACTGGGTAAAAATTACACCAATCCAATCTCCCTCGACTCGGCTTTATCTTTTTGATCTGGATGACGGTGAAGCTGAGACAATTATTTTAGCTCAGGAACAAGCAGCAGATTTAATAATCATTGATGAAAAATTGGGACGACGCTATGCTGCCCAGTTCAATATTCCGGTAACCGGAACAATTGGTATTTTACTCAAAGCGAAAGAATGCGGCCTGGTTACTTCAGTTGCTCCTCTTTTATATGAACTTCGTAATAATTCATCCTGGATAAGTGATAACCTATTTATTAAAACTCTTCGCCTTGCAGGGGAGTAATTGTAACACGCAGAAAAATAGAAGTTCAATTTCTGACGCCTGGCGCCCTTGTGTTTTTTGCCGGAAATCAGGCTATTTTCATTTTACTGGCTTTATTGTGAATAACGTTATATTATAGCAATAACAATGAACAAAATTATCGTAAACGGTAAAATTTACCTTGGGAATAAAACTTTCTGTCAGGCCCTGTTAATCAGGGACAGCCACATCGCCGCAACCGGCGCAAACCGCGATATACTCGCGCAGGCTCCTGCGGGCGCGGAAAAAATTGACGCGGAAGGCGCACTGGTATTGCCGGCTTTCCATGACAGTCATTTGCACGTGACTGGTATTGGCAGGCGGGCCGGCGGCATAGAAGCTGAAGGCGCAGCGTCCATTGACGAGGTAATTGAGCGGGGCAGGAATTTGATTTCGGCGTTAAATCCGGGCCGCGGCGTCTGGATTCAGGGCGGGGGTGTTAATCCGGATTTGTTTACCCGGGGCGAGAAGCGGGATCTTTGCCGTGAGGATGTTGATAAGATATCACAGGAATTCCCGGTTATTCTGAGCCGCCACTGCGGGCATGTTATTTATTGCAACTCGGCTGCGCTGCGCCTTGCAGGTCTGGCCGAATCCGCTCCGGAGGTGGAAGGCGGGACTGTCGAAAGGGACGGGAACGGCAGGCCTGCCGGAGTTTTCAGGGAAAATGCCAGCGCTCTTGTACGTAAATATGTTCCGGCTGTTTCGGATAATGAACAAAAAAGCTGGCTTCGTCTGGCAATTAAAAAATTACATTCACTGGGCATTACATCCTGCGGCAGCAATGACACCGGCGGCCCAAATTTCGAAAGCGTTGTGCGTTCATATAGGGAAACTTTTGATGAACTGCGAAGACAAGGTCTGCCCGGGCTCAGGGTTACGCTGCAGTGCGGAATTTCGGGAAGTATGGATTTGCTTGATGAGGTTCTCGATCGCGGAAGGCAGATTTTGTGGGAGGATCCGCAGTGGGGTTTTTTTTTAAAAACCGGATCTGTCAAGTTGTTTATTGACGGCACTTTAGGGGGACATACTGCCTGGATGAGGCAGCCTTACCGTGATAAAAGTGAAACCAGCGGGTTTCCTGTTGTGGATCCGCTTCTGTTTGAAAAATTTATCCAAAAAGCGGCGGCGCGCGGAATGCAGACTCTTACCCATTCGATCGGGGACGCCGGCGTCGAGGCTTCAATAAAGGCCATTGAAAAAGTAACCGGACCGGGCAGCAATCCGCAAAGGCACGGCATTATCCATTGTCAGATTACATCTGTCGATTTACTTGAACGTATGGCCAAAAATAAAATTTTGGCTTTGGTACAGCCGGTGTTCCTCTCTGATGACAGACATATCGCTGCGGACAGGGTAGGGCCCGGATTGGCTCTGTCTTCTTACGCCTGGGGCAGTATGCACAGGCTGGGCATACCGGTCGGCTTTGGTACTGACGCGCCTGTGTGTTCTCCGGATCCATTGCTGAATATCCGGTGGGCAGTGCTGCGCCGCGCAGCCGGTGAAAACGAAAGTGCTGTCACGGCGCCTGATGAAAAGCTTGATGTGTATACAGCTGTTGACGCCTGCACCCGCAATTCGGTTTTTACCAATCATGATGAAGAATTTTTGGGGCGCATTGAAAAAGGCTGTTACGCGGATTTGGTTTTTCTTGACAGGGATATCTTTACCGTTCCCCCGGATGAAATTGCCGGGGCCAAAATATTGCGGACAATATGCGCGGGCGAAACGGTATATGAATAAACGGAGGTAATTTTATGCTGTGTGTAAAAGGCGGTACGATATTCAGCGCTGCCGGTGAAAATGAATTTATTGGTGACATGCTGATAAATGATGAAGGAAAAATTGCTGAAATCGGACAGAATCTGTTAAACAGAGCCGGTATCAGATTCGATGAAACTGCCGATCAAATAATCGACGCGAAAGGGCTTTTTGTGTTTCCCGGATTTGTCGAAGCCCACAGCCACCTTGGATTGGCAGGCTACGCGGTCCGGTTTGAAGGTTCCGATTACAATGAAATGACAGACAGCCTTACCCCGCAGCTTGAAGCTATCGATGCTTTTAATCCTCTGGATGAGAGTGTCAAAAAAGCGGCGCTGGGCGGCGTAACTACAGTCGGTACAGGTCCCGGCAGTTCTAACGTTCTGGGCGGAACTTTTATCGCGGTAAAAACAGCGGGTATGCGGGTTGACGATATGGTCATAAAACGCAAAGCCGCCATGAAGTGCGCATTCGGCGAAAATCCCAAATTCTGCTACAAGGAAAAAGATAATTCATCGCGGATGTCAGTCGCTGCCAAACTCCGCGCCATGCTTGTTAAAACACGGATGTACGTTGCCAAAAAAGAAGAGGCCGGGGACGACCTGTCAAAACTTCCTGCCTATGACGAAAAACTGGAAGCATTGATTCCGGTCATAAACCGGGAGATTCCGCTCAAGGCCCACGCGCACCGCGCCGACGATATTTTTACAGCACTGCGCATTGCCCGCGAAATGAACGTATTGATTACCCTGGAACATTGTACGGAAGGCCACCTGATTGCCGAATACCTCGCGAAAGAAAATGTCCCCATCGCAGTAGGTCCTTCCCTTGGTTTCCCGGGCAAGGTGGAATTAAAAAACAAGACTTTTGACACACCCGGCATTCTTTCAAAAGCAGGCTGCAAAGTTTCCATTATAACGGACGCGCCTGTTATTCCGCAGGAATATCTTCCGCTGTGCGCAGGACTTGCAGTAAAGAGCGGAATGGACAGACGGGAAGCTTTAAGGGCGATTACGATAAACCCGGCCAGACATCTCGGCGTCGCGGACAGGGTCGGCTCACTGGAAAAAGACAAAGACGCCGATTTCGTTATAACCGACGGCGATCCCTTTGAACTGGAAACCAAAATTTTGCGGGTATTTATTAACGGTAAAGAAGTAATAAATTAATTGGTACTTTAAGTTAGTACCGCAACCGGGTGCGCGCTGTATTAATTGCGGATGCCGAAATCAACTGCCGCATTAAAACTTCTCTCGGTATATTCCCACAGGACCATTCCGTATGCGTCCGGCGGATACAGATCCAGATCAACCGGATTGCGCAGTGCCATGGCGATAAAAGGGATACTTCGTGATTTTGCCGCCTGCGATAACATTGCCGCCAAATCAATCTGACCGCGGTTTAAATGGCCGTTATACGTGCCAAGTACAATGGAACTGGACTGCGGCCGATTTGACAATATATGGTCAATTTCAGCCTTATCGGGATTCACCGAATTTTCAATATAGCTGCCGCCGAATTTATCTGCAAACCATTTGGAAAAACTCAATGCCGAGTCAGGTTTGCTTGCAGCAATCGTGGAACGGTAGGCCAGGCAGCCGGCAAAAAACGGCTTTGCCCCAAGCCGCGGAGGATTTTCACCCTTGTTGTTGGTTATAATGGTTTCCCTCATCAGGGCGGCGTTTTGCGCTCTGCGGTTATTTATTGCTTCAGCTGTATCTTCGGTATCATCGCCGGTACCTCTGCCATAGGACGCGTAGATTTCTTTAAATCTAAGTATTCGATCAACGGAATTGTTAAAACTTCTGATGTCAAAACGGTGTTCATTATAGGCGGCGTATATTTCCTTAAGACTGCCTTCCATATCCGGCCCCTCATGACAGACAAAGACGATGTCACAGCCGCTGTCCAGAGCCATTACACAGCCGGAGGGTACGCCATAATATGTTTTGATTGCCTTCATTTCCATGCCGTCGCTCAGTATAAGCCCGGTAAAACCCAGCCTGTCCCTGAGCAATGAGCGCAGAATTTTTTCTGACATGGTGGCCGGTATCCTTTCTTTTTCAATCTGCGGGAAAAGGATATGGGTAGTCATAATTGCAGGAATTCCTGATTCGATTGCTGCGCGGAAGGGAATAAGTTCGCGTTCCTCAAGCTCGTCCAGGCTGCGATCCACCAGCGGCAGATCAAGGTGTGAATCGACTGCGGTATCGCCGTGACCTGGAAAATGTTTCCCGCAGCACATAAGGCCTGTGCTTTCATAAGCTTTAACAGCAGCGACCGCGTACCTGGCAGCCTCGGCTGCGGTCCCTGCAAAACTGCGGTTCCCGATAACAGGATTGTCCGGATTGCAGTTTATATCCAGCACCGGCGCCAGGTTCAGATTAACCCCGATACGCTTTAATTCTGCCGCGGTTATCGCAGCGGCCAGACTTACGTTTTCTGTCCGTGTTGTTGCCGCCAGTGCCATCGCGCCCGGTACATTTACCATATCAGCAGGGAGCCGCACCACATTGCCGCCTTCCTGATCAATGGCGATAAAAGCCGGGTGACCGGTTTCGTTTATTATCAATTCCTGAATCTCATTGCAGAGTGTCCTTGCCTGTGCCGCGTTCTCCAGATTATCCCGGAACAGGATCGCATTTCCGATTTTATATTCGTGTGCCAGACGCCTGAACTCTGCGCTGACTTTGGTCCCCGTAAAACCCAGCGCAATGCGCTGGCCGATTTTAATTATGTCATTCATAATTATTAACCTTTGACGCTGCCTACAGTAAGGCCGGCGATAAAGAACCTTTGCAGCAGGGGATAAAGAATAATTATCGGCAGAGTTGAAACCATAATTACCGCGGCTTTTATCGCGATACCCAGACTGTTCCCTTCCGCAGAGCCGGCGCCTTCGCCGATCATCATTGTACCGTTTACAATGTTGCGTAAAAAAAGCATTACAGGGTACTGGCTGCTGCGCAGATAGATCAGCGCGTTAAACCAGTCATTCCAGAAGAACACAGCGTAATAAAGGCCTATTGTCGCCAGCGCTGCTGTGGACAGCGGCAGTATTATCCTGAACAGAATGCCGTAATAGCCCATGCCGTCGATCAGGGCGGCTTCTTCGATTTCGTGCGGGACGCCCCGGAAAAAACTGATAAGTATTATCAGGTTAAACGGGGTAATTGCAAAAGGTATAAGGATCGCGAGCGGAGTATTGGTCAGCCTTAATGTGCTTATAAGCAGGTAGGTTGGGATAAGGCCGCCGGTAAAAAACATGGAAAAGACAACGAGTTTAAGAAGTATTTTATTCGCCCATAAAAATTTTTTGGAAAGCGGATATGCGAACAGTATTGTAAAAGTCAGGGCGATGAATGTTCCGACTGAAGTATAAAAGAGCGTGTTTCTGTACGCGATAAAAAAATTCGGGTATTTAAAAATAGTCTGGTACGCGGCCGGGTTAAAGCCGCTTGGCCACAGGCCGACCTGGTTATGCAGAATGGCTTTTACATCGGAAAGAGAAAGGGCAAGCATGTAGAGAAACGGAATTATGCAGACCAAAAGCGAAAAAATCATGGCGCCGTATACGAGGATATCGAACGGAGAAAAACGGTAATGCATTCCGGAATAAGCTTTTTTGCCTTTCATTTTTTACCTGTAATGCTGTGCATTTCTGTCACGCTCCGTATTTAATAAATTGATTCGCCGGTAATTTTTCGGCTGGTAAAATTCGCCGACGTTACAAGGACCAGCCCGATGATGCTGCTGAACAGACCGATTGCGGTAGCGTAGGAATAATTGGGCATTCCGCCCGCAAGGCCGGTTCGGTAAACCAGAGTGTCAAGAATATCGGAAACCTGGGAATTATTGGGCGTATAAAGCAGCAGGATTTTTTCAAAGCCAAGGGTGAGCATCCGCCCGATTTGGAGAATCAGCATTACCATCACCGTAGGCATTATCGAAGGGATGGTTACATGGAAAATTTTTTGGATGCGGCCGGCGCCGTCAATCTCGGCGGCTTCATACAGATCCGCGCTGATATTGGAAATTGCGGCAAGGTAAATAATCGCGGTCCAGCCGGTGAACTGCCAGCTGTCCGTAAAAACGTAAATAGGCCTGAACCATTCCGGCAGGTTCATAAAATAAACAGGTTCAATTCCATAAGCGTTCACCAGGAAACGGTTGAGCAGTCCGCTTGACGGCGAAAGGATTTCTCCAAGCATCGCGATCACAACGACCGTGGAAATAAAACGCGGCATATACGAAATCGTCTGTACGGTTTTTTTGAACCATTTAACTTTTGCCTCGTTAAGCACAATGGCGAAAAATATGGGAAGCGGGAAGTTGACTACGATGTTCCACAGCGAGGTGATTATGGTATTGCGGAAGGCGCGCCAAAAATTGTCATCATGGATGAACCTTTGGAAATACTGAAGGCCCATCCATTCCGTACCCCACGGACCCATGCCCGGCCGGTACCGCCTGAATGCCAGTATATTGCCGAACATGGGCAGGTATTTAAAAACGATAAAATAAGCCAAAGGCAGAACCATCATGGAATAAAGCGCCCGGTATTTCCAAAGATGAGTTAATAAAGTTTCCCTGCGTTTTATTACCGGAGCGTTTTTTTCCATGTTTTTACCTATCCGGATTTTATCCTTAAAGGTTATTGTTGTAAAGCTGGAGCAGTTCGTTGATGCCTTTTGAATTCATTTCCGCGACATAGGCGTTCCAGTCAGTATCAAGACTCTTGGTCCCTGTCAGGAAAGCGTTGTCCCAGACGTTGAAGGCGTCAAACAATGTACCCATGAGTGAAGTCGCCCTTTCTGCATCGGCGGGACTGCTGAAGCGCGGGGAGGGAGGGACGGCCTGAATGGCGTTGTCCATCGCGGCGACTTTTTGGTTGATGTCTGCGTAGTTGGCGTCATATTTGGTCATCTCGCGGGCATTGATCCACAGGTACTGGAGCGGGTCCGCGCCTGCGCCGTAACGGAGCTGCATGGCCTTGTAAATACCGTCAGGTGAATTCAGGATGCTGTCAATGTACTTGATGTTACTGCCCTGCATTGTATAGGTTACGCCTTCAACACCGATGCACCAGAGAAGTTCAGCCTGTTTGCTGAAGAACATCTTGTCTACGGTCCTTACCAGGTTTTCAAAATCAGCGCGTTTGGAAGCCGCAATCGGGAACAGGATTCCAGCGCCGGTCTTGTCTTTTTGCTGATGATGGGCGCCCGCAGGTCCGGCCAGCGGAGGATACATATTCAGTTTGAAACCGGGAATGGTGCTTGCAGCGGCGACGCCGCCAATCTGATCATAGTAGGCGTAGGTCGCGATTGCCGCGCCGGTCGCCATTTTGCGGGTCCACACATCACCGTTGATGGGCTCGGCCATTTCCGGATCGAGAAGCCCTTCTTTATATAACTTGTTCCAGTAACGCATATAATCGCGGTACTGATCGCTGGTTGCTCCGGCAAAGAATGTATTCTTGCTGTAATCCCAGCTTAACACCCTGGAACCGCCGGCGCCGTTGGCGTGGAGGCTGATGCCCCACGAAGGCTGGGTCATTCTGTAGTGAACCCTGGGGCCGACGAGTACTGTCATCGGATATGACGATGGGTTCTGCTTTTTGTACATGCTCAGAAGGCTGTAGAGATCGTCAAAAGTTTTGGGAGCGGCAATGTTGTTTGAAGTGAGCAGGTCTTCGCGCAGGATTAATCCGCCGTCATAAAACGGTTTGTCAAAGAGGCGGGGGAGGGCGTACAGTTTGCCGTCCTTGAGCTTGAGCGCGTTAACATCGGACTGAAGTCCGTACTCGGCAACACGGGCGTTCCATTCAGGAGTCCATGATGAACGGTCGCTGATTGGGAAAATCGCACCGTTCTGCGCCAGCGAGACATTTTCGCCTGCTATGGACTGGTACAGGATTACGTCCGGAGTATTAACACCGGTATTAAGGGCCAGAGATACTTTAGTATTGAAATCCGCGATGGGGATAATTTCCCAGGTAATTTTGGCGTTGAAAAGTTCCTGGGCCTTTTGTACCGTAAGCCAGTCGGTTCTGAAGGGCAAAGTAGCGTTATCCGGGTAAAACATTGAAAATTCAATCGGTTTTGATGTTACAACCGACGGACCCGATTGGCTTGAGCCCGATGCAAAAGCCAGGGAGCTGATACTGACAAGTACAGCCAGAAGAACAATAATCTTCTTCATTTAGAAACCTCTTCCTCATTGATTTAAGACTTCATTACAAAAGCCTTTTTTTTATATATTATAAAGTATAACAGATTATTATTTTTTTGGCATTAATTTTTTAAAAAAATTTTTTCGAATAATTTAAGCAGTCAAATAACCCGGCCGGTTATTCACAAGTCAGAGATGGGTAGCGGCCATTGTTTTTTCCAGAGCCCGGGCCGCACTGTCAGGATCTTTGGAAAGAATAAGAAAATGGATCATATCAACTACAGCGAGCTGGGTCAGACGCGAAACAGTAGCTCCGCTGCGGTAAACCGGTTCCAGTGCCGGAACAAGAAGCGGAATGTCCGCCATACTGCGCAGTGAATTCGCGGATTCCATAGTCAGGGTAATAACGCACGCCGTGTTTTTCTTTGCCACTTCCGCGCAGCGCAGCATTGCCGAATTTTCACCGGAGTACGAAATAATGAACGCGGTGTCTCCGGGCTTTAAATTAACAGCCGCTGTTATCTGGAGGTCCGCTTCCACAGGCGCGGTGCAAAGGAAACCGGTTCTGATTAACTTCTGATAAAAATCCTGCGCGACCAGACCGGAAGCTCCGATGCCGAAAAAACCGGTAAACCGCGACTCCCGTATGCGCGAAGCTGCCTCTGACAAAAGATGAACATCGCAAAGAGATTCCAGTCTGGAAAGGTTTCTTTGAATATCATTGACAACACCTTTTATAATACCGGCCGGTTCGGTGCTGCCCTCAGTTTCCATATCCTTGGGCAGCTTGTCATATGAAATTAGAAAAACGTCCTGCGAAAGCCTGAGTTTAAAATCGGCAAATCCGTTCATTCCGATACGCCGGCAGAATCTGATAATCGCTGCCTGGCTGGCTCCGCTCTCTTTTGCCAGCTCGGTTACATTATAATGCAGGGTTTTTTGCGGATCATTTAAAACACACGCGGCGATTCGTCTTTCCGCGGACGGCATTGCCGGAAGATACTGCCGTATGGCAAATAACGCGCTTTCCATGGTTACCTGTTAACACCGGATTCAATGATCTTGCTGATATGACCATCCGCATCCTTAAGCATTTTTTCCGCTTTTTCGAGGTTGGTTTTTAACAATACCATAACAATTGCGGCTTTGAGCTGTTTATCTGATTGTTCCAGGGCATCCCGCGCAGTTTCTTCGGTACAGCCTGTTACTTCTTTGATAAGCCTTATCGACCGCAGAACAAGTTTATGGTTTACCGGTTTTAGATCTACCATTAAATTTTTATAAACCTTGCCCATGCGGATCATTGAGGCAGTGGAAAGCATGTTGAGAATGAGTTTTTGGGCTGTGCCGCTCTTCATCCTGGTAGAACCTGTTACAACTTCCGGACCAACATTTACATAAAGTCTGTGTTTTACATAATCGAAAGTTTTGGAATCTTTGTTGCAGCTTATTGCACCCGTAACTGTTCCAAGGTTCTGCGCGTATTCAAGCGCCCCCAGCACATAGGGCGCCTGCCCGGAGGCTGTAATGCCAACCAGTACATCTTTTTTATTTAAGTTTAATTTTTTTAATTCGCTGACGCCTTCTTCAATACGGTCTTCTGCCGATTCAATGGATTTGGTCAGGGCTTCACTGCCGCCCGCGATTAATCCCTGAACCATTTCCGGCTCCGCCCCATAGGTCGGCGGACATTCAGACGCGTCCAGCACTCCAAGCCTTCCGGAAGTACCGGCGCCGATGTAAAAGAGTCTGCCGCCTTTTTTAAAAGCAATTACAATATCGTCGACAAGAGCAGCAATCTCCGGCAGTATTTTTTCCACAGCCAAAGGTACTTTCTTGTCTTCATTGTTTATAATGGAAACTATCTGCAGTGAATTTTTGGAATCTATATCATAAGAAGCGTCATTGCGCTGTTCGGTAGTAAATCCATTTAATACTTCAATGGATAATGAATTTGCTGTTGGCGGGCTTTGCGGTGCAGGATTTTTTATGTCAGACATTATAACGCTCGTATTTTTCATATCCATCAGGATAAAATATAAATGGAAATATTGTCAAGTTAAAAAATGAAATTTTTTTTCAATTTATTAAGAAACTGTAGTTTTATACTTTTTTTATATCAAATTTTATTGGTTAAGCTGCCATAATTCCTAATATAACAAATATGGCTTTCGTTTCTCGATAAACTCCGCACTGTCTTTTTTGCAGATTTCCAGGTATTCTTTTGCAGAATTTTTTCGCAGGATATCGGTTCCTGCCAGAAGATCAATGGAGTAGGGGCCGCTCGGTCTCTTTCGCCAGCCGAATTTTTCTTCGTTCTGTTCTCTGATTGCCTGCATTAAATTAACCGCTGCTGCGACGGGCCGCATTTTTCTGCGGTTGGTAATATGGAGCTGCACTCCCCTGCATATTTCTCCTTCATGCTTGCTGAACATGGGCAGGAAATACGCGGGCCTGAAAATTAATCCCGGATGTTTTTGGCTGTTCATTGTATCGGCCAGAGCTTCCGCGTCCAGCCATGGCGCGCCGATTTGTTCAAACGGTCTGGTTGTCCCGCGGCCTTCAGAAATTGTGGTCCCTTCAAACAAACAGGTGCCGGGGTAAAGAAGAGCGCTGTCAATATTGGGAATATTTGGGCTGGGGGTGACCCAGTGGAATCCCGCCTTATCACAGTACATCTCCCGTTTCCAGCCGGAGAGCGGGATAACTTTAAGTTTACAGCCGATTTTACATTCCTTGTTGTAGTACTGCGCGAGTTCTCCCATTGTCATTCCGTGGCGGTTGGGAACCGGACCGATACCGATAAAACTTTTAAAATTTATATCCAGAATATTGCCTTCTGCATCAGCGCCGTTTATTGGATTAATGCGATCCAGTACTACAAATGTCTTGCCTGTTTTTGCGCATTCTTCCATTGAGTTGTACATGGTAGATTCAAAAGTATAATATCTGCAGCCCACATCCTGTATATCAATAAGCAGCATATCGATATTTTTAAGCATATCAGGATCGGGCCTGTTGCCGGCCGCGTCTTTTTTTTGACCTTCACCGTATATGCTGTAAACAGGGAGCCCTGTACGCTTATCAGTATACGTATCAACTTTGCCGCCCGCCTGAATATCGCCCCGTACTCCGTGTTCCGGCCCAAACAGCGCCCTTAAGTCAAAATTATTTTTTAGTATATCAATGGTTGAGACCAGAGATTTTGTAACGCCGGAATGATTGGTAATTAACCCAAGCCTTTTCTTTTTTAATCCAAAGTTCTCTGTTAAAATACGGTCAATACCATTCAATATTGCCATATAAAAAGTGTACATGATGAAATTCGTAATTGTCAAGTTAAAAATGAAATTTTTTTTCAGGCTAAGCGGTTACCTGTTACACCAAAGAGATACCCACAGCGGACAGGGGCGCTGGGGGCTATGTCCAATCTTCCAAAACCAAATTTTTTATCCGTTTAAATTCTCCTGTATTTTGCGTGATTAATATTCCATTGTGCGCAAGGACCGACGCGGCAATGATCAAATCGTTAAAACCGATAATATTACCTTTCTTTTCAAGATAAGCCCGAATTTCTC
The DNA here is from genome assembly GCA_009780855.1 of Treponema sp. Lineage (GTDB taxonomy): Bacteria > Spirochaetota > Spirochaetia > Treponematales > Breznakiellaceae > WQZG01. The sequence goes on from WQZG01000074.1 coordinate 15,706, forward strand.
CATAATGATATGCCGCATCACTATCAAATGGAACTATTTGGAAAGGTTTTAAAAACCTCTCTATTTTTTCCATGTTCTGGATTGATTTTTCACTTTTCCTGGCTCCGTATACCAATTCAGCCGCAACCATTGATGGGATACTTATTTTACCCGGCGTTAAATCCAATATTTTATCATGTAAAGCTGTGTAAGTACCTTTTAAAAAGAATATACATATATTTGTATCCAAAAAATAATTCATAATGATTCTCTGACAGTTTCTTTAGTGATTTTTTCTGCACCATTTGGGAAAAACGAATCATCAGAAATCGAACCAAACAATTTTGAATAATTTGCTGGCCATTCAGCAGTAAAATAATCATGAATAATTTCGGATACATATTTTGATATGGATTTCCCGGATGTGTTTGCGGCAGATTCCACCTTCCCATACGTTTCGCTATCCAAATAAAGTGATAACTGAGCCATGAATACCTCCTTCCAAGTATATTATATAATATACTTGGTATTTGGAATTTATTCAAGTACGGACGGACGGTTACGGTACGGTACAGTACGGTACGGCACAGTGCAAATTGTTCAAACCGGAATTGTTTATGAAACCGTTCCGCAGCGTCAGCCATTATTTCTATACTCCAGCACAGCAAGGTTATGAAAAATCTGGCGTGCCCTGAATATTCCGGGATTATCACGGGTTGGATGTACTCTGTTTGATAACAAAACCGCGTAAATTTTATTAACGGGATCTACCCAAAGGCTTGTTCCTGTAAAACCGGTATGGCCGAAACTTGATGCTGAAAGCAGATCGCCTGCCGGTGTACCAGGTCCGGCCAGAATCCAGCCGAGCCCGCGGTTTCCGCCTTTGCCGGCGGTGTGGTTGCGTGTCATTAACTGCGCAGCCGGCTTTGAAAGAAATGCTCCGGTTTCCAGGGAAGAAAGCATTGCCGCGCCGACTTTTGCCATGTCAGGCACATTTGAAAAAATTCCCGCGTTGCCGCTTACACCGCCCATCATCATCGCGTTCTCGTCATGGACTTCTCCGCGGACAACCTTGCCCCGGATCGAACAGAATTCGGTGGGCGCTATTTTGTCCAATAAAGCTGCATCCGGGAGATACCCTGTATCTTTTAAATTAAGCGGCGCTGTTACACGGTTCCTGATTACATTATCCAGGCTTTGTGAATCAACTGCAGAAATTATTTCGCCCAGCAAAATAAAAGCTTCACAGGTATATAAAACCTTATCTGTGTTTTCTGCGCGGAACTGGTATGAATGAATTGCATCAAGAAGTTCGCTGCGATTTTTAACGCGCCGGTATAGATGGGTGTTTGCGGGGAAAGGAGCTGTATGTGTTAACAGTGAGAAAAGACTGACTTTTCCAAAAGCACTGGTTTTGTATGACGGTAAAAAATAATCAACAGTATCTTCCAGCAGGACAAGTCCGTCTTCCAATTGTCTCATAAATGCCAGGGCAACAAAAATTTTTGTAAGGGAAGCCATATCGTAAATGCTGTCTTCCGATGCTGGTCCCAGACCTCTGCCCAAAAAACCGGTGCTTCCCTTTTCAAAAATTTTTTCTGCGTTCCCGACGGCCCAAGCAGCGCCGGGAAATACTCCGCTGCCTGCACATTTTTGGGTAAAGTATTTTATTTTCATATCAAATACATTAATTGTTCTAAAATCAAATGTCAAATCAATTTAAATATTATTCCATAATTATTAATAGAATGCTTAATTTTAATAAATTTATTTAAAAAATAATTTTTGTTGACTTATTAAAAACTGCTCCATAAATTATAAATAAGATATATATATTTTTAATCAGGAGTAATTAATGAAAAAATTATTTACGCTGCTTTTGGTTTTAACCATAAGCGCAATGGCTTTCGCCGGCGGCGGGAACCAGACGAGTACGGCGGACTTAAGCGCGCCGGTATCGCTTGTGCTGTGGACCCACGAAGACCCCAACCGGAGCGTTTTGGAGAAAGGCTTTATCGAAGAATATAAAAAGACCAATCCCAACGTGAGTATTGATTATCAGCAGTACCCTTCCGGCCAGATGCGGGAACTTCTTACCGCGGCGTTTTCCGCGAACCAGGGACCGAATATTTTTAATCAGAGCCAGTCTGTTATCCGGCAGTTTGTCGTTGAGGGACGGACCGAAGCCCTGAACCCGGTCTGGATTGGAGAGAAGGCAATTGCCGATGTACGGAACCGTTATATTCCCGGCGCCCTTGAAGCCGTGGAATTAAACGGTAATATTTTTGGGTTACCCCTGGAATATACAAATCACTGTATGTATTTAAACAAGAAGATATTCCGCGATGCCGGACTTAATCCGGATACCGATTATCCAAAGACATGGGAAGATGTAATGGCACTTAGCGAAAAGCTCGTTCAGCGGAACGGCGAAATCGTTACACGGCGCGGGTTTGACTTCCGTTATCCGGAATACACGGCGAGTTTTCTGCCGATGGTGATTCAGCTCGGCGGTCAGCTTGTAAGCGATGACGGTAAAAAAGCTGTTATAGGAGATGACGCCTGGATTCAGTTCTTTGATTACATGCGCCAGTGGGGGCCAAAGGGAAAGAACCTTGGAGGTCCTACCTATGTCGCGTCACGCACAGCTTTTGATTTAAACAATAACCAGGTCGCGTTGAGTTTAAGCGGCCTGTACCAGGAAGCCAGAATGAAGACCGCGAACCCGGCTTTTTACAACAGCGGCGACTGGATGATAATTCCGTATCCGCAGTTTAAAAACGCCAAAGTCCAGGCAACCTGTTATATCGCCTGTCATTATTATCTGGTCAATACCCAGGCAACAGTTGAACAAAAAACATGGTCCTGGCGTTTTGTGGACTTTATGCTTTCGCACGGTGAGGATTATCTGCGCGAAGTCAACCTTGTTCAGCCTACCTACAAACTTTTTAATTCCGACTTTTTTAAATCAATACCGTTCTCCGGCGTCTTTGCCAAAGATCTTGAAAAAGGCAAGCTTGTTTATTACGCAGAAAACAGTTCCGCCATCAACGATCGCATGAGGGCCGCTGTTGAAGCTGCCATGCTTCTTGGTGAAGATTCAAGGTCAGTTTTGAA
>WQZG01000075.1 GCA_009780855.1 Treponema sp.
CAAATGTAGATCCGGTTTTAACAAGAGTACCGGTATTTGCTGAAACGGTAACTGTGTCATTATAAAGATAGTTGTTTGAATCTGTAGGAACTGAACCGCCAGTCGAGCCATTCTCATCGTATGTTACATTGTAATTAATAGCAACCCACTGGGCGTAAAGAGTTGTATTGTCAGTAATGGTGAATGTATCAGTTCCATCTGCAATATAGGAAGTACCAGAACCATTAGCAACTGTGTTCCAGCCATCAAATGTAGAGCCAGTTTTGGCAAGGCCGCCAGTATTACCCTTAACAGTGACTGTGTCATTTGGCTCATAGTCAGTGGAATCTACAGGAACCGTACCGCCGGTCGAGCCATTACCGTCGTATGTTACATTGTATGTGGTTGAAACTGTTTTATACACCGTCACAGAAATAGGATCGTTAACAATCAAATCTCCCTTGGTAACCGTAACCAAAATATCACCTTGTGTAACATTGGTAACTGGTAATGTGTAAACATAATCATTAACACCATTTTGAACTGGACCAGTAAGAACGCCTTTTGTAGCCGCTCCCGCAGTACCATTGGCTGAATCAGGAGCTATTGTAACATCTGCACTACCAAGACCAGACACTTCATGGCTTAACTTTATTGTCAATGCAGTGGTAGTTGTGGTATCCGATACTCCGCCTACCTGGGTAATATCTATAACTGTCACTCTTGTAGTAATTTTTACAAAACCGCTGGTAGTCGAAGCTGCGATTGTTACGCCTGAGTGGCTATTTGTAGCGACTGCATAATAATAAGCAACGCCTACATCTGCAATTAACGGAGTATAATCAGATGTCAGAGGTCCGCTTGTAGTTGCTACCAATGTACCCCCTGTACTTTCAGTATCGTTTTTATACCATGAGATAGATATGGTACCTCCATCACTGATAGGCGCAACAATTACAGATAGTTGTGCTACTGAACTGTTATAAACATAATTAGCATTATTTGTTGAACCAATATCTGCTGTAAAAACAGGAGCTTCAGCAGCCGGAAGCGTCTTGATTACGGTTACTTCCACAGGTGTTACACTAATATCTTCGTGATTGTTTATTTTTACAGCGATTCTGCCGGGATCGGTAACTGATATCCCCAGCGTATATGTTTTATCATCTGTCTTAGTCAATGCACCCTGTGTTACATCCGCACTGCTTCCTGTGGGTGTACTTACGGAAATATCAGGATCATCCAGAGGATCAATTGGAGCCCTGGTCAGATTTATTTTCAAGCCTGTCGTTGTTGCACCTGTGTCAGGAATAAGTTCAAGGGTAAAGGTTATAAGTGGAACCCATTGCGCATTTACGGTTAGATTCGATGTGACTTGAGTAGTGCTGGTAAAATCAATACCGGCTGTTGTTTTCCAGCCGTCAAATACGTAATTAGGTCTGGTAGGATCCGCCGGCATAATGGTATCAAGGGTGGTAGCCGGATACTTTACAATCCTGGTTTGGGGATTGGCCGGAGAAACAGGATCTGAAAGAGATGGATTCCATACTCCGTCAGTACTATTTAGGTTAAATGTAACTGTATAATCAATCTGCCACTGCGCATAAACGGCAATACTATAACCAAGACCGCTGATATCGGTTGCAATAGTGTAGGGTGTTCCAGAACCGTCAGGTTTTGTATTCCAATTTTTTAACGAATAACCTGTTAGTTGTACATTAGCCATGTTGGCAATAACGGCTCCGGCACTTTGCTTAACCTCAAATGTTTTGCCATCATTATCTGGAAACTTTGCATTTTTATTATTTCCAAAAAACACAACAAAATAATTACTTGAATTTGCAGTATAACCCGCATATAAAGTCGTGTTATTTTTTGTAATAGTATCATTTTCAAAGTCCCATGGAGTCTGGAATGTATCTTCCTTAAACCACCAGCCAAAATTTTCACCGTTTGGTCCTGTGGGTGCTAAATAATTGTTAGGTAAAACTATTTTTTCATCCTTTACAACTTCAATTGATTCAGGGGTAGCAGTTGTAGCACCGCTCCCGGAATTAAATGAAACGGTAAACGGATACTTTATTTTTGCCTCTTTATAAAGTTGATCCCAGTCACCTTCCAACGAACAGGTTGTTGTTAAAACAAGCAATGTCAGAACAGTTATTATACCTGCTCCCAATAAATGGAATTTATTCCATAATCTTTTTGCAATCATTTTCAATCTCCCCAATTAGAAGCGGTATACATAACCGATGGATAATTTGTTGCTTGCAGCGAGTTTGCTGAAGTCCGGAATTATTTTGCATGTATATGATATGTCGATCATATTCAGCAGATTTACTCCGGCAAATACGTCAATCGCTAATTTATTCATTTGTTCAGAGTGAAAGTCATATTCGATAAATGAAAGTAAATATCCCGCGCCCAAGCCGGCGTACCAGCCGCCCTTGTCAAGCGGCGCGTTCATGTTAAACGGCATAAACCATCCCGCGTGCGCGTAAGGATAAAATGACATATATGATTTTACATAAGGCTTAAAATTCAGCAGACCTACATCACAGCCGAGTTCAAAGAATATGTTTTTGATCGGCAGCGGCGCAGCTGTTCCGTGTACAGTCAGGATTGCCCAGGGAGTAGCAAATGCTGTCCCGACTGACGCGCCGACTGTCCATAAGCGCGCGGGATCGGTAAATAATTCTGAAGGCTGTTTGGGTTCCGCAGGTTCGGTTGGTTCCGGAGGAGGCACAACCTGAGGAGTTTGCTCAGGTGCAGGCGCCGGAGCCGGAACTGGAGTTGGCGCAGGAACCGGGGTAGGCGCAGGCTGCGGCGCCGGAGTTGGTGTGGGCGCCGGAGCCGGTACTACCTGCGGAACAGGAGTTGGAGCCGGGGTTGGCGCAGGCGTTGGAGCCGGAGTCGGAGCTGGTGCTGGCGCTGGTGTCGGCGCGGGAACCGGTGTCGGAGCCGGCTGCGGTGCGGGACTTGGCGCCGGTACCGGAACTGGTGTAGGCGCAGGCGTCGGAGCCGGTGCGGGAACAGGTGTAGGCGCAGGTTGCGGCGCGGGACTTGGCGCTGGTACAGGTGTCGGAACTGGTGCCGGTGCAGGCGTAGGCGCGGGTGCTGGCGCAGGAGTCGGTGTTGGTGCCGGGGTTGGCTGCAGTGTCGGAGCCGGAGTTGGCGCGGGTTGCGGCGCTGGTACAGGTATTGGCGCCGGAGTTGGCGCGGGTTGCGGCGCTGGTACAGGTATCGGAGCTGGTGCCGGTGCAGGCGCGGGTGCTGGTGTCGGAGCAGGCGTGGTTGCCGGTGCTGGCGCAGGAGTTGGCGCTGGAGTCGGGGTCGGCACGGGTGCTGGCGCCGGAACTGGTGCTGGTGTCGGCGCTGGCGCAGGAGCCGGCGCTGGCTGTGGAGCCGGTGTTGGCTGCGGTGCGGCAGCAGGAGGCGGTGTCATTGCGATTTGAGGCGGAACATAGGCTGGGGCGCCGGGGCTTAATTGGGCGGCCAGATCGTTCATTACAGCGGGGCCGTCAGAGGCCAGTCTGTAGTTTCTGGAACCTTCGGCCAGCAGGTTTCCGTTTTGGCCGTTATATACGGAACCTACCGCTACTTTCATTGTTCCTATGCTGCCCATGTCGGTATTTAATACATAGTCGGCTTCGGCTGCGCGGGCCATTGCCCTTGCGGCTTCGGCAGGAGTATAAGTACCGCGGGTCTGGGTATCAAGGTTGTTTTTGATATTTTGGAGAGTTGTGTTGCGCGGCAAAACCGAATAATTTCCGGAGTTGGCAACATCAATTATAAAAATCGACGCCATTGTTTCGGCTTCCTGGACATTGACCGCATCCCTGGAAGCGTTCAGCGGAGCTACAGCCATTCTTGGCAGTCTGGATGTATCTCTGTGGATCGAATTTATTATTATATTGACTATATCCGGCATCATTGCCGGTATTTCATCTATTCTGCGGTATTCACGGTAATAACCGCCAAGGAGTTCATAAGTATTAATATTGAATACATTGAGAATAAGTATATTACGGCTGTCGATCCGCCTGATGTAACCGGAGACCATGTAATCAACATTGAGTGTACGGCCCATTTTTACAATGATGTCAGCGTCTGGAACACCAAGTAACTGAAAATTTTGGTCCATGGTTAATGCTGTTACAGCGTTGGTTCTGGGAACAACATTGAAAGTAGTCATTATATCGCTGTTATAAGTAAGGAGAGTAGCAACTGTTTCGCCTTCTCCGGCCTGGCCGCCGGTAAAAGGAAGGACTCCAAGCCTTGGTTTGAATTGGCCGAAAACAGTCAGACTGCAGGTCAATAGCAGTACTGCTGTCATTAATTTTTTTAACATTGTCACTCCTTTGATCAATATTTATTAATTTCCGGCTACATTATAGCACCAGCGCTAAAATACATCAATTGATAATTTTGGCGTCCGGCGGTGTCCGGCGCCTGGAGCTTGACATAATTGATATATGACGTCATTGTAATATTATGTCACGGATACCTTGATTAAACCTGAATTTTTGGTACAATTGGTTGATCAGGTACGGAGGTGTTATGGCAATGTATGAATTATCCGGGCAGTGTCCCATGGGTGTTCTGGGCATGGTTATTATGCTCTGCTCCTTTGTTTTATTGATTATCTGTGTTTCTTTGCTGGCAAAGATAATTAATATTTTAAAGGAACTGAAAGCCGGCCTGAAGGCGCCGGTAAGCAGGGAGCCTGCGCCTGTTACAGTACCGGTAAATAACACGGCGATAATTGCCGCTATCACTGCGGCGGTATATCAGTACCGCAAAGAAAATTCTTAATCAGGAAGGAAAAAAATGCCAAAAGTAAAACTTACAGATTTAGTACTCAGGGACGCCCATCAGTCTTTGTTTGCTACAAGAATGGTTACCTCCGATATGCTGCCTATTTGCAGCAAGCTTGATAAGGTGGGTTTTTTTGCGCTTGAAGTCTGGGGAGGCGCCACATTTGACACCTGTATACGTTTTTTAAACGAGGATCCCTGGGATAGGCTCAAGAAACTCAAGGCCGCTATGCCCAATACCAAAACCATGATGCTTCTGCGCGGTCAGAACCTTCTTGGTTACCGGCATTATGCTGACGATGTAGTCGCCAAATTCGTGGAATACGCCGCCAAAGACGGAGTTGATATCTTCAGGATTTTTGACGCGGTAAACGACCCAAGGAATTTTGAAGCCGCTACCAACGCAGCCAAAAAAACCGGCAAACATATTCAGGCTACAATTTCTTACGCTGTAACACCTTTCCATACTATAGAAAAATATGCTGAATTTGCCAAACAGCTTGTAAAAATCGGCGCTGATTCGATCTGCATCAAGGATATGGCCGGTCTTTTAAAACCGTATGACGGCTACGATCTTGTAAAAGCAATCAAAAAAGTGACCGACCTGCCTGTCGAAATCCATACCCACGCAACAACTGGAATGTCAGTTGCCACACTTACCAAATGCGCGGAAGCCGGCGCCGAGATTCTGGATACAACGATTTCTTCAATGTCCATGGGCACAAGCCACAGCCCGACAGAAACCATGGTTGAAATTTTAAGGGGAACCGAGTACGACACCGGTCTGGATATTAACCTGTTATTGGAAATTGCCGCTTACTTTAGGGAAGTGCGCAAGAATTATAAAAAATTTGAATCCGCTTTCCTTGGCGCAGATACCAGAATTCTGGTTTCCCAGGTCCCAGGCGGAATGCTTTCCAACCTCGAGAGCCAGCTCAAGGAGCAGGGCGCAGGCGACAAGATCGACGAAGTTCTCAAGGAAATCGCCGTTGTCCAGAAAGACGCCGGTTATCCGCCGCTTGTTACTCCTACCAGCCAAATCGTCGGAACCCAGGCAGTCTTTAACGTACTCTTTGGCCGCTATTCCAAACTTTCCGGGGAATTCCAGGATTTAATGGCCGGCAGGTACGGCGCGTGCCCGGCTCCCAAGAACAAGGACGTGGTTAAGAAAGCCCTTGAATCTCTAAAAATGGAAAAAGAAATTACCCACAGGCCTGCCGATGATATTCCGGCCGAATACAGCAAGCTTGAGGAAGAAACAAAGAAACTGCTTGGTACAAGCACCGTTACCGTGGAAGACGTTCTTACCATGGCCATGTTCCCCAAAGTAGCGCCGGATTTCTTTAAAACAAGGTCCAAAGGGCCGGTGGTCTTTAAACCCGAACCGGAAGCAGCAGTTATCACCACCCCGGCCGCGGCTCCCAAACCTGCCGCTCCTGCGCCCGCCGCTCCTGCGCCCGCCGCTCCTGCGCCCGCCGCGCCCGCGCCTGTCGCCCCGGCCGCAGAACAAAAAGCAGCCCAATACTCTGTCAATGTTGACGGCGTAAATTACAGCGTAGTTGTAGCACCGGCCGGAACAGTCGCCATTGCGCCTGCCCCGGCTGTAGTTCACGCTGCGCCGGCCGCAGTTCAGGCTGCCGCTGCTCCCGCGCCATCCACTGCGCCTGCTGCTCCTGCTGCGCCCGCTCCCGGCGGCAAAGTCATTAACGCTCCTGTTGCCGGCACCCTGTTGCGTTTCTGCGTAAGCGAAGGCGCGGACATCAAGGCCGGAGATAACCTTGCCATTATCGAGTCAATGAAAATGGAACTGGAAATCAAAACTACAGCGTCCGGCAAAGTCCGCTTCCTGGCGGCCGCCGGATCTTCTGTTACTTCCCAGCAGCCCATTGCGGAGATAAAGTAAAAGCCTCATTGGTTATTTAATTATTAATAAAAAAGGAATCCGCCGGATTCCTTTTTTTTTGCCAATTTATTATTATATAAATATATCCTGATTATCAAATGCTGCGGCGGCGGAGCCTGAGGTGTTAATTTTGAATAAAAGACCTGTGATTACGATTTTTCTTGTTGCCGCATTTCTTTTTTTTATTGGTCAGGCCGCTGTTTACAGCCAGACTAATGCTCCCCAAACTCCCCCCGCAAACATTGATTCCGATCCCCTGGTAATAAAGATCGCGGTCTTTGGCCCCGGGGACGATCTCTATCTCTGGTGGGGGCATATCGGGCTTATCATAGAAAATTATTCCACAAACAGGGCCCGTTTTTATGACTGGGGTGTTTTCTCTTTTGAGAACGAGAACTTTTTTTCCAACTTCGCTTTTGGCAGACTTCTTTATTCCTGCGAGGTAACCTCTCCTCAATGGGTCTTTGATGAGAACATTTACGAAAACAGGGATATCTCGGTTTACACTCTGAATCTTTCTCCGCAGGCCAAAGAAAAAATCAGGGAGTATGCTGAATGGACTGTGCTCCCGGAGAACAGGGATTATTGGTATCACCATTTTAACGATAACTGCGCAACCAGGGTCAGAGATATTATCGATATGGCAACCGATGGCCAGTTTAAAGCTGAGTACCAGAATATGCCGGGAGCGCTTACCCTGCGCCAGGAAGTCAGACGTCATACCTGGTTCAATCCTTTTTTTGACTGGTTCCTTAGTTTCCTGATGGGGCAGGGTATCGACAGGCCCGCTACAGTCTGGGAAGAAATGTTTTTGCCTTCCGAAGTCGGGCTAAGGGTGCAGGAATTTACCTATACGGATTCGAACGGCGCGCAGCAAAAACTGCTGCAGTCAGCTGAGATCAAGAACCTTTCTGACGGACGCCCGGCTGTATTAAATTCCCCGCGGCCGCTGTGGCCGTTAACGTTATCATTAAGCTGCGCTGCGGCATTGTTATCCGCAATTCTTTTATTTTTTAAAACCAGAGACAACCAAATCGCAGGAATTTTGTGGGCCGCGTTTCAGGGACTGCTGGGACTATTTTTTGGAACAGCCGGGACTGTACTTTGTTTTATGAGTTTTTTTACAAACCACGATTACACATACCGTAATATAAATGTTTTATTTGCCAATCCCCTGCTGCTGGCCGCCGTACCTTTCGGTATTCTTTATTGCATTGGCTTAAAAAATCAAAATCATTATAAATGGGAAGCGCTTGCCAAAACTCTGTGGTCCTGTATTTTTGTTCTTGAAATAATCAGTGTCTTAATCAATGTTATTTTCCTTGGACAGCAAAACCAGGCTGACATTTGTCTGGTGCTGCCGTTTACCGCCGTATTAAGCTGGCTGCCGCAGGCATTGGTTTATGTCAGAAGAGAATATTTGTGGAGATGGCTTAATTGAATGCGGAATGCGGAATTCGGAATTCGGCATATTGGAACCGAATTGGCAGCTTAATCAGGATTTTTCTCTCTGCTGTAATTTTTATTCTTATGCCTTGCTGCCTTTTTGCGCGGACTTTCCCTGCGGCCCTGCTTTTGGAAGCAGCGGATTACGCCGGTTATTTTTGCTGGTCCCCTGACTGGCCCGCTGACTTTCCTCCGGACGCGTTTATGCCGCTTACAGCAGACTGGAAATCAATTACTGTTTCTTACGGCGAAGATGAGTTTACATTAAGAAGAGAAAATGTGGCACAGGGGACCGGGAAGCAGAGAACCAGCAGGCTTCTGGAGTTTCCATGGCTTTTTGACGGGGAATTAACCCAGGTCCGGCTGGTCTATGCGGACAGCAGCGATGATGACCTAATAAAACAGATCGATTTGGGCGATTCATTAATTATCGATATAATGGAATATACATCTGATACTCCTTATCTATTACGCGTTTTTTGGGATGATAGTTATTTTTTTGTTTATCTGCAGAAAACATCTACTTTAATTTTTGAATCCTGGTTTGACAGCAGCGGCGAATTTCTGGAACAGTACCAATATACCTGCCTGCCGGATGTAAGCCCATTGATGAACCTGCCGCAGCGGATAAGCGGTTACCGTGTTTTTACAGCCGGAACCGAATTCCGCCGCAGTTTTGACAGCCGTTTCTTAACTACAGGAATTTTTTATAATAATGATGAAACAACAGTCAGTTATACCGGAGAATATTTTCCATTATATTTAAGACAGACGCTGCCTGCAGTTGATTCCGGCGCGGCCGTTGATACAGGCGCAGTCGTTGATACAGGCGCAGTCGGTGACTGCAATTATTCCTGCCAATGGGACAGGAACGGTTTCCTTGTCAGACTTACCGTGGATGAGGGGCAGGACCGTTTTTTGGATTCACGTTACGAATATGTAACAGATGATAAAGGCAATTGGATCGAAAGGAATGAAACTAGAATGATCCGCCGCGAAGGCAGCGGCGCCCGGCTTCTGGCCCCGGCAATGGGGACAAAGATCACCCGTAAAATTGAGTATACACAAAGCGGAGTATATTGACGGAGAATGAGTACATCGGTTGAATGGAAGGATGAAAAATACAGCGAAGTTTTTGAGCAGGAACTGCGCGGTCTTGAGCGCCGCAGGTCCTCAGACCCGCAATGCAGTGTAAAAGATATCGAAGGTATTCTGCAGCAATTATACCTGATGGACGGCTCGGATTGGCTGGGCCGCGGAGAACTTCAGGATATTATAATGAGGGCGACAATTGCCGCCCATGAATTTTTTATAAGCCAATGGAAAGGAGAATGATATGGAATGGCGTGCCAGCCACATTTTGGTCAAGGATCGCGGCGCTGCCGAAGATCTGTTAAGGCGGGTCAAGCAGGGCGCTTCGTTTGAAACAATGGCCAGGGAAAATTCAACCTGTCCCTCAAAATCATCGGGCGGAGACCTGGGGTGGTTCGGACCCGGCAAGATGGTGCCGGCGTTTGAGTCAGCGGTCAAGCGCCTTTCACCCGGTTCGGTGAGTGATGTTGTGCAGACCCAGTTCGGCTATCATATTATCAAGTGCACAGGCCGCAAGGATTAAGGTCTTGTAATTCCTTGTTTTTCTGTATGTAATATAAGAATGGCGACAAATAGAACCAATCTAAAGTCGATTCTCGAACTGGATACCGAATTAAACCAGATTCAGGACATTGATCTTTTACTTGAACGCATACTCCTTGAAGCCCGCAGACTGGTTCATGCCGATGCGGGTTCGATTTATGTTCTTAACGCGGTTGAAGAAAACGGCCAAAGAACAGAGAGGCTGGAAATTCGTTACGCGCAGAACGATACCACCGACAAGAAACTGCCTCCGGGACAAAAACCGGTTTATTCATTTTTTACGGTTCCCATTAACGAAAAAACCATTTCAGGATACTGCGCTTTTACCCGCCAGCCGGTAAATGTGCCGGACTGCTATAATATACCTTCCAACCTGCCGTATTCTTTTAATATTTCATATGATCAAAAATCCGGCTATAAAACCATCTCAAGCCTGGCCGTCCCACTGGTAACATCGGAGGGCAAGCTGATGGGCGTTATCCAGGCGCTTAATGCCCTGGACAGAAAAGGTAAGGCTGTTCCTTTTTCCAAAGACGATGAACTGCTTATAACCCATTTCGCATCCAACGCGACTACGGCGCTGGAGAGGGCAAGTATGACAAGGGCCATGATCATGAGGATGATCCGGATGGCCGAGCTCCGCGATCCAAAAGAAACCGGAACCCATGTCAACCGTGTTGCCGGTTACGCCGTGGAAATCTATGATCGCTGGGCCTATCATCACAAAATTACAGACAAGGAAAGGGAAAAATTCAGGGATACCCTAAAAATCGCCTCCATGCTTCATGATGTGGGGAAGGTGGCGATTTCTGATACTATTTTAAAAAAGCCCGCCAAATTCGAGCCGTGGGAATATCTGATAATGCAGCACCATACTGTTTACGGGGCAAGCCTGTTTGACGATCCCCATTCGGCAATAGACAACATTGCCAAAGATATTGCCTTTACCCATCACGAAAACTGGGATGGTTCCGGATATCCCGGCTGGGTAGATCCTGTTACAGAAAAGCCTGTAAAAGCCAATAACGAAGGAAAACCCCTTGGCAAGAAGGGCGAAGAAATTCCGCTTACAGGCAGAATCGTCGCCATAGCCGATGTTTATGACGCCCTCTGCTCCAAACGCGTCTACAAGCAGGCCTGGTCGGAGGAAGACGTTCTTACCGAAATCCGCAGGCTGGGCGGCACCAAATTCGACCCTGAACTCATTGATGCTTTCTTTGAGATCCTGCCAAGCATAAAACAGATTCAGAGCAGATACCCGGAGTCCGGCGAATAAAATTTTTGAAAAGATTTACCACGAACCTCACGAATTGACACGAACAAAAGAAGAATTGCCTGGACCTTACCCAAAATAATTTTACTCTTTTTTCTTTTCTACTTTCTACTTTCTACTTTCTTTGTGTTACTCTGTGAACTCTGCGAACTCTGTGAGAGATTCTTCTATGATTCTTCCTGTTCGTTAGTGTTGGTGAGGTTCGCGGTAAAATCTTCCAAAATTATTTTTTAAGCAGTTTATTCAATTCCCTGTCGAAGCTGTCGGCGAATTTTTTAAAATCTTTTTTGCTGTAATTGGCAGTGCGTTCAATTACTGCGCCGTTTTCGGCTAGGCCTACGGTAAAATCACGCAGCGACCGGAAGTAATTAATGTTTTCTTTTGTGTAGATTCTGCCCCGGTCATCCAGTACACAGATACCGGAGTCCACAAGTCTTTCGGCAAGGGGCAGGTCCCTGGTAATTGCAAGGTCGCCCGGTTTGGCCAGCTCCGCGATGCGGTCGTCTGCGGCGCCTGTTTCCTGCGGGCAGATTTCCATTGTTACAGAATTATCGATTCCCGGAATTGGGCGGTTGGCGGCGAAAAAAAGGGGAGTCCCTTTCTTTTTGGCGGAACGCAGTATTAAATCGCGCACCGGTCTTGGACAGGAATCGGCGTCCAAAAAAATCCTCATTTTTACAGATTTTTGGTTTACAATGACAGCCGGGAGGTTCCGGTTCTTGCAGCGTAGAAGGTATAATTGCCGTCAAGTTCAAGGCCGCTGTCATCGGCCGCAATAAAGGCAGATTCACCTTTTTTAAGAACAGTTTTGCCGCTTTTGCCGGTTAATGAGAGTGTGCCTTCAGTTACAAAGACAATAGAAGGGCCGGTTATTGGATATGCGGATCGGCCGCCGTGAATAACAGCCAGCGAAAACTCTGTACACGCGGCAGGATATTGATAAATACCGGTTGATCCTGATTCTTTATAAACCTCCGGCATAAACGGCATAAAATCAACTATTCTGAATAGCTCGGGTATATCAATATGCTTGGTTGTAAGTCCGCCTCTTAATACATTGTCGGAATTGGCCATCAGTTCAACTCCCATTCCGCTGACATAAGCGTGCAACACACCGGCCGGCAGGAAGATGGCCTCTCCCGGATTAAGGTGAATAAGGTTGAGGTAAAGCGGCGAAATTATTGCGGGATCTCCGGGGAAGTATTGCCCAAACCGCGATATAAGTTCCCATTCATTATTATGGTTCTGTTCATTATGGCTTCCGGCGTTCCCCGCGGACTCTGCGGAATTTTTCTTCTTTGCGGCATAAGCGCTCAGCGCAGTACGGCCCGGCCCTGCAAACGCGAGCAGACTGGCCAGGAATTTTTTTAACGGCGTTTCTTTTTCGTCGAGAGCATTTAGCAGGGGAAAAACCGCAGCTTTTAAATCTCTGGGAGCTTCTTCAAAATAAGAAACCATAAGGTTTTTGATTTCTTCCGGATGCCTGAACCCTGCCATCGCTGTAAATGGAGTAAGGGCGCACAGTATTTCCGGTTTATGATTGGTATCTTTATAGTTCCTGTATGGGGAGTTTACCGGGATTGCCTGTGCGTTTTCCCTCTCCCAGCCCTGTTTAGCCTGGGTCAGGTTAGGATGAGCCTGTATTGAAAGCGGTTTCTCTGCGGCCAGTATTTTAAAAAGAAAGGGCAGGGTAGTCAGGTTATTTGCTTTACCCAGGAAATATCCGGGATTTTCTGCGATCAGCTCGGAGAGCAGCGGAAGATCTTTTTGGCCGTTTCCCTGTAAATCCGTTCTGATGATTCTTGAAGGGCCTTCCGGGTGTACTCCCATCCATAATTCGGCCCAGGGAGTCCTGGTTTTATTTTCGTCGCCGACAAGTCCGGGAATCAAGTCAGGGGAACCCCAGTCATGGTATTTTACGGCATTTTTTAATTTATAAACTTCATAATAAGCTTTACTATGAAAATCATCTTTTTTAAGAGTCTGTCCTGTCATATCCAATCCTGTCCTATCCGTTCCTGCCATTTCCGATCCTTCTATTTCCGCGGATTCTGAATTTTCAATACCCAGCACTTCACCCAGCCTTGAAATAAGATTTAAGGCGAGTGTTTCCGCTTCGCCGTTTTCCGGATTATTTTCCGCGTTTAGCGGCAGCATATCCGCGGAATTATTATTCCCGTGCAGTGATTTTTTTTCCAGTTCATCGCATAATAAAAAACCTGTAAGCACCGCTATTTTTAACGGATCTTTAAGGCCGGTATTATTTGTGGTTTCTTCAGTTTTTTGGCGGAGGATTTTGAGTATTTTTTGCAGATAATCCGGATCTTCATCGGCGGAAATCTGCAGCGATAAACCCAAAACATCTATCAACAGTTGATTTTTGGGCATGTATGTCAGAAAATATCCAGCTCAATTACAGGACTTGGCTCGTCCGGTTCTTCGGCCTGCCGTGTTTGCGGCTGGTTCTGGATTTTTTCGGCGCCGGCTGTTTTTTTCCTGGCCGGTTGGTTGTTTCCGGATGATTTTTCCCCTGTCATTGGCGTCCCATTTATTGGATCAGGAAGCGGCTCATCTGCAGGAAGCGATGATTCAGCAGAATTTGACACTTCCGGAAGTATGCTTCCCAGAGCGTCCTCAAACTGGTTTAACCGGTTGAGCGCTGACAGGATTCCTTCTTCGATACGGCCCTGATCTTCCTTAAAACGGTTTATAAGAGCCTGCATTTCTTCGATTCGCTGCAGACTCGAATCGAGTCTGCTTTTCAAATGCGAATTTTCGGCTGTGAGTTTTTTTATGTATTCGACAGTTTTGGTAACTCTTGTATCCAGCAGTTTGACTTGCTCGAGGGTTACCATGTTATGCTCCCAGAGCTGCTTTGGCTTTCTCGACCACTGCCCTAAAGGCCGCAGTATCTTCAATCGCCATATTGGCAAGAGTCTTGCGGTTAATGGTTATGCCTGCCTTGTCAAGGCCGTTTACCAGTCTGGAATAGCTGAGCCCTTCTGCGCGGCAGGCCGCGTTAATGCGGATAATCCAGATTCTGCGGAAATTTCCCTTGCGGTCGCGTCTGTCGCGGTAAGCATAAAAAAGTCCCTTGGTGACGGCGTCTTTGGCAGTTTTATAGTTTGAATGCCTGCGTCCCCAGTAACCCTTGGCCTGCTTTAATATCTTTTTACGGTGGTTTTTTCTTTTTGCGCCGTCTACTGCTCTAGCCATATTTTACTCCTGAATTGTACAGCAGCTTGTGACTGTACAGTCAAATCGAAAAGGAAACCAGGTTTCCTGATAAATCCTGTGTAAATCTCACCCGTACGGCAGGAGGTTTTTCCTGATCGCACCAACATTGTCTTTAGACAATATTCCGGTATGGCGGAGGTTCCGCTTTCGTTTGGGTGATTTCTTTGTAAGAATATGTCTTAAATTCTGTTTCTTATATTTTACTTTGCCGCTCCCTGTAAAAGAGTAACGTTTTGCGGCTGATTTCTTGGTCTTCATCTTGGGCATAATGCACCTCTGCCTTCCATTTGCTATTTTTTGGATTTGGGGCTTAAAACCATGGACATAAACCTGCCTTCCATTGCCGGAGGTTTGTCCATAACATATTCACCTTCAATCCTTTTAAGGACATCTTTTAAAACATCCAGACCCAGCTCGGTATGGGCAAGTTCCCTTCCCCTGAACCGTACTGTTACCTTAACCTTGTTTCCTTCCGCCAAAAAATCCTTGACATGTTTGGATTTAAAATCAATGTCATGTTCATCGATTTTTGGCTGCATGCGGATTTCCTTGAGTTTAAGCAATTTTTGCTTTTTCTTGGAATCCCTTACCTTTTTTTCGTTTTCAAACTTATATTTTCCGTAGTCAAGGATCTTGACAACCGGCGGAACAGCCTGGGGAGCGACTTCCACGAGGTCTAACCCCGCTTCTTTGGCCATTTCCAAAGCTTCCAGGGTCGACATGATCCCCTGGCGTTCTCCCTCATCCCGAATCAGGCGTACTTCCCTTACCCGGATTTGATCATTGATCCTCAGATCCTTGTCTGACAACTTACCTCCTGGAGCTCTTACGAACCCTGTTCATTCTTATGAACCCTGTTCATAATGAATAAAGGAAGTATATCAAAAAATGGTTTATTATGTCCAGTGGTTAAAAGCGTTGACCAATCCATTATGAATCGTTAAGGTTAATAATGCAAGGAAATTTTTACCGATGACTATATTTTGCATGCTCTGGCTGCCGTTGTTTTATCTTTTTAGGCGTTCTACCGAAACCGAAACCGGCTCTGGCAGTGTATGGGCTCTGCTTTTGGGCAGTCTGGTGGCATTGATTCAGTTTTTCCTGGGCAATCTGGTAAACCCCGGCGGGTTTGGACTGTCCAGGTGGCTGAACGCTTTTGTCGATATTGTATCGGTTCCTGTGATCCTGCCCCTTCTGGTTTATCTGTTTTTTACCATTAATAAAATATCATCTGGCGCCATAAATTTTGCCGATTTTACAATCCTTTGGCTTATACCCGGCGCCGGTATCAGGGCCGTAAGCTGGAGTTCGGCCAGCGATCCGACTTTGCTTATTCTGGTGCCGCTGCTTTGGACGGCGCTGGCTGTGGGCATCCCATTTTTTATTGACTTTATAATGACTTCTGTCAAATGGTATGTTAGAGTCCCGTCGGCTCTGGGTATTCTGGTTCTGCCGTTCCTGGCAGCCACAGCCTGGTGGGCTTTTTATTCGCAAATGCATTCATATGGGCTTCTCTTCCTGGGACTCAGCGTTATTCCGCTTGTTATTTTTATGGTTTTTTCTTTTTTAAAGACTACAGAGTAATCAACCGGCGCATGTCATGAAGTGCTGCCCATGGAATTTACCGCGGGCAGTACCTGTTTCAACTTTCTTTATAAATCTGCTGGTTTTAATCCTGTATGTTTTGCTATTTTTGCTAGCATTTTTGGACCTATTTCATCGCTATCATGAAATGCAAAAACATAATCAGGGTAACCTGTTCTTTCCAATGTCTTATGAGATCCGTCCTGTCTTTTTATAGACCAATCTATACGGAGTAATGCTGCCAATAAAATTTTTGCTTTAACTGATCGCCATTTGCTCATAATGACTTAAAAATTCTATGGAATTTATACCAGGGAGTGAAACTTCATTTTCCATTCGTTCCGCCAAAACCCTGAGTGCCAGGGCTTTGGCTTTTTCTCCTGCCTGCAGAGGTGTGACACCATATGTAAGTACGCCCGGAATTTCAGGAATTTCTGCAATCCAGCGGCCGTCTTCTTCCTGTTCAAATTCTATGACGAAATTCATGCATACCTCTTTCGAATATTTTTCTTTATGCCTGTCCCGCAGATCCCAGTACATTTACGTTCTTGTGCGAGTATAATTTTTTAAGTTCGTCGCGGGCCGGACCGATGATTTTGCGCGGATCGAATTCATCCGGATGTTCGGCAAGGACTTTGCGCATTAATGCGGTCATTGCGAGGCGGCCGTCGGAGTCTATATTGATTTTGCAGACAGCGCTTTTTGCGGCTTTGCGGAGCTGGTCTTCGGGGATGCCTACGGAGTCGGTGAGTTTGCCGCCGTATTTTTCTATCATCTGTACGTATTCGATGGGAACCGAGGAAGAACCGTGCAGTACAATCGGGAAACCGGGGATGCGTTTTTCACATTCGGCGAGAATGTCGAAGCGGAGCGGGGGCGGGATAAGGATGCCGTTGGCGTCCCTGGTGCACTGTTCGGGCTTGAATTTGGCGCGGCCGTGGCTGGTTCCGATGGAAATTGCCAGTGAATCAACACCGGTCTTTTTAACAAAATCTTCTACTTCTGAAGGCTGAGTGTAATGGCTGTGCTCTGCGGAGACATCGTCTTCAACACCGGCCAGAACCCCAAGTTCACCTTCTACAGAAACATAGTCTTTGCGTGAATGGGCAAACTCGACTACTTTTTTGGTCAGAGCCACGTTTTCATCATAGGGGAGGTGCGAACCGTCGATCATTACCGAAGAAAATCCGGTTTCAATGCAGTCTTTGCAGAGCTCGTAAGTGTCGCCGTGATCCAGATGCAGTACTATCGGTATGTCATAACCAAGCTCATGGGCGTATTCTACTGCACCTTTGGCCATGTTTTTGAGCAGATTCTGATTCGCGTATTTTCTCGCGCCTGCAGAAACCTGCAGTATTACCGGTGATTTGGTTTCCACGCACGCGGCGATTATGGCCTGCAGCTGTTCCATGTTATTAAAATTATATGCGGGAAGGGCATAACCTCCCTTTACTGCTTTCTTAAAAAGCTCCACCGAATTTACCAGACCCAATTCTTTATAGCTTGTCATAATTATCTCCTTTAGACTTTAGTCCGTAAAATAAGATTGCTAAATCGTAATAATTAAGGGCTTCTTGGTCAAGCTGGGCCGATTTGCTATAATTAAAAAATGCGGATTGCCAAATTTTATTCCGGTGTAATTCCTTTGATATCTATTTTGCTTGTTTTGGCAATAACCGCGTCAGCGTTTATGCTGCGCCGGCCGGTCGTTGTTGTAACCGAACCGGAATTCAATATGGTGTACGGTACATTCAGGTCAATAATAAAACAGGCTGAATTAAGCATTAAATACTTTAGAAGAATTACACAGATTCCGGTTACCATAAGCGCCGGCCCGGAGATTGTAGCGGCAGCTGTTGATTCAGTTTCAAGTTCTCCCTATATTGTTTTTTTGCCCGGGTTTTTTGCTTCTGCGGCCAATAAATACCTTGAGACAAAACCTGATATTCCGGTTTTTATCCTTGCCGGCAGAAGCAGGGCGGCAGCCGTAAATAAACAGGACGGTCCGCCGTATTATGTTTACACCGATACCCAAACGGATTTATACAGCGCCGGGGTTTGCGCGGCATATCTCGCGGGAGAAAATAACGGCGCCGGTACCGGCATAATGCTGGTTCAGGATGAAATTTTATCTTCTGCATTAAGACAAATTTTTGAGGACGGGTTAAGGGCGGGCGGTTTTATCGGAGCGCCCAGGTATCTGGAAAACAATTCGGATTTTTCAATAGGGCAAACTTGTTCGTGCGCGGTTATAATCGGTTCGCCTGCCAGGTTTTTTGAACTCAACCCAAAACTGCCGGTTATTCTTTTTTCGTGGCTTGATCCGGATATGACCCCTTCCAATGTCAGAATTATTTTCGATGACTCTTTATGGGCCGCCGCCGATGAAGTTTTACAGGTTTGGAAAGATGATCCAACTGAAATTTTGGGGGGAAACCCCGGTAATCAAAATACCTTTGTACCGTCGCATCTGACAGTGCCCTGGGGCCGCGGCAGCGAAGGCGAGGTTTTTTATGGGAAAATTTCAGCAAAAAAAACTGTTCCGGTTATAGTTCCGGTCAATTAGAAAAAATGTATCGGTAAAATTGATAAATATCTTTAAAAAAATCAAAAAAAAAGCAAAAATTTGGGCTCCAAAACTACATTTTTGCCGATAATTCAATAGACCCCTATTACCCGGTAGGTTTGACAAAGCAACCGGGAAGAAATATAATGAAAGGACACTCTTCCTTATCAGGGATGAACAAAGGAGTAATGAATGAAACAGGGTGGTTTCAAAGCATTAAGTTTTGCTGTTTGCTTA
>WQZG01000076.1 GCA_009780855.1 Treponema sp.
ATTTTTATTTTCTCTTCTGAGGTATACCGTTTCCTTTTCCTACCCATTATTTCCTCCTGGGTCTCTGGTATACCACTTTATAAGCTATGCTCTAATTCGGCAAGTTCAACTTAGGCGCGACAAAAATTCGTCATTTAACGAATTTTTTTTGATCAAATTTATCGTTATTTAACGTAAATTCCATTTAAATGGTATATCCAGAAATGCTTGCGCTCTGCCAAAAATTTCTGTTATTATTTTCAAAACGAGTATCTCCTTTTAATAGTTTTGTTCAATAACCATAATCAGGCAGGCACTCGTTTTTTAATTATTTCAGGAGTTTAAATTGAAAAAAATAATCATCCTGGCGGCTTTGGTTTTGATATTATCCGCAGCGCTCAACGCGCAGGACACAAGGGGTTTCTACATAGATGCCGGCGGAGGCTGGACCTTTGTTTCATATCCGGAGCCGTTTAATTCCCGGATCAACAGTTTTATGGCTCTTACAGGAGCAAGCAGATCTACTATAGATTTGGATTTAAGCATTGGTTATGCGGTACTGCCAAACCTGTGTATTGTCGGCAGTTTTGGCTTTAATTACGATTCATTAACCGTTTCAAGTACACTGGAGTATTCTACCGGTTTAATTGGTCCTGGTTTGAAGTTTTATCCATTGCCTTCAATGAAATATTTGCAATTGGGCCTGGATATTGGCTACACCGCCATTTCAATAATAGATTCCAGATATCCAGACTCTGATGATGGCCCGTCCGGTTTCGGTGCGCAGATAACCGCCGCATACGATTTTTCGTCAAAATTAACAGGTCCCGCGGTTTTGCTGGGAGGTAAATTTTATGCAGGATATCTGGACGGTCAATTTATGCCGGCATTTTCAATTTTTGCCAAGTTTGTATATAAAGGCAGTGCTAAATCAAAAGTAAAAAATCCATTGCCGGTAACAACTCCAACTACACCACCAACTTCGCCGGTTACCCCAAAACCAGTTGTTTACGATCGATCATTATTAACCGGAAATCTGTGGCAATTAAAAACCGGCAGCGATCTGGATATATATTACAGATTCTTTAATGACGGATATGCCATGCAAGCTTCAAATCGTCTGACAGGGGGAGCGCCCGGCGCCCAGGAATCTGTATCATACGAATTTAAATGGGTATTTAATAACGGTAAATTAACCTGTAACAGCCTTAACGGTAATTCTGTTTATGAAGGAAATTTTACCGATGAAAATACAATCAAGGGGACAAATAAAAATGGAGATTTTATCCGTGTAACCGATCAAAATACAATCAGAAAGTATAATGATCCCAAGTATAATTTTTCACCCATGACTATACTACCGGTTAAAATCAATAATATTCCCGTGGGTCAGGGCAGAATCAGTTTAATAAATCCTGGTGATCGCAATATCGCAGTTGCCGTTGTTGATAAAGACAGCGCGGATTATTTTGTAATCAATTCAAACTCCGCCATTACCTACAGTGTTGCCAATTCCGCTTACGATATTTATTTTGTCATGTCTACGGAACCCAATACACTTTATAGAGTTGATACTGTTACTATTAATAGTCAAAAATTAGAAATAACGCTTGACACCGCCGCAAGCAGCAGTTATGGCATCAGGAAAGTCAATTAAGGAGTTTGAATTGAACAAAAGAAATATTATTGCTTTTTGCGGATTCATTGTTCTTTCCGTTCTGGTTTATGGACAAAATAACGCGCCTTACGCTTCTTTTAGCGCAGGTTCAGCCTGGACTGAAGAAATATTCCAGAATAAATACAATGTGCCCTTAAATGAATTTTTCCCAAAGGATCCGCAGCCGTTTACATTCATCATAGTGAGGGATGAAGGCTCGCAGATGGGAATCGACCGCGATGATATCCGGGATGCTTCGGAACGCACCGATGCGCAATTGTTCGAGCAAATTGATTTGATTATTAAGGCAATTCAAAAATTGTCTGATAATGTAATTGAATTTACCGGTGATCCGGACAAGGCTTCCGGTATTCTTCATTATAAAGTTACATATCCATTTTATGGAACATACGGAACTTCTGTCAGAGGCTATTCCTGCAGGTTTAATATCGATTTCTTTCAATTCGGCGCCAATAAAGCGTTTATGGGAAATTATTTTATTAAAAATCCGGAACAAACTGTATCTATCCGCGCGGGATCAAGCATGTTCTGGGAGGACCCGCCTGATTTGGATACTTCGGGTATGCAGACCCTTGTTAACGCGGTTCTCGCGTCACGGGATTTCCGGCTGACCGTAAAAGGGAGATAAGGCTAAAGAACGGAAACTGAAAGAAAAATGCAGCGAACGCACTGTTCACGGCATCACGATTTGTATATCTGCTGGCTGAATATTCAGGCCGGGCAGAAAGTTTATCTGCCACTGCGCTCAGGCAATCCACGAGCGTTCATAATTTTCCCCTCTCCATAATATATTTTTCGGCATAAATATTGCAAATTTAGAATTGCTGCAGATTGATGTTTTTATCTTTATATCCAATAATTAATTTAGGTAATTTTGGTAAAGAATTATTAAAAGAAGCAAAAATTACAAGGAGATGAATACTATGATTTATTATTGCAATGTAAAAAAATCTGGTAATGAATACATCGCACAATTTCCAGATATGCCGAATGTTATAACGTGCGGTTTTTCCCATGAAGAAGCTCTTGCTATGGCAAAAGATGCTCTTGATGGATGTCTCGAAGTTGATATTCTAAAAGGTAATAAAATACCCGCCCCTGTTTATAAGAAAGGTTATCCTATTATTGTTTCTAATCATATCATTTTATCTCTACAACTTCGGGAACTTAGAGGTAAACAAAGTCAAACAGATATAGCAAATAAACTTGGCCTATCATATCAAGCCTATCAACGTCTTGAAAATCCGCAAAAAGCAAACCCAACAATAAAAACATTGGAAAAAATTGCACAAATCTATGGACGTAAATTAAAAATAGCATTATAAAATAATCAGATTTTGCTCAGAGAATCCAGTTTACTCATATCGCAGTTATAATCATCAAACAGCTGCAAAGAAGGTGTACGGTTAATTTTAAATTCCTGACATCCGGCTATATATTCCTCGACGCTTCCGATGACTGCACCGCCGCGGCTCTGGCTCTTGAACCAATTGGTTACAGCGAAGACTTTTGCCTGGCCCGGGATTTTAGTCCCGTCTTTGTAGCCAACCTGATGGCTGCCGGCTTCCTGGTAATGTCCTTTGTCCAAAACGGTCAATACCTGCTGCTGCCAAAACATCACCTGATACGCTCGTGTCTTTTTTTTCCTGAACTTCATATTAAAAAAAATATCCGCCAGCGTCTGCAGGATTATGAGCTTTATTTTGACAGGGATTTTGATTTAATACTGGAAAAATGTGTTACAATTCACGGGGAAGACTGGCTGACACCGCCCCTTATCAGGGCAATTAAGGAAATCAGGTCCGGCTTTAATTCGTCCGGTACCAAGGATTTGCCGGTCAAACCTGTTTCTTTTGCCCTGTACAGGGAGGGCCGTCTTGTCGCCGGTGAGTTCGGCATTGCAGCCGGAAAAGTCTACACCAGTTACTCGGGATACTACGAGGAAGATAACGCCGGCACAGTTCAGATGATATTAACTGCCCAATACCTGGAAAAAAACGGTTATGACTTCTGGGACCTTGGCATGCCTTTGGATTATAAACTTACCCTAGGCGCCAGGGAAATTTCCAGAAAGGAATTTTTACAGTTATTTTTACCGAATAGTGTTCTCTTGGCAGATATGCTATAATTCCCGCATGGCTTTTGGACATTTCGCCGTCGAAGTAGGTAAAGCACTGCCTCTTGGAGCCGTCCCTACAGATAAGGGAGTAAATTTCGCTGTCTTTTCCAGAAATGCCTCAGCCATAACCCTGGTCATTTATGAGTCGGATGCCCCGGACAGCGTTTATGAGGAAATCCTCCTTGACAAGCGCAAATACCGGACCGGAAATATCTGGCATTGCCATATTCCCGGTTTAAAAGCCGGGGCCCTCTACCTTTACCGCGCGGACGGTCCGTATGCGCCGGAAAAAGGACTGCGGTTCAATTCGGGCAAAGCCCTTATTGATCCCTACGCAAAGGCTTTGACCGATCTTTCGCGCTGGGATTTTGGTACGTCCCTTGGATACGATAATGGTAAAAATTCGACTGATCTTTCCTATTCACACCGGGATAATACTTCCGATGTGCCCCGCTGCATTGTTATAAACGATGACTTTGACTGGCAGGGTGACGCGCCTCTTAATTACCCCCTGCGTTTCAGTGTTCTTTACGAAACCCATGTGCGCGGCCTTACAAAAAATCCCAATTCCGGGGTGGATCATCCGGGTACGTACAGGGGTGTTGTTGAAAAAATTCCTTACTTTAAGGATTTGGGAATTACCAGCCTGGAATTCCTGCCGGTTCAGGAGTTCAGCGAGTATGAACTTTTAACCAAAAATCCGCAGACCGGTGAGACCCTTAAAAATTATTGGGGATATTCCACTGTCGCTTTTTTCGCGCCAAAGCTGTCCTATTCCTCCGATCAAAGCCCGGGCGGCCAGGTGCGGGAATTCAAGGAAATGGTCCGGGAGCTGCACAAGGCCGGGCTGGAAGTGATTCTGGACATTGTTTTTAACCACACAGCAGAAGGAAACGAGATGGGGCCAACTTTTTCCTTTAGGGGCCTTGATAATTCCATTTATTATATACTGAACGAAAACAAGCGCTTTTACCAAAATTATTCCGGCTGCGGCAATACCGTTAACTGCAATCATCCGGTTGTAAGAACTTTGATAATTGAATGTCTGCGTTACTGGGTAGTGGAGATGCATGTAGACGGTTTCCGTTTTGATCTTGGATCAATTCTTGGCAGGGACCAGGAAGGCAATCTTATGGAGAACCCTCCCATGCTTGAGCGTATCGCGGAGGACCCGGTTTTAAGCGCAACCAAAATCATAGCGGAAGCCTGGGACGCCGGCGGAGCCTACCAGGTCGGCTGGTTCCCCGGCGGCCGCTGGGCAGAGTGGAATGACCGTTACAGGGACGATGTGCGAATGTACTGGAAGGGGGATCTCAAACAGACCAGGTATTTGGCGACAAGGCTTTCCGGCAGTTCCGATCTGTACCTGCGCGACGGCAGAAAACCATTCCATTCAATAAACTTTATTACCAGCCATGACGGATTTACCATGCGGGATCTTGTTACCTATGAGCAAAAGCACAATGAGGAAAACGGCGAAAACAACGCAGACGGCAGCAATAACAACAACAGTTCCAATTACGGATTCGAAGGCCCTTCCGCGGATTCGGAACTGGAAATTCTTAGGCAGCGCCAGATTAAGAATTTAATCGCTACAATGATGCTGTCCCAGGGAACGCCGATGCTGCTTGGCGGCGACGAAATGGCCAGGACGCAGAACGGTAACAATAACGCCTATTGTCAGGACAACGGAATTTCCTGGTATGACTGGGAACTGGTATTAAATAACGCCGGTCTTTACAGGTTTGTAAAAGAAATAATATCTTTCCGGCTCAGGCATCCCGGATTTATGCGGCCCGAATTTTATACCGGCCGCGACGGCAACTACAACGCGATCCCTGATATTTTGTGGCTTGACGCGGAGGGCGAAACTCCGGACTGGGAAAATATAGGGCCATGTCTCGCATTGCGTATGGACGGCAGCCGCGCCGATATACTGGCCGACCGTGACGACAATGATTTTTTTATTATGTTCAACGCCGGAGAAGAAAGCGCGGATTTTAATATCTGCGAACCTCTTGACGGTAAAAAATGGGTGCGGATTATTGATACAGGCCTTCCGCCGCCTCAGGATATCCTGTTGCCCGGCAGCGAAAAACAATTAACCAATCTTGAACAATACACTGTCATGGGCAGGAGCCTGGTTGTATTGATTTCAAGACTGTTATACTGAACAATAAATTTTTGCATGGAAAAAAAATGGAAGATAACGGATTTATTCTTGGCGTAGACCTTGACGGCGTTGTTGGGGATTTTTACGGTGCAATGCGGGTAATCGCCGCCGAGTGGCTTAACAAACCATTAAGTTCCCTGACTCCGGAAGTTACCTACGGACTTGGGGAATGGGGCATTGACGAATACGGCGGTTATGAGCGGCTGCACCGTTTTGCGGTAGTTCAGCGGAACCTCTTCAGGGACATGCCCCCGCTGGAAGACGCGCCTTCCACTTTAAGAAAACTTTCAGGCCGCGGTATCAGAATCCGGATTATTACGCACAGGCTCTTCCTCAAATATTCGCATAAAACAACCATCAACCAGACAGTGGAATGGCTTGACAACTGGGACATTCCTTATTGGGACATTTGCTTTATGAACGACAAGGGAGCTGTCGGCGCCCATGTTTACATTGACGATGCTCCGGCAAATGTAATAAGGCTGCGGGAGCTCGGCTGCAACACCATAGTATTTACCAATTCAACAAACCGGAATCTTGGCGCGCCCAGGGTTGATACCTGGAAGCAGGCGGAGGAACTTATTATGGAAGCCAGGGAAGAATGGAAAACAGGAACCGCCGGTCTTTTTAAATAAATTAAAAATGAATATTGAACAGAA
Source organism: Treponema sp. (assembly GCA_009780855.1). Lineage (GTDB taxonomy): Bacteria > Spirochaetota > Spirochaetia > Treponematales > Breznakiellaceae > WQZG01. Next base: position 6,609 of record WQZG01000076.1, read on the forward strand.
CACCCAAACAAATTCTAATCAAAACGTTAACCAAAAAATCAAAGCCCTGATAAACGGCGCTTGCAGGGTTATCCGCGGTAAGCACGATTTTTTGGAACTGCTGGCTGCCGGTATTTTTGCCGGCGGACACATATTACTGGAAGATAATCCGGGGCTTGGCAAAACCACTGTCGCAAAGACCATGGCACGCCTTATAGAAGGCAGCTCCGGCAGGCCTTTAGTTTTTAAAAGGATTCAGTTTACCCCCGATCTTTTACCGTACGATATCACCGGAGTCGACATATTTGATCCGGAAACCCGGAGTTTCCGTTTTATGCCAGGCCCGATCCTGGCGAATATTGTCCTTGCCGACGAAATAAACCGCGCAACGCCCAAAGTCCAGTCGGCTCTTCTTGAAGTTATGGCGGAAGGTCAGGTAACCATAGGCGACGCTTCCCACAGGCCGCCGCAGCCCTTCTTTGTTATTGCCACCGGGAACCCAATCGAGAGCGAAGGAACTTTTCCCCTGCCCTGTGCGCAGCTTGACCGCTTTATGATGCGTCTGTCGCTGGGGTATCCGGATCGCGAATCTGAACTGTCGATTCTTGATGACAATCCTGCCGGCGGTATACTGGAATCTCTTGAACCCATAATGACTTGCGCTGAATTTTTGGAAATCCGCGAAGCTGTAAAAAAGGTCTTTTGCCATCCGTCGCTAAAGGAAGCTGCCGCCGATATTGTCAGGGACACCAGAACACACCGCGGTTTTTCCCTTGGAGTTTCCCCTCGCGGAGCCCTGCATTATCTGGAAGCGGCTAAAGCCCTGGCTTTGATCCGGGACCGGGATTATATTATTGACGAGGATTTGCTTATTCTTGCGGTTCCGGTTTTAAGCCACAGGGTCAGGTTAAAAGATGTTTCCGAAGATACATCAAAAGCGCAAACCGTTATCAGGGAGATAAGCCTTGCCAGGCTGGAATCAATCAAACAGCGGAATTAATTTGCCCCGGCCCCGGGCAGCCGGCCTTATAACAATTATTATCGCAGCGCTGGCTTTTTTTTGCGGATTTTTAAGAAATGAACTTGTCTTTATTTTTTTGGGCGCTGTTTTTCTCATTATAAACGTTTATGGTTTCTTAACCGTATTTTTTACTGCTTTTTGTCTGCGCAAAATTGCGCAGGACATACGGGCAGAATTCCCGGTCAGACAAATCAGGACAGGCGAACAATGCGAATTGTTAATTTTACAGCCCCTGCGCTTTTTTGCCCTGCCCGGAATTTTAATCAGGTACAGAATCATGCTCTCTACCCTTGACGGCAGAATTGCCGAGTGTTTTTTTAATCCGCGCAAAACTCCGGATAACGCGGTAAAGTCTACTGTTCCCGGGCGCGGGGAGTACTTACTCCGATCCAGGGAAATCTATATTCTTGACGCGCCGGGATTTTTTTTGAGAAAAATAAAATTAAGGGAGGACGGCGGCCGCGGTATCCTGGCAGTTCCGGATGCCGCGAATGAACGGCCGCTGTCTGCCGGCGGTTCAGGCGGAGACATGAAGAACCGGTCCCTGTTCAGCAGAACAGACAGCCTTACCGGTAACAGGCCCTATATCCCCGGCGACGATCCCCGCCGCATCAACTGGAAACTTTACAGCCACGGTCCCTCCTTTCAATTATATGTAAGGGAAGGGGAGAAAGTTCCGGTTCCCCATTCGCGGCAAATTATTCTTATTGATACGCAAATCGATCCTGTACTCTTTGGTATTGAGGAAGGCCGCAGCGAAGTTGACTGTCTGTGCGAAAACGCGCTTGCGATTGTTACGGCAAACACCGCGGTAAAAATCAATGAATCCGGACAGACTGAAATTCGAATCGGCTGGACCGGCGGTCCGGCTCAGTTGGTTTTTGCCGGGTTTAAAGACATTGCGGCAGGCGCTGCGCCGGCAGTCGATCCCGCGGCGATTCTGGCACGGCCGGCCGCCCTGCCCCTTATGTCCGGCGATGTTCTTCCCGCGGCTGCGGACAGCGCCGGCATAATAATCCTGGCAGCGCCGCGCATGTCAACCGCAAATCACGCTCTGGATAAATTTTTGGCCGCGCTTGCGCCGGATAAAACAATAGATATTTTCTTTTTATGTCCGGAATATGGAAAAAATTCTGATGAAGAAATCAAAGCCGCAGATGCCTGCGCTGCTTTTTACAGACAAAATTACCATCACCGCGTATTTAGTATTTCCTGTTCCGCACCCCGGTGACGCCTCTGTGAGATAATTTTCTTTATTGATATAATAGAGTTATTCGGAAACTGTGGTTTTTGAAAAACCTTATAAAGGAGAACCCTATGCCGGAACCCGCAAAAAGAGATCCCAAAGCTCCGCGTTACCTGGAGATAACTGTCAAGGACAGTGAAGGTAAAACCTGGTCGACCATGATTGCCAATGCCAAAGATTTTTCAACCGGTTCGGTCGGTTATTATACTTCGGAAAAAGCTTCCAATCCGGAGAGCGGCGAAAGATACCAGTGCGGCCTTAGTTTTACGCTTATAGGTTCCAAGCCCGCCAAATAATTTGGAAAGCGAACGCTCGGTAAACCGCTCGGAGAATCATTCGGAAAACCGCTCGGATAGCCCTTCGGAAAACCATGGTTTTGAGAACCATGGTTCCCAAAATTCTGACGTAAACCATCTGATCCGCCACGGTTCAATACTTTCTTTATTAACCCTGATTTCCCGTGTTGCCGGACTTTTGCGGGAAATGACCAAGGCGAGCCTGCTGGGCACATCCGCGCTCTCGGACGCGTTTTCTGTTGCGTTCATGATTCCAAATCTTTTCCGCCGTCTCTTTGCCGAGGGATCAATCGCGGTGGCTTTTATCCCTACCTTCAGGGAGTACCTGCTTGAGAATGAAAAAGAAAAAACAAAAGAATTTCTTTCATGCATTTTAACTTTCCTTACCTTTACCGTCACAGCCGCGGTTATGGCAGGTATACTTATCGCTCCCTTTCTGGTTGGTTTTTTTGGCCTTAAAGAATTTGACGAGACAGTTTTTCTTACGCGGCTTATGTTCCCGTTTCTGGCCCTTATATCCATTGCGGCTTTTTTCCAGGGTATATTAAACAGTTTAAAAATTTTTACGCCCTCCGGCGTGGCGCCGATAATACTGAACATTACCGCCATTGTCTGCGCCTATGCCTTAAAGGATCATGTTAAAAATCCCGCCAGGGCGCTGGCGGCCGGTATTTTAATCGGCGGATTTCTGCAAGCGGCGATTCAGTTTCCTTCAATAATAAAATTAATCAGGAAACATGAGGTTCCGATATTCTTTTTTACCGGATTAAAAAAAGCTTTTGGCAATCCGGGCACCCGCAAGGTATTGCTGCTTATCGGACCAACCATTCTCGGCATGGCGGCCTACCAGCTTAATGATCTGGTATCTACGGCTCTGGCCGGCAATGCGGGAGCAGGGGTTGTATCCAGTCTGCAATATTCGCTGCGTATGCAGGAACTTATTCTGGGCATATTCGCGGTCTCAATAGGGACGGTACTTCTGCCGGATCTGGCGGAGCTGGCCAAAACTTCCAACTGGGAATTATTTACCCAGCGGCTTTTGTCCGCGATGAACATTATTGCCCTTATTACAATTCCGGTTACCTTTTTTTTTATGGCCAGGGGAGAGAGCCTTATTCGCCTGCTCTTCCAGAATAAAAGTTTTAACGATGAATCTGTCCGCCTTACCCTGCAGGCGTTTACATTCCATATGCCGGGACTTTATTTTATTGCCCTTAACAGGATCCTTGCGCCCGCGTTTTATGCCCAAAGCAATTCAAAATCTCCCACCTTTGCCGGCCTTATCTCTATAGCCGTAAATATTACAGCGGCCGCTTTATTGGCGGTCCCTTTTCGCGGCGCCGGCATCGCGTTTGCTCTGACCCTGGCAAGTATGATAAACACTGTTTTTTTGCTTTTTTTTATGCGCAGGAACAGCCAAATAGCCATGAACCGTATTTTAAAACCCGCCCTTGTTTATGGTTTAAAACTTATAGTATTTTCCGCAATAGCGGTTATTCCTGTCTTTCTTTTGGGTAACCCCCTGGAATCCGTTTTTGCCGGAAGGGGTCGTTTTATAAGCCTGGGCATACCGCTGGTCATAATGGCAATTCTGTACGGCGGCCTTGGTATTCTGCTTCTTGCGGTTACCGGAGACAGGCAATTAAAAAATATTTTTAAAATTTTAAAAAACAGATAATTACTTTTGAATTTTTTAAAATAAAAACATATATTTAGTGTATGGAAAATAAGAACGAAATACAAAACGGCCAGTATAGAACTACAGGATGTAAAATAATTCCGTTCCCCCGTGTAAATCCAGCGGAAGCATACAGTTCCCAGGTTACTTACAGTAAGAAATTAAATGATAAAGTCATTAATGAAAAAGTAATTTTGGGACGCCCAGGAGAAAAATTACCGGATTCCATTCCCGATTTTAGACCGCATCTGCAGCGGAACGGCCTTTTGCTGCTCTCCTGGGACAAGCGTCTTTACAGAAAAGGCGCCCTTTACACCGCATATTGGGTAACCAGTGCAGGAATACACCGTTATTACGCATCGCAGGCCCTTCATATAGAAAATTTTCCGCAGGCAATGCCGGATCGCAAATCCTATGCGGCCGAAGACGGAATTGATTATTACGGAGAAGCAGGCCCGCTTTATATAGTCCATGTGGCTCCGGAACTCATGATGAGCAGCCAGGTAAAAAAAATGCAAAGACCCGAGCATATCAAGAAGTTAAAAGCTCTGGGTGTCCAGGCCGATTTTACCTATTCCTATATTCTGACCAGGGAAAAGAAACGTCAGTACCTTGATAATTTCAGGGGCGCTTAAGATTCTGATGACTGTGCTTAGTCTATTAAACCGGGCCGGTAATTTCTGCGTCCAGTTTCATTAACTCGATTTTGGTCATAAGACCGGCTCCCCAGACAGTAGTGCGGTTCCTGCCCCTTTCCTTGGAAAGGTACATCGCCTCGCTGGCCCTGGCAATTATCTCGGCCGCGGCCGGGCCGGTTTGTCCGGCGGCCGGGCCAAAGGTGTAAATTCCCAGGCTTATTGTCAGTTCGGGCAGGGGCGGGTCCCAGGGGACCTTCATGTTTGCCGCCGATTGCCTTAATCTTTCTGCAACGGCCCAGGCCGACTGCCTGTCCGAATCCGGAAGCAAAACCGAAAATTCTTCGCCGCCAAACCTTGAAGGAATATCTTCGGTTCTTACGCCCATTTTTATTATAAGGGCCAGGGATTCAAGTATTTTGTCTCCGGCAAGCTGGCCGTTGTTTTTATTGAATTCTTTGAATTTATCCGCGTCAATCATGATTACCGAGGCCGAGCTGTTGTTCCTCTGTACTCTGGCGATTTCATCATTGAGCCTGGTCATAAAATAAAAATTGTTAAAAAGGCCGGTTTTGACATCCCTCAATGTCTGTTCATAATGCAGGTGGTTCTGAATGGACTGGGAAACAAAAGACATAAGTTCCTGCAGATACACAAGTTCAGAAGGTTTATATTCTTCGTTAATGAGTTTGGGGCCTGCCAGCGCCAGTCCAAACAACCCCGCCGGGCCGGGTATCGGAATGACAATTTCCGGGTTGAGCCTCATAAAAACCGAAGCCGCTCCCAGCTTTGAGGTAAGCTGTTTAAAACCAATGACTGACGGGAATGTCTTAAAGAACGAATCAAACGGCGCAATGCTCTGTATATTCAGGTTAAAATCCGCCTGTTTGTAATTCTTGTAACCCTTTATGACAATATCATCCTTGTTTGCCCAGATAAAAACCATAAAGGAAGGCAGAAAATGGTCAGAGATCTGCCGTACTGCGGCATCCATAATATCGCTTATTGTAGTGCGGTTAAAAATATCCAGGGCGCCCCGGAACAGGCTCTTAAAACTGTGGATCTCACGGTTTAGGTTATTGATATAATCAATAACGCCGATTTTTTGCAGCAGGGCCAAATTCTGGGTAATTTGAGGATCTGAAAGGAAATCATTTCCGGTTTCCGGCGAATCAATCCTGCTCATAGGCTCAGGTTACCGAATAATGATCAGTTATGTTGGAACGCCACTGCGGACGTTCTTCATTGTTTTCCCATTCAAGAATTTTTTTAATCGTAAATTTTTTTGTATCGCCGGGATTGTTGTTATGAACCACTCCAAAACGGCCGCCGCCTATATAACTGATAAAATCGCCTTTTTCCAGAGTTTCTTCCTGGTTAATGCGCGCCAGTATGCAGTCAAAATGCACTGCTTTACCGGTTTTATCGTTGAGGGCTGACGATATATCGTGGATAGGTTTTCCGCACAGGGGGCAGTCCGGAACAGGGAACGGTTCGGTAGAAATTTGGGGGGGGATCCATTTTGGTCTGTCGGGAGCCTTGAATTTTTCGTCCCTTTGGCGTCTTGAACCGCCGGATGAGTTGTTTAAGGATTTACCCGGTCTTTCGGCGCGTTCTGGCCTTTCGGTCCGTTCGGTTCGTCTGGATCTTTCGGACCTGTCGGACCGTTCAGTCCTGTCAGATCGTTCGGTCCGATCGGATTTTTCAATCCGGCGCCAGTTCCGGTTATCTCCGCCCATTCCGCCGCTGTTCGTAATTGCCTCCCTGGGGAATATCAAGAAGCTCATTGCTGAGGATTAAAGCTATCCTCTGAATCGCCTCACAGACATATTCTTCATTATTGATCTTTGCCCGCAAAGCCTCCAGTTCTGTTATACCAAGGCGGTTTTCCGACTTTGGCCTTCTGGGTACTTCACGCGTTACCATAATCATACACGCTCCGTAAACGCTGATTCAAGATGGGTAATCCGGTCCGGAGCAATGAATATTACATCAAAACGAATAGCCATATATCTATATTTTCGATGGACAACAAGGAAATACTTAGCGGTTTCGATGATTCGGCGTTGTTTTTTTTGATCAATTCCGTATTCCAGGGCGTCAATTCCAAAAACAGACCAGGTTTTTACTTCCGCAAAAACCAGAGTCTGGCCGTCCTGTGCGATTATGTCGATTTCGCCGCCGCGGGCCCTGAAATTACGGCAGACGATTTGATAACCTTTGTTCTCAAGATAAACCGCTGCTGAATCTTCCCCGATTTTGCCTGTCCGGCGCAATTGCCCCTTATCAGGCATTCTTTTTGGAAGCTTCCTTTGGATCTACGGCCCGCGCTATAAAAAGGTTCCTGTCATTGAGGAGATCGATTGTTTCCCCCTCATCCTGTTTGTTTGATTTGCCGTTTTCGTCAATCAAAATGCGTATCCTGGGCCGCAGAGGCGCGGTTCCGTGAATTTCAATTACCCGGGCCAAAGCGCCGTTGTTAAGCAATATTATGGAACCGATAGGATAAATACCCATGGTCTGGATGAATGCTTTGAGAACATCCGGATCAAAACGCCTGGAATTGTCGGACAGAAGGTTCTTCATGGCCTGGTAGCCCATCATCGAATTGCGGTAAGGTTTTTGGCTCACCATGGCCTCAAAAGCGTCGGCTACCGAGACAATCCTTGCGCCGACATCAATATTTGCTCCGATAACTTTGCGGGGATAGCCTTCTCCGTCCCACCTTTCATGATGCTGCAGTACTATAATTCCGACATCTTCCGGGTAAAGCAGTTCCTTGGTAACAATTCGAAAGGCATAAAGGGGATGAGCCTGCATGCGCTGGAGTTCGGAAGCAGAGAGTCCGCCTTTTTTGGTGACGATTTCTTTGGGAAGCCTTAACATTCCCACGTCATGGAGAAGCGCTCCCGTTACTACCTGCATTATTTTATGATTGGGCAGGTGCATTTCCGCGGCGATAAGCGCGGACAAAATGGCGGAATTTACTGAACTTTTTGCAAGCTCGAAACCGCTTACTTCGCCGCCCAGGATATAGCCGATCATGGAATTGCGCTGATCCCGTACTGCCTGTATTAACCGTCCGGTGATGCTGTCTATCGAGCGGGATTCAACACTTACCGCGGCCCCTATTTCGTTTATTATCTGATCCAGCCGCTCTATCAACTCGGTATAGGTGCGGTATACTCCCTTGTTCTCGTGAACTTCTGAAAGGGAAATGACACTTGGCTCTGTTTTACTTTCCGGTGTTTTTGAAGCGGCGGCTTTTTGGGCTTGTTCATGGATCGCGTCTATGTCAGCGGGTTTTATGGGTATTCCGTCCGTTTCTACTGTATCAATACCCCACGAACGCAGACGGTCTATGTCTTTTTTTCTGATGGCGGCTCCGGCCGGGACAAGAATATTATCTCCCTCTATATAAACAGGGTGAGTAAAAATCAATCCCTCTTTTAAGGAGTCAACGGAAATTTTCTTCACTATTCCTCCTTTGTGAAGACAAAAGCCAGGATTTTTGCCACTGCTTCCCAGCACCATGGGGGCAGCCAGTCTCCAGGATCCAGTGCTGTATCGAAGAGGGAAGCCAGAGCGGAATCTTCGACTATTTCAATTCCCGCTTCCCTGGCAGCCTTTAAGATCCGTTCAGCTTCCGGTCCCCTGCCTTTTGCCAGCAGACGCGGCACTCCTTCCCCGGGATCATATCCCAGAGCCGAAGCCTTTTTGCCTTTAAACCCGTAACCGTCATTAATACCGCCCTTCATGTTACACCTCTTTATTTACAGAAGGCAAGACTTCGGCGGCAAATAATTCGGTAAGCGGTAATTCCGCGCCGTTATGGATGCGGATATCGCCTGTAATTAAACCGTTTGACAGGTCCCGGCGCAGGCTGCGTATATCTTTGGGTGATAGACCCGGTATAATGCTGACATCCGCATTGGTTTTTTTTGCGTAATTGTTCAGGAAGAAACGCCATTTATGTTTTGGGCCGGTTATATCGGCAATAATTACCCCTTCTTTTTTTTTATCTTTTATAAGGATTCGTACCAAAACTTTTAATTCAGTACCCCCGCTCCCGTATTTAAAGGGCCAGACTATCCATTGGGCGTTGTTTTTACCCGGTATTCTGTTTAGGTACCCAAAGAGCTGTTCTTTTTTATCTTTATTAAAGTTATGGTTATTTTGCCCGTAATTGTTGTCTCCGGGAAAATTATCATCATCCGGAATTGCCGCGTAGGTTTCCAGACTTTCCCGGTCAAGGTTTACGCCCTTGTCCAACGCAGCCATGGCGGCCAGGACCTTTGCTTCCAGTTTTGATTTTTCTTTAATATTTGAGGGGTTGGAAGCGCCATTGGCCAGTATGTCTTTTCTTAGATCGGTTAAAAGGCCGGGATCGGCAATTAGATTAAAAATTCGGGAAAAAACCAGAATTGCCCGGCCCAGAGCGTCATTGGGCAGCCCTGCGGCCAGGGTTGCTGTTACAAGCGTTTGTGCACCCGGGATTGCAGTAAGTCCTGGCTGTATTGATTTGTTGATTAAATTTTTGCCGGCATTGGCCTGATTGAGCTCTTTTAAAATATTATTGCTGGTTTGTTTGGGGGAGACAGACAGATCTGCAATTTTAACGGGTCCGGAACCCACAGGGTTCATTATACAGACCCGCCTTAATTATTGCTCGGCGGCAGCCGGGGCCGCTGTTTTTTCGGCTTTTTTGGCTGCTTCCTTGCGGGAAACAATAAGTTCTTTGATCTTGGCGCCCTTGCCAATCTTGCCGCGGACATAATAAAGTTTTGCCCTGCGGACCTTGCCCGGACGTATGACTTCTACTTTGGCAATCCTGGGAGAATGGAAGGGGAAAACCCTCTCAACGCCGACACCGTAAGAATTCTTGCGTACAGTAAATGATCTGCCGGACCTGGAGTTTTTGATGCAGAGTACGACGCCTTCGTAAACCTGGATCCTTTCGGTCTTGCCTTCGATAATTTTGAAATGTACTTTTACAGTATCTCCGGCTTTAAAATCATCCGGTTCAGCTTTCATCTGGGAGGCTTCAATGGCCTTTATCTCGTTCATAATTACTCCTCATGTCCGTTCATCTGCCGTTCTATGATTCCGCGGGTTTCCGCGTCAAAAAGCCCCATTTCCAGTCCCTGCCGGATTAAATCGGGCCTTAAACCGATGGTTTTTTCAACCTGTTTTTCCAGACGCCAGCGTCTTATGTTTTCGTGGTGCCCGGAAATCAGCACATCGGGAACCTTTAATGTATCATATATTTCCGGCCGTGTATACTGGGGATACTCCAAAAGTCCCGTGTTAAAGCTTTCTTCGGTAAGGGATTCAGGCGTTATTACCTGTTCTATAAGTCTGTAAGTCGCGTCAATAAGGACAAGGGCCGCAATCTCACCGCTGGAAAGCACATAATCTCCGACCGAAATTTCCTCGTCTACATATAAATCTATTATCCGCTGATCAATGCCTTCGTAACGGCCGCAGATCAGGACCAGTTCTTTTTTTGAAGCCAGCTTCCGCGCCGTTTTTTGGTTAAAAGGTGTACCGGACGGTGTAAGGTAGACTGAAAAAACTTCCTGTGTCCCGGCGCCTTTCTTTTTTACCCCCGATGCTTCCAGGGCTCTGGCAAGCGGTTCCGCAAGCATTAACATTCCGGGGCCGCCGCCGTACGGGGAATCGTCGCAGGTTTTATGTTTGTCCGTGGCGTAATCGCGTATGTTTACCGGACTGTATTCTACCAGACCGCGCTTTATTGCCCTGGCCATTATTGAGTTTGCAAAATAAGCGTCAATAATCTGCGGAAAAAGCGATAAAACCGTATACTTCATTCTTCCAGTATCCACGGCTGCAGCAGTTCAATCCAGCCTTCATTCATATTAACATCACCAAAAAACTCATTGCGGTAAGGGACCAGCTTGTGTTCCCCGGACGGCAGCCTTACCTCTGCCAATAAACCTCCGCCGCCTTCCAGAATATCAGAAACAACCCCCAAAATCCTGGCATTAGATAATTCGGAATTCGGAATTCGGAATTCGGAATTTTCGAGTACTTTTAACCCCTTTAAATCTTCTATATAATATTCGGCGGGGCCTAGGGGCGCGGCGAGCGCTCTGTCTGCAATAAATTCCGCTCCGATCAGATTTTTTGCAGTCTCCGGGCTGTCTATACCGGCAAATTTAACAAGGAGAACCGCTTTTTCTTCGGTTTGTCTTGATTCTTCGATAATATAAACTGAATTTTTGTTATTTTGGCGGAGGGTAATCTTTTTTAACGATTTAAGATGGCCGGTTTCACCTGACAGGGACTTTATTTTGATAAAACCATTAACGCCAAAAGGAGAACCAACAACAGCAAGTGTAAATGATTCTGTCAATGTTTGTCCGGATTCGGAGATATGGGGATTTTACTCCAAAATTCAGTCCAAAATCTCCAAAACTGTATGTTTGCCGCTTTTTGCGGTTGCTGCCTGGAGAACCGTACGAATCGCTTTGGCTATACGGCCGTGTTTGCCTATTACTTTGCCGATATCTGCAGATGCCACACGAAGTTCAAGAATGGTGGATTTTTCGCCTTCTATTACGTTTACATTTACCTCGGAAGGATTATCCACCAATGATTTTACAATATATTCAACCAAATCTTTTTCCATACTAACACACCTGCCTTTTTAGGATTTTTTAAATATAGAGTACAGAGACAGCGGCGGAATGGATTAAACAGCGAAATTCTTCTTGTTCAGAATACCGCGGACAGTATCACTGACATTTACACCTTTATCAATCCATGCCCTGACTTTGTCCTGATTAAACACAATTTGCTTATCTTCAGCTTCGATTGGGTGGTAAAAGCCCAGTTCTTCAATGGTTTTGCCGTCCCTGGGGGCCCGGTTATCCATAACGACAATGCGGTAATAGGGACGTTTTTTGGTTCCGAATCTCTTGAGCCGGATAGTAGCGCTCATCAGTCCTCCTAATGTAATTAGCGAATTTTATTTATATTAAATTCCGGGGAAAGTGTCAAGTATTAAAAAATGAATTGTGTGTCGCCATGCAATAGAAATGTCCCCTGTTTCCGTTCAGTAGAAATGTCCCCCTGCGTTCAATAGAAATGTCCCCCTTGTAAGATGAGTCAGGAGGAAGAATGGGTACCAGACGATCAAAGGG
>WQZG01000077.1 GCA_009780855.1 Treponema sp.
TAAAAATCATGTCATATGTTGGGACTGCGAAAAAACAAAAGATAAATCCTTATGAAGCAATTCGACAGGCTATTTTAGGAAATCCTGATATCATTTTTGCTAGATAGTCCTGAACAGTCACGTTTATTAAACCCCACGCTCTTCTGGAAAACGAACTGGATTTTCTGTTACAGACGGAATTCAGAAACAGGGCTAATTATGCTTCTGTACTGCAGGCTGTTGCGAACAGAAAAACCAAATTAAATGAGATTAGCAGTGTTTCCTATATTAACAATACTGCAAAAACAAGTATTTATCTTAAGCCGTTAATGGAAATGGAATTGGTTGAAAAAGAAAATTTTTTTAATGATGATAAAAAATCCGGACAAAAATCCATTTATAAAATTAAAAATAATCTTGTCAATTTTATTTTTTCTTTTATCGAAGAAAACCGTTCTGCACGTGAATTACTGTCTCCGCAGGATTTTTATTCACTGATAATTGAACCCAGAATTGATGAGTATGTATCATTGATTTTTGAAGATGTATGCCGGCAATTTCTTTCCAGATTAAACAAAACAGAAATCCCGGAGAAAATTCTTAAAATAGGCAGATATTGGATTAATGACCGTATAACCAAAACGCAGACAGAAATTGATATTTGCGCCAAAACAACCGGAGGTTATAATGTTTATGATTGTAAATGGCAAAAAGCCAGATTTGATATGAGTATAATGAACGATCTGGAAGAAAAAGCAAAAAAGATCAGCGGTTTTAAAGTAACAGGTTTTGGCGGATTCTCCCGCAGCGGTTTTACTGCCGAGGTGCAAAGAAAATACAGCCGCCTGTACACATTAATAGATATGTTTAAATAGGGTGATTATGCTATAATTTCCCCGTGAACATTATCCTCTTTGAGCCTCACGAAGTCGGGAAGCCCATGCCGCGGCGGGACGAGCGGACAATTCATCTTTTAAAAGTACTGCATAAAAAAGCGGGCGATTGCTTTGACGCCGGCGTGCTTGGCGGCTGCAGGGGAATCGGCAGGATCGAGGCGGTAAGGCTTGACGGTTCATTGACATATTCGCTTGACCTGAGGGAAGAGGCTCCCAAACGTTTTCCTGTGCAGATTGCCGTCGGATTCGCCAGGCCTATACAGATCAGGCGCATACTGCGGGAACTGTCAAATCTTGGTGTTCTGGCGATTGATTTGATTGGAACGGAACTGGGCGAAAAAAGTTATATGGATACCAAACTGCTCATTGACGGCGGGGCGCGGGCTGCAATGATCGAAGGTGCGGTTCAGGCCCGCGATACCGGGCTTCCGGTTCTGAGTTCATATGCGACAGTCGAAGAATGGCTCAAAGAACGGCCCTGGGACAAACCGCGCGAAGGAAAAAAAACTTCCCTTTTTAAGATTAGCCCCATCCTGGTTGCCGCGGACAATGTAAGGCCGGAAGGTTCGCTCTGCAACCTGTCGGCCATGGGACAGGCAATTGTCATTGCAGTGGGATCCGAGCGGGGCTGGTCGGAATCCGAACGCGGGCTGCTGGAAAAGGCCGGCTTCCTGCGGCTGTCCATGGGAGAACGCGCCCTGCGCACCGAGACAGCCTGCACCGCCGCCGCTGTTTTGGCTCTGGAAAAAATCGGCGCCCTGGATTAAACTTTTAACAATCATGAACCAGGATCAGGTTAAAAAATTACTGCTCTCTATTGAAGACGCCCCCATGGAATTCAGCGTTATTTTTACGGGTAAAAAAAGCAAACGGGTCAACGGGCTGTACAAGCCTGATACGCGGGAAATCCTTATCCACAACCGCAATTTTACCGCCGGTGCAGCCGGCGATGTTTCCGGCGCTGACTGCACCGGCGGCAAGACAACAGGCAGTCAGATAACAGGCGGCCAGGATACAGCTGACAACCTCCTCCTCTATACCGCCATCCACGAATATGCCCACCACCTCCACGCCTGTTCGCGCGGCGGCAAACTGTCGCCCAGAGCGCACACCGCCGAGTTTTGGGCCATACTCCACGGTCTCCTGGAAAAGGCCGAAGCCAAAGGCGTATATAAAAATGTTTTTGAAAGTTCGGATGAACTTGCCAAACTTACCGAGAATATCAGAAAAAAATACCTTGAAAAAAACGGTTCCCTAATCAAGGAACTTGGATTACAGCTATTAAAGGCGCGGGAACTCTGCGCTGCTGCCGGCGGACGCTGGGAAGATTATATCGATCGGGTATTGAGAATCCCGCGCCAGGCCGCCAACCTTGCCGTAAGGATGCACCAATACAACCTTAACCCTGTTACCGGAGCGGACAATATGCGTTTTTTGGCCGGTATAAGCAATGAAGAAAAACGCGGCGCGGCCGAGGCCGCACTGCTTTCCGGGAAGAGTCCGGATATGGTAAAAACCGCGATCCGGCAAAAGCCCGATGAAGATCCCAAAACAAGGCTGGAGAAGGAAAAAACAAGGCTGGAGCATACCATTACTTCGCTAAATAAGCGCCTTGATGAAGTTAATAAAGAACTGGAAACAATTTAAATGTGCCGATAATCAAGAATAATGTTATTCTCCCGGCCAAAATCATCTGCGGTTTTTTTAACGGCTTTTTTTATAACAATAATTTCGCTGTTTGCGGTTTTTGGGTCTTCGCGTTTAAACGCCGAAGGTCTTTCCATGCCGCCCGCCGGTGCCGGGACTGCCAGAAACGCCGATCCTCTCTTCCCCGGGGCCCTTTTTACAGATTACCTTGCTTCCTGGAATGCACGCGAGGCAGCAAGGCCCTATTGGGTTTTTACTGAAACAGAATCAACCCGGTTCTACCGGCATTTCCTGGACGCGCAGTCCATGCTTCTCAATGATGATATTCTGGCGTTTTACGGACATCCGCTTTCCAAAAACATGGGCATCCTGGGCCGTTATTCCAAACAGGAGCTTAATGAAAAACTCGATGCCCTTGCGGCCGAGTACAGCGCACAAAGCGGCGGACGCAATGTACGCAAGGCTTTTTACATAATTTTTGGAACTGTCTGGCCGGCCGGAGATATCGGGATTATCAGTGATACTGTCCTTAAGGAATACATAGATTTTGCACTGGAAAATGACATTCTTGTTTTTATCGATCACCAAATCGGCAGGTTTACACCTGTTGATTCGCTCAAAAAGATGCTGCCCTGGCTCAAGTACCCAAATGTTCATCTGGCCCTTGATCCCGAATGGCGCACTACCAAGCCCATGCAGGAAATCGGCACAGTCACCGCGGATGAGATCAACCAGTGCCAAAAAGTAATGGAAGACTACATGATCGAAAATAACATTCCCGGCGAACGTCTTCTGGTGATCCATCAGTTCAACCATATTATGATCAGTTCCAGGGACAAAGTACAAAGTGATTTTAAGAAGGTCAGACTGGTTCACTGCGCCGACGGATTCGGAACACCTGCGCTCAAGAAGCAGACTTACGCTTACAACGCGCAGGCCGATAATATGCCCATCAAAGGTTTTAAACTTTTTTACAATTTTAACATTCCCGGCGCTGGATTCGACAGCCCCCTGCTTAGTCCGCAGGAAGTTTATGAACTGGATCCCCGGCCCTACCTGATCATGTATCAGTAGACTTTATCGAAATCCGCGTAACGGTAAAACTTAAGGTTTAAATCTTTAACTGTTTTTATAAAGAACTCAAGCCGTTCCGGGGTAATGCCCCAGGCAGCGTCGTCGGAAATATCGTGGGTTGTTACGGGCAGAATCCTGCCGTCGCCCAGGAACTTCACCGTCATAAGCATTAACCGGATTGTATTCTCAAAATTTTGATCGCCTTTAATTACAGTGTTATCAATCGCCTTGGAAATTAAAAAGCCGGCCCTAACGTCACTGCCGCTGTACAAACGGTAGGTCGTACCGTAACCGCGCAGTATGTCAAACGAAGGCCAAAGCAGGTCGTACATCCAGGTTTCGTAAAATCCAAACGGAAAAGCAAAGGCTGATAACGGAACTCCCGCCTCCCTGTAAAGTTTTGCCGGCTCCACAGTTTCTTCCATAAAAACCTCGCGGGAAACTTTACGCAGATCCGGATGATTGATGCTGTGGAACCCTATATCGTGGCCGCGCTTTAATGCCTCCGTGCAGAATGATTGGAGAAGATCCGGGTCCCAGGCGCTCTGGATAAAAAATGTTATTTTGCAGTCGTATTTGTCGAACAAATCAAAGTATTTTTCCCAGGTCTCCATAAAATAATCGTCCAGCGAAAACAGAACACCTTCGCTGCCGGGCCCCGGTTTCCAGACCAGGGAATCTTCCGTATGCGCGCCGTAGATTTTATCGTTTATTGTAAAATTTACCGCGTATGAACCATTGTCCAGGGCCTGTGCGTTTTCCAAATCATAGACAACCCCGTATTCATCAAGATCGTCTTTGAATTCGGCGCTGACAATAATCTGCCCGTCATCGTCCAGGCTGAATGATTTTTCCAAATCTCCGGTGTTTTGTTTTATTTTCCACCTTAACTGTTCCATCGCGGACGCCGCAGCCGGCGGAACAAATCTTTCCGCTTTTATTGCCGGTTCCCGTATCGGCGTGCCGGTTGCGCAGGCGCCCAGAATAATTACAGGAAGCAGCCATGACAGGTAGTATTTTTTCATATTCCTTTTTATGATACTATTGAATTTGGTTTTTGTCATTTTATTTTTTTTAATTTTATCTGTTTGATTAAGGAGAAAAATTGAATTCCCTCAAGCCTTTGTTTATATCATTAAAAGCTGCCCAAACCGTTCTTGTGCAAAAAAGTCGTCTCCAAAAAGAAGCTGCACTGCAGGGGGCCGCGGACGCAATCGACTCGTACCGCGGGGAAATTATTAAAGCCAACAGTGTTGATGTTGAAAAGGCCCGCAGGGATGGAATGCGGGAATCCCTTGTGGATCGGCTGCTGCTCAATGACAGCCGGATCGATTCTATTATAGAAGGAATTAGGACTGTAATACGGCTGGATGATCCGGTCGGCAGAGTCAAGGCCGGGTGGAAAACTCCGGACGGTCTTTTAATCGAACAGGTCGCGGTTCCTCTTGGGACCATTGCCATAATTTATGAATCCAGGCCCAATGTTACAGTTGATTCTTTTTGTCTGGCCTACAAGGCCGGTTGTTCGATTTTGCTGCGCGGCTCCTCCAGCGCGCTCAATTCAAACAAAGTCCTGGTCACGGCAATTAAAAAAGGCCTGGAAAACGGCGGCGGAGTGCCGGAATCCGTAGAGCTTGCGGACTCCGGAGACAGGAATGAAATTGACGAAATACTGGAAGCCCGCGGCCTGATCGACGCCGTACTCCCCAGGGGCGGCCATGAACTTATACGCCGTGTAACCGAAAACGCCCGCATCCCGGTTATAGAAACCGGCGAGGGCAACTGTCATATTTATGTAGATACCGGATCTGATATTCCCGGGGCCGTTGATATTATTGAAAACGCCAAAATTCAAAAACCCGGCGCCTGCAACGCCGTGGAAACCGTCCTTGTCCACCGGGATTCCCTTGCCGCGCTTATGCCGCTTCTTGTAAAACGGCTTGCCGGCAGGGTTGAGCTCCACTGCGACAGGGCGTCAACCTCGGCCGCAGGTGTTTTTCCGGAGGGCCTGGTTATCAAGGCGGTTACAGAGGAAGACTGGTCAACCGAATTCCTGGATTACATTCTCGCGATAAAAACTGTGGATTCCCTTGATGAGGCAATCAACCATATAAATAAATACAGTACCAGAAATTCAGAAGCCATCCTGACCCGGGATATTAACCGCGCCCAGGAATTCTGCACCCGGGTTGATTCCGCCTGTGTTTATGTCAACGCCTCCACCCGTTTTACCGACGGCGCGGTTTTTGGCTTTGGCGCCGAATTGGGTATCAGCACCCAGAAATTCCACGTCCGCGGCCCCATGGGACTTGACGCTTTGACTTCGGTAAAGTACCGGATTATAGGTTCCGGCCAGATACGGGCATAATTTTATGGATAATAAAATTTCTGCAGCGATCAACGAAGCCCGCAAGATCGTAATAAAGTTCGGCTCAAATACCCTGGCGGACAGCGAAGGTAAAATAAATTCAGCCTTTCTTGAGGAATTCGCGGATCAAACCGCGGCCTTTATGAAAGCGGGCAAGCAGATTGCGATTGTCTCATCCGGGGCCCAGGTCGCCGGGCTTTCGACGATGGGCAGGTGGGCGAGGAAACGGGACATCCATTACCGGCAGGCCCTTTGCGCCGTCGGCCAGGTTGAGCTTATGTGGGCCTGGCGCAAGGCTTTTGAAAAGTTCGGCCTCCACATTGCCCAGATATTGCTTACCCGCGACGATTTTGAACACGACAACCGGACCCTCAATATGCGCAACACGCTTTTTACCCTGGTTGACGAGGGGATAGTTCCAATTATTAATGAAAACGACACGGTCTGCGTCGAGGAAATTAAAATCGGCGAGAACGATACCCTTGCCGCGCTCTCGGCAATTCTGTGGAGCGCCGACTTGCTCATACTTTTTAGTGACATTGACGGCCTGTTCGATAAAAATCCCAAGGAGTTTCCGGACGCCTCTCCTGTGCCGGAAGTAAATAATATTGAAAAAATCAGAAATACTGTGACCATAGGCAATACCAACAGTTTTGGAACCGGCGGTATGGGAACAAAAATCGATGCCGCCCAAAAAGCCCTTGCCTATAATATTCCTACGATTATTGCCCACGGCGGACGCCCCAGGGTTTTGGAAGCGCTTGCGTCCGGGACCCAGCAGGGAACAATTTTTACAGGCTAAGGTAGCAACAATGCCGGAAGAAAGCGGACAGAAGATCCCGATGCTGCGGGAAATTATCGAGGAACGCAAAAACAAGGCGGTCGAAACACTGTCCGCAAATTACGCCAAAGACAGGCTGCCCCTTGAAGAATACGAGCGGCTGGTCGAATACATCAACAAGATCGAAAGCGAACGCGAGCTTGTTATTATTGAAAATATTGTTGCCGGATACAGCGGTCCGGGCGCCAATGCAGCAGACAGCGCAGGTAAAACAGGCGGCGCCGGTAATGACGATTATAAACAGGATGACTTCGAACCGGATGATTATGAGTCAAATCGATTTCCGGGTAACTTTAAGAATTTCAGGAATTTTGGGTTTACCGGAGGGCTTGCGTTTCTTTCGTCGCGCACCTTCTCCGGTCCGGTTAAACCAGGTTCCCAGTTTATAAGTTTTTTTGGCAGCCATCATATTAAAATCCGCAAGTGCGATCTTTGCAAAAAAAAGACCAGTCTTGAAGTTGTCTCTTTTCTGGGAGAAACCGTAATTTTAGTCGAACCCGGCATACAGGTAAACAACAATGTAGTCCCGATTCTAGGCGAAGCCCACACAGATAAAAAAATTTTTAATCAATATAATCAATATAACAATAATGATAATCCTGAAATAAGCATTTCCGGCATCGCCCTTATGGGCAGTGTTACGGTTAAACCTTTAAGGGATAAATAACAGAAAAAATAACGGGGAAATAAATGTCAGATAGCATAAATCATAACAGTGATATCAGCGGTAAAAAAATCTGCTGCATAGGCAGCGGCAACATGGGTATGGCCCTGATGAAGGGCGCTGTCTCAATTGCCGGTCCGGCCTGCGTTGGTTTTACAGATATCGACAAAACCAAAGCGCAAAGCACGGCGGCCGCAATCGGCGGGAGCGTTTACGGTTCGAACACGGAAGCAGCCGCGGCTGCGGATTTTTTGTTTCTGGCTGTAAAACCCCAGGTTCTGGATTCAGTATTAAATGAAATTATCCCGGTAATAAAAGAAAAATTAAAATCCGGCAATCCGCCGCTGCTCGTATCCATGGCCGCCGGCTGGAGTATAGAAAAAATTCAATCCTGCCTTGGCGTAAAAGCGCCTGTTGCAAGGATCATGCCCAACACCCCGGCTTTAATTTCGCGGGGCATAATCGCCCTGGCTCTTTCTCCGGAAGTCTCTCCGGACAGCGGCCAGAACCTTGAAAAAATCCTTAAGCCATCCGGGCAGATTGTCCGTCTTGAAGAAAAATACTTTGACGCCGTAACAGGACTCTCCGGCTCCGGCCCCGCTTATGTGTACATGTTCATCGAAGCCCTTGCCGACGGCGGGGTGCAGGCCGGTCTCCCCCGCGACAAGGCTCTCCAATTGGCCGCCGCTACGGTTGCCGGCTCCGCAGCCATGGTTGCGGAAACCGGCAGGCACCCCGGCGAACTCAAGGACGCGGTGGCCTCGCCCGGCGGGACTACAATCGCCGGAATCGCGGCCCTGGAAAAAGGCTGTTTCCGGGGTACGGTTATGGGCGCTGTAGAAGCGGCCTGGCGCCGCGCTGTTGAATTGGGTTGATAAATTACCGGGAAATAGATAAGCGCGGTCTTTTGTCTCCGCTTATTTCCAGTCCGTATCGCAGGGCCTCATCCAAAAACGCTTCCAGATTGGCATATGGCGTATCCGCTGTCATACCGTTGCCGGCCGTGATGATAAAACGCCCATCCCTGTTGTAGTAGGTATCGTAAAGAAACCTTACTTCCCGCCGTACTTCCTCCGGGCTGCCGTATGGTATTATGCGCTGTACGTCCAGGCCTGCCCAGATGCAGATCTTGCTGCCGAATTCCGCTGCGATTTCTTTTTCATTCATCGTATGTTTTTGGATTGGGTGGAGAACGTCCAGGCCTGCTTCAACCAGCTCCGGAATGAACTGTTTTATGTTGCCGCAGGCATGGAGCCAAAAGTGCATGCCCAGTTTGTGAACGTGATCGATTAATTCTTTATAATACGGCTTAAAAAATTCGCGGAATACTTCCATGGAAAAAAAAGTATTGGTCTGCATGCCTATATCGTCGCTTGTATATATCGCGTCGATACCCAGTTCATTTTTGGCGCGGCTTATTATTACCTTGTAAAAATCTGTCAGCGCGCGGAACAGCCTGTGGACCTGGCCGCCGTTTTCGTAAAAATCACAAAGCGCGTTTTCCATGCCGCGAATCGACCATAACCTTTCGAAAAGCCAGTACCACCAATGGCCTATGCGGTAGCGGCCTCCCGGCTGGGGCTGGGACTGCGGCTGCGATTGCGATTGCGATTGCGATTGCGGCTGCGCGGGAATCAGGCCCGGGTAGTTCGGGTTTGGAAAATCGGCGAGCACATCATCCAGTTTGGCCCAGTCGTCAAGCGCGCTTACCGCGTCAAGGGCAGTACCCGGCGGGAACGGATTGTTAAAGCTGAGCCACCGGTACGAAGGATCATCGGCAGGCGCTTCAAAAACTTTGGGTATATTGAGATGGATGATCTCTGTATCGCAGGGGTATTTATCCAGAAGCTGCCTGTATTGCGGTTCGCGGGCGCCGAAGGTTTTGGCGTTTATCCATTCATGAATTGCCATCGGAACACGGCGTGCGGCTCCCCTGCCTTCGATTACTTTTATTATTTCGCCGCGGCCAAGCGCGGGATCGCCTGTGCTGCCGGACATGGCATTGGTTAACTGCATTTTACCTCCGTTTGTTATTGCCCGAATTATTATTGGAATCGGCGGCGGTATAAAGCCATATAAGCGTCATTATTGTCACGTCAACAGATAAACCGGCACGGAGTTCCCCGCGGGTTGTATACTCGACAAAACCTCCGGTATAAATTGACCAGTTTTTTCCAACCGCCGGAAGCCATGCCAGCCGCAGTCCGGCTGCGCCGAAAAAATTGCTGCGTTCAAAAAAACTTTTTGACGAATCCGTATCAAACCTGGTCTGCAGCCCGCCCCTGCCGTAAAGGGTCAGAATCGGGTTGCCGCTGTCCTGTCTTAACGGGTTAAAATTAATTTCAACCGGCAGCAGCAAAGTTTGCGCTGTTTTTGAGTTCGCTTCCAAATCAAAAAGATGAAAACCAAACCCAACGTTGTAAGCAGTAATCCAGTTGATATTTCCGGCATTCAAAAAAAGTGTGGGATCGTATTTCCCCGATATTGTGTCCCAGCTTACCCCGATATCGCCGAAGGACCAGAAAAACCTTGTGCCCCAAAGCGACTGCGCCTGTAAAGGAGCCGCAAATAGTGCAAATATCACCAGAGCCTGAAAAAATTTTTTCATTGTGGCCTCTTTTTTTTATATTAAGTCATTTCCAGATTAAGCCATTTGCCGGCTATTGGCAATCTTGTTTTAAGCCCGCGGTTTATGTGGTAGACTACATTTATGCAAAGCGCCGGTTTACCTGATTACCTGGAAATACTCAATCCCGAACAGAAGCAGGCGGTTCTGCATACCGGTAAGCCCCTGCTGATACTGGCGGGCGCGGGTTCCGGGAAGACCAGGGTAATTACCACCAAGATTGCCTGGCTTATCCGGGAGAAGGGAGTTGACCCGCGGTCAATACTGGCCGTTACTTTTACCAACAAGGCCGCAAGGGAAATGGCCGAACGCGCAGCCGCCATTGACGGACGCGCCGCAGACGCGATGCTGCGGACTTTTCATTCGTTTGGAGCCTGGTTCCTGAGGCGTAACGCCGTCCTTGCCGGTCTCGCTCCCGGTTTTGTGATTTACGATGACGATGATACTGCCTCCCTTCTTTCGACAATCATGGAAGGTGTCCCGCGGGCGGAGGTCAGGGCAGCGGCGCGCAATATTTCCAGGGCAAAAGATTATTTTTTATCTCCTGATGATCCCGCCCTTGACCGGATCAGCTACAGTAAGCAATTCAACAATATTTACCGCGATTACGAAAATAAACTCGCCGCAATCGGCAATGTGGATTTTGGAGATCTGATAAAAAAACCTGTAGAGATTCTAAGGAACAATCCCGATGTTGCTCAGCGTATCCGGGGCCGCTTTAGGGTAATTCTCGTGGATGAATACCAGGACGCCAATGTCGCCCAGTTTGAACTGTTAAAGGAACTCTGTGATTCGCAGACCTATGTTTGTGTGGTCGGCGATGACGATCAATCCATTTACCGCTTCCGCGGCGCCGAAGTCAGGAACATTCTCCAGTTCCCCGATCGTTTTCCCGGTACCGATATAATCCGGCTTGAGCGTAATTACCGCTCAATTGAGCCGATCCTTGAGGCGGCGTCATCTGTTGTTGATAAAAACAAAAACCGTCTTGGCAAAAAACTGCGTTCCGAGCGCGGCCCCGGTAAAAAACCCGTATTGGCTTTTCTTGCCGATCAAGATGAAGAAGCCGGGTACTGCGCCGATCTCATTGAAACCCTGGTTAAAAAAGGAAACAAGTATTCTGACTGGGCTGTTCTTTACCGTACCAACGCCCAGTCCCTGGGTTTCGAAACCGAATTTTTGCACCGCAGGATTCCCTACAAAGTTGTAGGCTCCCTTAAATTTTACGAACGCGAAGAAATCAAGGACATCCTGGCCATGCTGGCTTTCCTGGTCAATCCGCGGGATGAAGTCGCCTTTCGCCGTGTAATTAACAAACCCAGCCGCGGTGTCGGGCCGTCGTCAGTTGAGCGTATTATCGATGCGGCCGCTTCCAACCCTGAGGCTCCCGGCGATCTTGAAGCCGCAATAGGCCTGGTTAAAAAAGAACTCTCTGCAAAAGCCGGCGCAGGAACAGCGCAGTTTCTCAAGGCGGTTAAAGCGGGCAGAGCGGCCCTGAATCAGCCTGATCAATCTGAGCAAACCGTTCTAACCGTTCAATCTGAACAATCTGAACAATCTGACCAATCTGACCAATCCGCCGCGCATCAGGATGCTGCGTCTGCCAAAAATCAGGAAGACCGCAAGCGGGAAAGCCTGCGATCCGCGGAAGGCCTTTCGCGGTGTGTTGTCACACTTGCCAATCAGTCCGGCCTGGCTGACTACCATTTAAGCCATGACGAAATCGCGGGCAACCAGCGCCTCAACAATCTCCAGGAACTCGCCAATGCCTCAAGCATATATCCGGCAAGCATTGACGGCCTGCTGGAGTTTCTGGAGCATATTGAGCTGGACCGTTCCATGGAAGAAAATTCCGATAACGGCAGCCTGGATACTGTTACCCTGATCACTATTCACAACACAAAAGGCCTTGAGTTCCGCAGGGTAATAATGACCGGAGTTGAACAGGGAGTTTTTCCCAGGGAAGACAAATCCGGCGATGAACTTGAAGAAGAACGCCGTCTGTTCTACGTAGGCGCCACCAGAGCCATGGACGAACTCTACTTCTCCTGCTGCCGCATGCGCCGTATGTACGGCAGAACCGGGGCAATGTACCCATCGGTTTTTCTGAATGAAATCGACCGCAAGGCTTTGAGGGTCATAGGCAAGGAACCGCCCGGATTTACCAAATCAGCAAAATCCGCTGAAGGTTTTCCGCGTACACAGAACCGCGCGTCTCCCCCTGATAACGATCAATACTGGCGAAAGGGCGACACCGTTTATCATGATGATTACGGTTACGGCGAAGTCCGCGAGGTCCGTGACAGCGAAGACGGGCCTGTGGTCAGGGTAAGCTTCCAGAACGGAGGCGAAGTGCGTTTCCTCGCCGATCACCAGGGCCGCAACTTTACCCGCATCAGAGACAACTGAAGGACAATCGAAGGACAACTGGTATGAGAGATCAAATTTCAGATTCAGAAATTCTGCGCCTGCTGCCCCCTGTACTGCGGGCCCGCGGCTACTATCTTTATCTTGACAGCGGCCGCCGCCTCTGTGACTTCTGGCAGCTTGGCGGAGCTGCCATCCTTGGCCACAAACCTCCCAGTGTCGTTACCGAACTCAAGAACTATGCCGAACGCGGCCTCTTCGCGCCTTTGCCCCACCATACCGAAGGCCGTTTTCTAAAAGCCCTTGGCAAGCTGTTTCCCGCCAAAAACGGACTCCAATACAAATTCCGGATCTACTCTGACAAACACTCAATGTTCAAAGCCCTGGAAAACGCAGGTTTTGAGGCAAACAACATCCCGGATCCGGCTTTTCCCCATGATAGCAATGCAGAAAGTAATTCTGAAAAAAACAACGCTATTAAAAAACCTGTCTCAATTTGGAGGCCGTTCCTGGGCAGCGCCAATTTCGAATCTCAAATATATCTGCCGGTACTGCCCTGGTCCTTAAGTCCGCCCGTACTCGTACTGGAAGATTTAGTCCAGGATAAATCCGTTCAAAATGATTCCGTTCAAAATGAATCGGTACAGGAAGAATCCCCGGATAAAAAATTAAGGCCCGGGGATTTGGTCTCTCCTGTCATACTCGCCGGCGCTGCCAGGGCAGTTTATGATTTGATTGCTGCCGCGGACAACGGACAAAGGCCCCGCTTTGCCAGGGTGGAAAAAGCGCTCGCCGCAAGCGGAAAATTTCAAAAACAGGGAATTTACATTACCCCAAGGCCCGGCGCCGGCGTTGACTGGATTGATCTATGGAAACATTTTTTGGAAAACGGCTTTTTGCTGCCTCCCGATCCGGCGGAACCGCTGATTCTGCCCGGAGTTTTGTCACCCGGGGAAGAAGCTAAATTGGCCGAGCTGCTGTAAGAATTATTTACCCCTTCTCGTTTTCCGAGTTCAGACAAATTAACGGGAACTATACTTTCAGGGACTACCTGGAAATGGGAGGCATGCCCTTCCTGCATAATATTATCAATGATAAACAGGCAATAAATCAATATTTGGATGATGTTTACAGTTCCATTATATTAAAAGATGTTGTTGCACGAAACAACATACGTGATGTAGATTTACTTGATCGGGTCGTTATGTATGTATTGGCCAATATTGGTCAGACCTTTTCGGCAAATTCCATCGTTAAATATTTTAAAAATGAACAGAGAACCGTCAGTACAGACACTGTGCTGAACTATATAAGAGCCTGCGAGGAAGCATATCTTTTTTACCGGTTAAGCAGACAGGATATTAAAGGTAAAAGAATATTATCAGTTTATGTAAAATTTTATGCAGCCGATCATGGACTGCGCGAAGCTGTTTACGGAAGAAACAATCAGGATATTGAAAGAGTATTGGAAAATATCGTATGTCTGGAATTGCTGCGCAGGGGGTATAAAGTTACTGTTGGTATTGTTGATGATATAAAAGAGGTTGATTTTGTTGCCGTAAAAAATAATAAACCTATTTATTTCCAGGTGTGTTACTATCTGGCGCATGATTCAACCATAGAAAGGGAATTTGGCAGCCTTGAAAAAATTAATGATAATTTTCCCAAATACATTTTAAGCATGGACCAGATTGATATGAGCAGAAATGGAATAATTCATTTGAATATAGAAGATTTTTTACTTAAAGTAAATTTTTAAGCGCAACGGGTATAGCCCATAACCGAACAAAAAATCAATAAATTTATTGCACAATAGTTGAAAATAATGTATAAAAATATAGAGGTTTATAAAATGCAAGCATATGAATTCAATTCGGTTGTTGAAAGCGAAGGGATAATACATATTCCTCAACAGTATCTGGAAAATCTTTCATCGCCTGTGAAAGTAATACTTCTTTCCAATGGAAAAGCTACGAACTTCAAAAACAAAAAATTTTCTGCAATAAGTTTGGAAACAAAGGGGTTTAAATTCAATCGAGATGAAGCAAATGAGCGGTAAGGTATTTGTTGATACTAATATATTTATCTATGTATATTCAAATGATGAACCCCAAAAGAAAATAATTTCACAAAGAACGATTGAAAAGTATGATTGCATAATTAGCACACAAGTTTTAAATGAATTCAGTAATGTTTGTTTAAAAAAGTTCAACAAATCTACAGAAGAAGTAGAATTGGCATTAAACGAAATAATTGGAAATAGCATTGTTTCATTAATTGACACTAATAGCATAAAACAAGCTCTTAAAATACATAAACAATATGGATATAATTATTATGACTGTTTGATGATTGCCATGGCTTTAAATTCAAATTGTGAGTACCTAATTACAGAAGACATGGCAGATGGTCATATTATTGATAAGAAATTAACAATAGTAAATATTTATTCTGAAAGTAATATTAAAAAATATCTGAATTAGAATATAAATGCAAATACCATAGGTACTTCGCCTAAATTTTCAAGATTCATGCCTCGCTGCTTGTTCAGCAGATCAAGGTTCCGAAACTTTATAATAACGGAAATTTACCGAACCCTTACCCCCGGATATCCACCCTCGAAGGAGAGGGAGACCCCGAATACACCGAGCGCTGCCTGCTGTAGGGATTAGACTTTAGGTTTTTTATCTCCGATCGAAGTTCGACCATGCGTTTGGAGAGCAGGTTTTTATTGCGTTCTGACCTGGAAATCGCCTCTTTTTTAAGGTCTGCCAGGGCGTTTTTTATACCGATGATTTCGTCGTGGCCGCCGGCCTGGCCATTAGCCTGCCCGCCGGTTCTGCTTACCGCCTGGTACATGTCTTCCATTGGGTCTATGACTTTCTGGATTGAGTAAATATCGGCGACGATTTTTTCTTCAAGTTCTACATGGCGGATTAAGTCCTCGGCAGTGCCGCGTTCAATTGTTTCCCTGTTCCGGTCCAATGCGTCCAGATAGGCCTGGAAACGGTCGCGCTGGGCCCTTAGCAGTTCCCTAAAACGCTTTAATATCGCTGTCCGCCTGGAAATTTCTTCCCTGGATAATTCTTTTGTAGCGGCTGCCATATTACCCCGCTATGTTGATGCCGTTAACGACTTTACCGGCGTTTTCCGGAGTGTTTCTGGCAACAATTTCGTGCCAGGCTTCCCGCAGATCGTTTATCATTTCCCGAACCGGACGGATCCGGCCTGCGTCCTGTTTTATGTTTCCTTCCAGAAGTTCCTGGTTAAACCAGGAATAGAGTGAAAAAAGGTTCTGCGCTATTTCGCCGCCCTGTTCGAAATCCAGGGAAACGGACAGTTCGGTAATTATTTCCTGGGTTTTTAAAATTGACTTATTTATATGTTCGATTCTTCCTGGATCCTTCCTGCCATTGGTGTTTTTCTCCAAAAGGTCCAATGCACGGTCCAGACATTTGACTGCTTCATCGTAAAGCATGATGATAAGCTGCCCCTGGCTGGCTGTTTTAATCCTGGTTTCACGGTATGCCGATATTGCGTTGGTATAGGCCAAAATGAACCCTCCATGTTTCCGTTTCATTTATCGGCGCTGTAATGCTTTACTTTAGCTTTTTTGCCGATTTTCCAAAAAAAATATGCAAAAACACCAAATTTAATATTGATCAAACAGCCGTTATCAAATAAACTTTTAATATTAACTTTGGAATTCCGGTTTGACCGGCATGGAAAAAAATGGATTGGGATTTAACCGTAACATCCAGGCCAAGGCTGCTGGATATAAACCTGAGGGAACTGATCCGCTACAGGGATCTTGTTTACATGTTCTTTCTCAGGGATTTTACTACCACCTACAAGCAGACTGTACTGGGCCCGCTGTGGTATATTATCAATCCCCTGTGTTCTACCGTGGTCTTTGCGTTTTTGTTTACCGGCATTGCAGGCATTGGGACCGGCGGCATACCGGCCCTGCTTTTTTATTACGGCGGCACGATACTGTGGGCCTTTTTTTCAACCTGTCTCAATACCGCCTCCGGTATTTTTCTCAATAATGCCGGTGTTTTCGGCAAGGTTTACTTTCCCCGCCTTACAGTCCCAATAGCTACAACCATCAGCGCCACGCTAAAAATGCTCATTCAGTTTGCAATGCTCATGGTTTTCCTTGTCTTCTTTATTATTACCGGCAGTCCTGTCCGCCCCGGCTGGATGGCCCTGCTTTTCCCGCTTATGATTCTCTGGATTGGCGCCCTTGGCACAGGTATCGGCATGATAATGTCCGCCCTTACCACCAAGTACCGGGATCTTACCCAGGTCCTCGCTCTGGCCCTGCAGCTAATGATGTATGTAACCCCGGTAGTTTACCCGCTCTCCCAAATTCCGCAGCAATTTAAAACTTTCTTCTATATTAATCCGGTCAGCGCGCCCATGGAACTGTTCAGGATTTGGTTTTACGGAGTCGGGGAAGTACCTCTTAAAATGGTAATGATCAGCCTGGCAACAACGGCAGCCGTTGTACTGCTGGGGCTGATACTGTTCAGCCGCAACGAAAGAACCTGTATGGATGTAATATAGATGGCGCTTGCGGTAAAAATTGAAAATATTTCCAAATACTACCACCTTGGCGTAATCAACAATGGGGCTTTGTGGAAAGACCTGCAAAGCTACTTTGCCCGCAGGCTCGGCAAGCAGGATCCAAACATCATAATAGGGAACGAAGGCGTCTACGACAGGGACGGATTCTGGGCCCTTACCGACGTTAACCTGGAAATCGAGCAGGGCGACCGTGTAGCCATAATGGGGAAAAACGGCGCCGGCAAATCAACCCTGTTAAAAATACTAAGCCGGATAACCGCTCCTACCAAAGGAAGCTTCCATATAAAAGGGAGAATCGCAAGCCTCCTGGAAGTAGGTACTGGTTTCCACGGGGAGCTGACCGGCCGCGAAAACATTTACATGAACGGTGCGATACTGGGCATGAAACGCCGCGAAGTAACAGCCAAGATGGACGAGATAATCGCCTTTAGCGAAATAGAAGGAGTCCACATCGATACCCCGGTAAAACGCTATTCTACTGGGATGTATGTAAGACTGGGGTTTGCAATTGCCGCCCATCTTGAAAGCGAAATCCTGATTTCTGATGAAGTGCTTGCTGTAGGAGACTGGAATTTCCAGCAAAAAGCCCTAGGTAAAATGAACGATTTAAGCAGGAACCAGGGGAGGACAGTTATTTTTGTAAGCCATAATCTGGGAGCCATATCCGCCCTGTGCAACAAGGGTATGATTCTTGAGCACGGCAAGGTTATAATGGAATCAAGCCCTATGGAAGACGCTTCAAACAGGTATATGGAACTTATAGGCATGGCAAAAACGCCTGCCGCTTAACCGGCTCTCCGGGAGGTAATCTTCCCGGGTAAACTGCGATTCCGGCAAGCTTGTTTCGGCGGCTGCCGGAGTTATTTTATTTATTTAAAAAAAAATTCCGGTTCTGCCGGAATGTTTTGTTGTGTCCTGATAATAAACTTATTAATAAATGACAGATATTAAAAACACAGACTGTATCGTAGCAGGCGCCGGATTTTGCGGCAGCGTTGCCGCCCGCATATTCGCGGAAGCCGGCAAAAAAACCCTTGTCCTTGAGCGCAGGTCACATATTGCCGGCAATATGTACGATGAGATTGACTCCAACGGTATTCTGGTCCAGCGTTACGGCCCCCACATTTTCCATACCAACAGCAAAGAGGCTTATGAATTTATTACCAGATACAGCGAATGGATACCGTACCGCCACCGGTGTTCTGTTGTAATAAACAATGTTGTTACGCCATCCCCGGCAAATTTTATAACTATCGATCTGTTATACGATAAAAGCGAGGCAGAAGCCCTCAAAACAGCATTAAGCAATCAATACAGGGGTAAAAAAAGCGTTACGATTCTTGAACTCCTTGAATGTAAAAATATAACCATTA
>WQZG01000078.1 GCA_009780855.1 Treponema sp.
ACCCATCATTTTGATTTGGTCAACTTCTGGATTGGAAGCAGGCCGGAGACTGTTTACGCGATGGGCGATCTCAACTTCTACGGAATGAAGAACGCCGAACGCCGCGGGGTCAACAAGTTCTATTACCGCTGTTACGGCAGCGAAGCGGCCAAAGGCGATCCTTTCGCCATTGATATTGAGCACAACGAAACGATGAAGGCCCTTTACCTTGACGCCGAAGCTGATTCCGGCTACATCCGCGACCGCAGTGTATTCTCTGAAGATATATCGATAGAGGACACCATGGGCTTAGCGGTCCGATATCAGAACAACGCGATTATGACTTATTCACTTAACGCCTACATGCCCTGGGAAGGGTACAATATTGTTTTTAACGGATCAAAAGGACGGTTGGAAGTCAATAATGTAGAAAAATCATACATTAACACCAGCGGCGAAGAGAGCGCTCTGGTTGGAAGAACAATAACCGTTAAACCGATGTTCGGCAAGCCTTACGAAGTTCCGTTTGATCAGGGCGAGGGCAGCCACGCAGGCGGAGATCAGGTAATGCTGAATGACATCTTTGGAGATCCCCAGCCTGACCGATTCAACAGGGCGGCCTCCCACATTGACGGCGCGTATTCCATACTTACAGGGATTGCCGCCAACAAATCAATCGCATCAGGGCAGCCTGTCCGAATCAAGGATTTACTGACTTTTTAACGGTACTCGAAATTGAAACAAGCATTTTAATTTTTCTCAACGTCTGCATGAGCTGTCTTTTTATGCTTTTAAACCGGTAGTAGCAATTCCCTCAACTATATATTTTTGAAATATAAAGAAAATAACCAAAGACGGTACAAGTGATAATGTACCCATTGCAAAAATCGCTCCCCAGTCTGACCAGGTGGGATCAGCGAACATCCGCATTGCCAGAGAAACAGTAAAAGTCCGTGGCCTGTTCAAATAAAGCAGTGGACCCAAAAAATCTTCCCAGCGCCAATAAAAACTGAAAATCGTGGAAGTTATTAAAGCAGGTTTTATAAGCGGGAAAAGTATACGGCTGTAAACAACAAACTTGCCACATCCGTCGATCATTGCGGATTCGTCAAGTTCCATGGGAATACCCCTGAAAAATTGTACCATCATAAAAATAAAAAAAGCCTGGCCGCCCCACTGCGGTATTATCAAAGGAAGATAAGTATTGATCCATTTTAATTTAAAAAATAAAACAAACTGCGGAACCATAACAACCTGGTAAGGCAGCATGAGGGTTAGAAACATGCAGCTATACCAAAATTTGCTACCCTTAAAATGAATGCGCGAAAAACCAAAAGCAACAAGCGATGACATAAGCACCGCTCCCACAGTAGAAAGTATAGTTATTAAAAACGAATTTTTGTAGAAAACGGCAAATGACGTGGTACCGTTATAACGCCAGCCTCTTATGTAATTTTGAAAAGTAAAATGTTTAGGAATAAGAGAAATGGATCCGAATATATCTTCCGTAAGTTTAAATGATCCAAATATCATCCACAAAAGCGGGTAAAGCATAAAGATACCGATAACAAGCACCACAAGATGAAAAATTATCTTGTTGCGGATCTTTATCATTTGCCGTTCACGGATCCCGGTCATACCTGCTCCTTATGATTCATAATAAACCCATCGATCCGAAGTTTTAAAAATAAATGCAGTAAAAACGGCAATGATTAGTACCAGTACCCAGGCAAGGGCAGAACCGTATCCCATTTCATTATATGCAAAAGCCCGCATGTACAGGTAAAGTGAATATACAAGCGTACTGTCAAGCGGATCTCCCCGTCCGCCGGAAATTATAAAAGCCTGATTAAATACAGTAAAACCGCTGATTAATTGCATGATTAAATTAAAGAATATAATCGGTGTCATTTGCGGCAAAGTAATGGTAAAAAACTGCCTTACCCAGCCTGCACCGTCAATGGACGCAGCTTCATAATAAGTCTTTGGTATCTGCCTTAGACCGGCAAGAAAAATAAGCATTGATGAACCAAATTGCCATATGGCAAGGACAATTATAACCCAAAGTGCAGTATCTGGATTACCAATCCAGTTTATTGTACTGTTAATTCCAAATATTTTTAGAAAAATATTTATGACTCCGTCAGAAGTAAACATACGCCGCCACATAACTGCTATTGCGATGCTTCCACCAACAAGGGACGGGAGGTAATAAGCCGCCTGATAAACACGGATCATACGGCTTCCCTGTTTAAAAAGCGCGGCAAGGAAAAATGCAAACACCAAACGCAATGGAACTGCAATAAAGGCATAAGTGAAGGTGACTTTGAGTGATTTCCAGAAACGGGTATCCGTCCACATGCGTTTGAAATTCGTCAGGCCATTAAATACCGGAGATCCAAGAATGTCGTAATTAGTAAATGAAAAATAAATTGATATAACGATGGGTATAATAGCAAAAGCAAAAAAACCGATGAGCCATGGACTTATAAAAAGATATCCGGCAATATCTTCCTTAAGCTGCCGTCTTGCCGAATTCAATTTTTTCATTTATTCTCCGGAACAGAGCCCTGCCGTAAATCTACCGGCAGGACTCCATATTCTTACCTGCTTAATATTGCATTGCTTCCTTGTACAAGCTGAGCAACGGCAGCATCTGACGAGATACGGCCTGTAAGGCATTGCAGAAGAAGGGATGACATTAAATCAAAAGTTTCACCTGAACTTGCAGGGTACGGCGGATCAATCGTAGTTGTTAAAGGTGTAACTTTTGTTATGTAATCAAAAACATACTTTGTTCCAGGATCTACTAGAGCTGCAAGATCGTTGCGCACATTGAACGGCGCAGGAATTCCGCGTTCAGCAAGCAAGATCCTGTTTGCTCCAATATCATTCACAAAAAAATCAATAAATTTTGCTGCTAGGTCCTGATTCTTCGAAGCAGTCAGCATAGATAAAAGACATGATGGCTGGAGATATGTGCCAAAAGGAGCGGCTTTATCTCCTTTTACGCTGGGAAGCATATAATAACCTAAAGTGCGATGTGATGCATTCTCCACTCCCACATGTTGATTACTCCAATAAAATTCATTCCATGTTTTGCCCTTGGAGATGCCAAGTTCTTCCATGCTTAAGCCCGGTAAAAACGCAGTCTCGGGATCATACAAAGCGCCAGCAGCCTTGAGACGGAGATTCAT
This sequence comes from Treponema sp., assembly GCA_009780855.1. GTDB lineage: Bacteria > Spirochaetota > Spirochaetia > Treponematales > Breznakiellaceae > WQZG01. The sequence goes on from WQZG01000078.1 coordinate 3,177, forward strand.
GTCAAACAATTCCTTGACCTGAGCAAGGACAGCTGCATTATTGGTAAAACCAATACTTTTTTTATCTAAGGAATAAAGAGGGGCTCCGTATTGGCGCGAGATATTTTCAATACACTGATAAACTGCCGTGGTCGGATTGGTCTGAATCCCGGTTTTTTGATAAATTGTAATTGCTGCATTTTCATAATCTTTCCAAGTCCATGAAGTATCATCAATTGTAACTCCTGCCTGCTGCAGAACTGCAGGGTCAACTCCCATACCTTGTGCATTAATTCCCAAAATAAGGGCAATTAGTTTACCGTTCAATTTTCCTGCGCCAAGGCTTGATTCTGTCCACTGGGAAAAATCAATGAGTCCCTTCTGGGCCGGGATATTTAAATCCACCAATAGATTACGATCATTATATTGTTCAATATATGCGACCGATTGCTGCATAATGTCAGGAAGACTCCCTGAAGCCGCCTGAGTATTCAGTTTTGTCCAATAAGAACCCCATTCCGTAGGTTCGGCCTCAATTGTAACCCCGGGATTTTTATCCATAAAAAGTTGATTTACTTTTAATGTTCTCTCATCACGGGTAACATTGCCCCACCATGCAAATCTCAGGTAACCACCTTGATTGCCGGCACTTTGCTGGCCGCCGCCGGAAGCAAAAAGAAAAACCGGTAATACTAATACGGTGAATATTAAGAAAAATCGTTTCATAAATATTCCTCCATTAAAAATTTATATTATATAATCGTATATACATACAATATGATTTGTCAACAGATTATAGAAAAAATAGCAGGCAACAATTTATCTGGACAAAAAACAAATTAAATTATAACCTGCGAGTTATGAAAAAATTAAAAAAAGATAAAAATCTGCCGCTTAGGGATAGGCCGGTTGATATTTTTTTTATGGTGATTTTTACACTTTTTATCGTAACATCCTGCATCGCCGATATGATCCCGACTCTGGGTATTGATTTTAACCAGCCATCGCAAAATTTCATTATAAATTCCAATTATTGGTATGCGCATGACGCGGACCCGCTGTTTCAGAATCCACCGGTCTGGATGCGGATTGTGACGGGGCTGTCAGCATTTGTATACATGATTTTCTATATCATCCTTGTAATTTCCCTGTGGCGCGGCTGGAATAAAATCCAGCTTCCGTCGGTTATATACGCGACCATGATCGCATCAATTACCGGCATCATCGTATTCGGTGTGGAATTTTTTGGTGAGCCGCAATGGAGAACGCAGAATCCGGTCAAGTTCTTAAGCTTCAATCTGCCTTACGTAATAGTGCCGCTGCTCCTGTTAATCCGTATGCGCAAGCCATTGCCGTTCAGGCGGAAATTCTGATGGGAAATTCTTATAATTTCCGGCAGCGCAGATAACAACAGGTGATTAAAAAACATGACTGAAAAAAAATATCCGCTCTTTATTAAGGGGCTGCAGTTAAATCAAGGCTTCTATTCTGAAGTTGTAAAACCATTGCTGGATGATAATTTTAGCGGTCTGCAATATAGCGCCTCGCTATTGGGCTACGGATCGGACGCCGCCGGATACGATACGGAAACCTCGATGGATCATAACTGGGGGCCGCGCCTGCAGATATTTGTCAATGACGAAAAACTCATCCCCGATATCAATAACTGTTTAAGAAACGGGCTGCCGTTTGAGTATAAGGGTTTCCCGGTTAATTATTCCGAGCCGGCCTATGACAAGGTACAGCGGATGGTATATACGGATAAAAAACCTGTTAACCATTTGATAGAAATAAAAACCGCGCAAAAATATTTTAAAGATCGCTATTCTTTAAGCGCGTTAAAAAATTTTAAAAATAATGACTGGCTTGCTTTTACCGATCAGAATCTGCTGGAAATTACATCGGGACTGGTCTTCCATGACGGACTGAATGTATTAAACCCATTACGCACTGAATTAAAATTTTATCCGCAGGATATATTAAAACTGCGGCTGGCGGTTTTATGGAATTATATCTGGAACAAGGAAGCGTTTATCGGAAGAAGCATCGCGCTCAATGATTTTATCGGGTTAAAAATCCAGGCGGGCCGCATTGTTAATTACCTTATAAAAATTCTTTTTTATCTGGAGGGCAAATATATTCCCTACAGTAAATGGTTTGGTACGGCGTTTAAGGACTTAAAAATTTACAGGAATATAGAAAAATTTGTGACAGGTGTATTGACCGAAAATGAACCGTTAAAAATTGAAACCAGTCTGTGCGCATTATACGAAGAAACCGTAAAAGAAAACAATGCACACCCACAGCTGCCGTTCATAAAGAATAAAATCCGGGATTATTTTAACAGGCCGTACAGGGTAATATTTGCGGAAGATATAGTCAGCGGCCTGGTTGATTCAATTCAGAATGAAAAAATCAAAAAAACGAACCTGCAAAAATACGCCCATGATATAATTCTAGATTATTGAGGAATAAAATGGCTGGCAATACAGGACCAAGGACAAGCGACAAAAAATTTTTTACTGAACTGATCGACGCATCGCTGCCGGGACTGCAGGAAATTCCGGAAGCGGTTAAAAAGGAGAATTTTGGTGAAGCCCGCAGACTGTTCGCTTCGTATGTCCGTTCCGCGTTAAAACCGGAATATTTTAATAACATGCCCTACTGCCTGTTACAAGATACGGTTATTTTTCCGGGTGAAACATGGCATCAAGGGGCAGACCGGATCTGCAATAACCTCCTGATATCCTGCGGCACCGAATTTCAATTTGGTGATAAAATAGACTATTTCGCCAATCCTACATTTAACAATTACAAGGAATGGACCTGGCAGCTTTCCCGCCACAGCGAATGGTTCATTTTGGGCTACGCCTATCTTCAGACAAAAGATGAAAAATACGCAAATACTTTCGCCAAGCAGTTCGATACCTGGGTAAAACAGGCCCTTTCCCCGGAACCAAAGTCCGCTGACGGCGGGGAAACCCTGTGCTGGCGGACAATTGAAGCAGGCATACGCATGGGGTCAACCTGGCAGTATAGTCTGCACGCGTTTTACAAAAGCCCCGTATTTACAGACGATATGATCACCGACTGGTATAAGTCAGTCTGGGAACACGGCGAAAGATTATTCAACGACCACAGAAGCGGCAACTGGCTGATGATGGAAATGGACGGGCTCGCGCAAATCGGCATACTGTACCCTGTATTAAAAGATTCCGGCCGCTGGTACAATTTCGCAGTTGTTACACTTGAAAAACAGCTTGATATTCAGTTCTACCCGGACGGCATGCAGTACGAGCTTACAACCCATTACCACGGAGTGTCAGTCAGCTGCTATACCCGCCTGATGCGTGTCATGCGCGCATACGGCATAAAACTTCCCGGCAGCTTTATTAAAAAACTGGAAAATACAGTGGCGTTCTACAGTAAATTGATAATGCCCGACTTTAGCCTCCCGAATTTAAATGACGGCACATGGGAGAAGGCAAAAAAATATGTTGGCGAGTACATTGAATTTTTTCCGAATCGCGATGATTTTAAATGGGTAATTACTGAAGGCAAAGAAGGCAAGCAGCCTCCATACACATCAATCGCTTTAGACTGGTCAGGAATCATGATCATGCGGACAACCTGGGACAGGGACGCGATGTGGGGCCTTCTCGACGCAGGTCCATTCGGGAAAGGCCACCAGCATGAGGACAAACTATCGCTGCTTTTATACATGAACGGCCGCCGCATATTAACCGAAGGCGGCGTATACGCCTACGACGATTCACAGATACGCAGATACATACTCTCCACCCGTTCCCACAATACAATACGGGTCAACGGAATGGACCAAAACCGCCGTATAAATTACATCTGGAAAGACACAGACATAAAAAAAGAATCCGGTATGAAATATTCGATAAACGACACATACGATTACGTTTGCGGCAGGTACGAAGAAGGTTACGGTCCAGAAGCTGAACGCAGCGCCGTCCACGAACGCGCTGTAATTTTTATAAAAAAACCGCTTGTTGGAAGCCAGCCTTTTTTTATTGTCATTGACCGTCTTTACGGAGAAAAATCAAATCAATATGAATCCCTGTGGCATCTCGACGATGAGTCGTTTAAACTGGACGGATTAAACGCGTCAGCCGCCGGGATAAATATCCTGACCTCCGGCGCCGAAGGTATGACAGCAAATATAATTACCGGACAGGAAGAACCCGAATGGCAGGGCTGGATAGCCAATTCCGGACAGCAGGGCGATTACCGTCCCATACCAACATTGATTTACCAATGGAACGCGGGAAATTCCCGCACAGTAACGATCTTCCATCCGGCTGCGGGAAATAACTGTCCCATTATAAATGTGGAAGCCTCACCGCTTGCAGAAAATACAGTGATTACCTTTCTGTTGAAAAACGGAGACCGGATTTCAATGGACGAACGGGATTACAGGTAGTAGCTTGTGCCCAAATTTATCATTTATTAATGACATCTTTTTTACTGTAACCAATTTATCACCTATGTAAGATCTGCTCTGGAAAATTTGGTAAATAATTCGTATTGGGTGGCTATCGGCAATTCATCATTGGTTTTTGAATCAATCATTATACATTCCCGATCTCTATGTATATTTTACGATATTCGTTTGGTGTAATATCTTTGAATATTTTGTAATTATTCTTGATTTATTAATATCTTACAATTCACCTTGTGGCATGTTTTACTTGGCTGTTATAATATGAAGATAATTCCCCGAGTGGTTGATTAATGGAGATATTATGGGTAAGAAGAAAATAACAGATAAAGAAACTACTGCAATCTTAGAGCAAATAGATGAAAATGCACTGTTCAGACGTGTCTCCGAAATAATAGAAAAACGTAAAGCTCGCGCATATTCGTCGGCAAATCAGGAAGTTATACTGATGTTTTGGGAAGTTGGAAAATACATCAATTCAATATTACTGGAAAGCAAACGCGCTGAATACGGAAAAAGGATTTTGCCGTCGCTGGCGGCAAAATTGGCAGAAAAATACGGTCAAAATTTTTCTGAGCGAAATCTATACCGAATGATGCTTTTTGCAGAGAGATTCAGGGATATTAAGATTTTGCCGCCGTTGGCGGCAAAATTGGGGTGGTCGCATTTTATTGAATTATTGCCATTAAAATCTAATGAAGCAAGATTATATTATGCAAATGATGCCGCCCAACGAAATCTTGGAACAAAGGAACTTCGCCGTCAAATTTCACGTAAAGCTTATGAACGCAGGGAAATCGCAAATTCAAAGCTTACTGACAATTCTACAGTTCCATTTAATGTATTCAAAGACCCTTATTTACTTGATACCCTGGGGCTAAAAGATAATTATTTAGAAGCAGATCTTGAAAAGGCTATATTGGCAGAACTTGAAAGTTTTATCCTGGAATTTGGCCATGGCTTTACGTTTGTTGAGCGCCAGAAACGAATGATTGTGGATGGGGATGACATTGTACTTGATCTGCTTTTTTTCCACCGAAAATTAAGAAGACTTGTTGCTATTGAATTAAAAATCGGTAAATTTAAGGCAGAATACAGCGGTCAGATGTTATTATATCTGAAATGGCTTGACAGGTATGAACGGCATGAAGGCGAAGAATCGCCTGTAGGACTTATTCTTTGCACAAAAGCGGAACGTGAAAAAATAGAATTACTGGAACTGGATAAATCAGGAATAGCGGTTGCCGAATACTGGACAGAATTACCACCAAAAGCATTACTTAAAAAAAGATAAAAGAAATCCTGATTGAAGCAAAAGAACGCCTTGAACGCCGGAAAAAATTTCCGGCTTCTGAAATAAAAAAACAAATTAATTATTTTTATGAGTCAAAAGATGATGATGAATGAAACTGAATGGTGGCTTAAACCTTAACCGGGCCACACAGAGCGAAAATTATTTTCCTTGATAATACTAAGTAAAAATATATTTTTCTATTCCAAATCCCCGGCAAAACAAAATCCCGACATTCCGTCTTCGGTTTCGATAAAATACATGGGAGCGTCCAATCCATTCTTTGTAATTGTTTCTCCGTTGCCCAAAAATTTTACATGGGTATCCGGAGGTAATTTTATAATTTCCTGTTTCCCGGATTCATCTTCTGTTAAAGACGTCTCTTTTATTGTTACCAGTTTATCACCGACTAAAGGTCCGCCCATGCCAAAATATACTTTTTTCCAGGATTCAGTCATTTAATTAACCTCATTTTTTTCATTTAAAACTGCCGCACTTGCGGTAACAGCGCTTAAAGTGTTTGCCCTGTCAGTTTATAATTGTTTTCTCTAAGAACCTTAACGGCTTCATCTACTTTTTCTTTTTTTATCATTATGTAATCGGTATCGTAGGTAGAAATAACAAAAATGCTGATATTTGCGTATGCCAATATTGTACTTATGCCGCTCAAAACACCAATCAGCGAAAAATCAAGGGTTCCTTCAACCTTAAAAATCCTCCATCCGGTTTCTGCCCTGAAAAATCCGGTATGTGAGCCGCTTGGAGCAACTATCGAGAGTTCATCATAGGTTTTAGTAACTGAATAAAATTCAACGGGCGCAATGGTTTCCTTTACAGTATAATCCGGGTTGAATTTATAAACCGTATATTCGTTGTCCAGCAATTCCAAAGTCATAATTAAAAATTATAACCTCCCTGCAAACATTCAAATGCTTTTTTTATTGATTGAATAACATTTTCAAAAGTTTCCAATTGATAAATTTGGTCGATATTAAACCAGCCAATATCATTTACTTCTGACTTTTGCATATTTAATTCTTCGCTTAAGGCTTTGCAAATAAATACCATATCTATATGATTATGCAGACCGTCTCCTTCAATATCTTCCAGGAGTAATATAAAAGGACGTTCCAACTCCCTGCAATGATTGTCGGACAGGCTTAATTGGCTGCTTACCTGCAATACTTTAGACCTGATTCCGGTTTCTTCCAGTACTTCGCGCAAAACCGCTTCCTGTGGCAGCTCATTGTCTTCGATGTGTCCGCCCGGCGGCAGCCATACATTTAACTTTTTATGCCTTATCATCAATATCTGCATTTTGGAATTAAAAACAATCCCGGTCGCAGTAAAATGATTTTGTATTTTCTTCTGATCCATATCCATACCAAAGTAAAGACCTTGTTGCTGTTCTTTACAAGAGGTTCTCAGAAGCAGTACAAAAAAATTTTACTCCATCATCTTCAATCCCATCGCGCTGACAAATTCCCTGCTGTCAACAATCCTGTCCGCATCCATGGAAACATTATCGTAACTTTTAAATAATTTTTTAAGCAATCTGATCTTTTGCCCTGCGTCATGTGCGTATGGGGAATCCGGATAATCATCAATTACTTTTTTAAAATAATATTGCGATAAATTAAAAGACATGTAAATATTGTTTAATGCGGACAGCAGCTCATCGTATTTTTTTGATTCATATGTTGTATCCGGATTCTTTTTAAACAGTTTGTCCGGGTGAATATTTTTATAGTATTTTATACCAAGCCTGTAATATCTATAATCCTGTTCGCTCAAAGCAGTTAATTTTTTTTGATCGTTTTGATTTGCCGCTGCACTGCCGTGATTTGCGGCAGCTTTAATGTCCTGCAAACCAGGTATTTCAATCTGGTTCAGCCTCTTAATCCGGTTTAGCCTTTGAATCAGTTTGACGGTAATTTCGTTGTATGCGGATTGAAGATATTCATTATTACATAAATCCGGATGATATTTTTTAATGAGCTGTTTTAGTATTTTTATATATTCCTGTTTGGTCAAAATCTTTTCCATGTGTCCGCCCAGGGCTGTACACATCTGTTGAATATAATATAATGGCGCCGGCTGCAGGACAAGCCCCGCACCCGGCGCCATCGACGGGTCATGTCCGGGCAAGCCCGTACACGACTCTCACTTCGCTAGTCAATAAAGATAATTTTCGTCTCTGGCCTTGTTAATTCCATCGGTCTGCCAGGCAAGCCCGCCGACCTTGTCGAAATCCGCGACCCAGGCGGTCCAGTTGGCCTGTGTGAGCGGACGCTGGCCGGTGACAAATTCCACTACACCCTGGTTGTAGAAACGTTCGAGATCAGCGCTGGCGGCCGGCATTAAGGTGGAACCGTTGTTGGGTGTCCAGGCCTTGCCCTGCATCTGCGCAAGAACATCAAGCATATTCATTGTCCTGCCTGCCGCTGTTTTAAACGAAGGATAGCGGGCAATCAGTTCAATATCACTGTTGTAGAATACCATGTTGCGGAGCTGGGTAATGCTGACTACGTCCGGTTTATCCCAGCCTTTGGAAGGATCGGGAATACCGGCCGATGTGGGCGCGCCGTCGGGACCCAATACAAAGTTTACACCCTGTTGTCCCCAGCCCAGCAGATAGTAGCCGTCTGTGGACATCCATTCAAGGAGCTTTGCGACAGAGGGGCCTTTGCCCGCCTGTATTGCTTTTGTTGAAACAGAGTAAACACGGTATGGAGTGGGGAATACACCGACCGCGGACTGACCTGACGGCCCTTTGGGCGGATCAATGACCATCCATTCGCCGTTGGGGAAATTCTGGTCAAACGGAGCATAGTTGGACTGCGAACAAAGAGCGGCAAACTGCTCTCTCATAATGCCAAAACGGCCCTGTTTCCAGGCGGCCCTAAAGTCGTCTTTGGTATAGGAGAGCCAGTTGGGATCGATGACTTTTTCGTCAACCATTCTCTTGACATAGGTAAGTGCGTCAAAAAAGGCCGGGTCCCTAACAACAAGGCCGGCTTTTTTGCTGTCGAAGTTCCAGGCCCCTGCTACGCCGAATGCGCCCATAATCGGGTCCAGGCGGCGGCCGAGTCCGTATTCATAAGGGACAGTGTTTTCGATAAAGGCGCCGTATCCGTAGGTGTCAGCCCTGCCGTTGCCGTCGGGATCATTATTGGTAAAGGCCTTCATCACGTTAAAAAGGTCCTCTGTTGTTACAGGAACACTAAGACCAAGTTTGGTAAGCCAGTCTTTGCGGATTACAATGCCTTCGTTTTTTTCAATTGTACTGACAGCGGCAAAACCGTAATTTTTTCCGTTATAGGTTGTAAAAGCCCTTGCGTCCGCGTTGTGCATATCTTTTGTGCGGACCGGCATTAACGGATAAAGATCATCCACCGCGCCCAGCAGGCCTGTCTTTACGAGATTGAGCCAGGGGCCCCTTCCAATCTGGAAAAGATCCGGCAAAGCATTGGCCGCGGCCGCCGCCTGGATCCTCGTTGCCTGATCGTTATCGGAACTGGGCAGTGCGCTGATCTTGAGATCGATATTCAGTTTATCCTTGATTAACTGAAGCACATTCCAGTCCGCCGGAGGCGGAGGCGATTCGGTCATCGAAAGACCGTACCAGAGTTCAATGGATACAGGGCCCGCAGGCGCCTGTGTCTGGGCCTGACCGCCGCTGGCAAAAACCATTCCTGTCATGCATAACAGCAGCAGCAGTGCGGACACAGCTTTAACTTTTGCTCTCATTAAAATTCTCCTCAATAATATATTATGAAAGACATAGGTCTTTCATTTTTACCGCATTAAAAAACATCATTAAAAACCTTTAACCTTTGACGCTTCCCAAAAGGGTTCCCTTTGTAAAATATTTTTGTATAAACGGATAAGCGAGCAGCATGGGTATGGCGGACATAAAAACACTGGCTGCCTTGATTGCCTGTACCGGCGCGTCTCCAAAGGCGTTAACCTCGAGGAACTCGTTCATTCCTGTAGCCATAAGGATATTGCGCAAAAGTATGGGAAGGGGTTGAAGCGCGTTATTGGTAATATAAAGCATGGCGTTAAAGAAGTCATTCCAGAAGCCGACGCCGTAATACAGACCGATGGTCATGATTATCGGTTTGGAAAGGGGAAGGATAATCCGCAGCAGCAGAAACCATTCGGCCGCGCCGTCAATGCGGGCGGATTCTTTGAGTTCATCGGGAATCCCTTCGAAAAATCTGTACATGATAAGACAGTTGTAGGTGCCGATAGCGCCGGGTAAAAAAACCGCGGCCAGCTTGTTCGTAAGCCCCAGGCCGTTTACCACCAGGTAAGTAGGTATTAGGCCGACACTAAAAAGATATGGAATAAGCACCAATACCATCAGTATTTTACGGCCGGGCAATGATTTGACGGACAAAACATAGGCAAGCGGTATGGTTAAAAAAAGGGCGGCGGCGACTCCGTAAACAAAAATTTTTAAACTGTTAACAAGGGCGTTGATAAATCCAAGGTTGCCGAGAAGCGCCCGGTATGCGGACACAGACCATTTCCAGGGCGCCAAAAACATTCCTTCGAGATTGGAACCTATAAAGGCGCTGGGCCTGAATGAAAGGGTAATTGTACTCCACATGGGAATAAACACGATTATCAGAACCAATATTAAAAAAACATTTACCGCGGCATAAAAAACCTTGTCCGCGCCGGTAAGCTTGATCGTCAGTTTGTTGACGCCAATCTGCCTTAGCTGCACATTTTTTTTCTTTTTTTCCACAGTAAACTCGCTAAAATAATGATGAATCAGTCAGTTTTTTAACCAACTGGTTGCTGACAAGAATAAGCACAAGGCCTATTACTCCCTTGAAAATTCCCACCGCGGTCGCGAGCCCAAACTGAAACTGCAGCAGGCCCTGCCTGTAAACCCAGGTATCGATTATGTCTGCCACACTGTATACCGGAATGGAATAGAGCATGAACATCTGGTTGAATCCGGCGTCCATTATTGTGCCAAGCCGCAGCAGCACCACAATCACAATTACCGGCCTTATCGACGGCAGGGTAATATACCAGACGCGCTGGGGAGCTGTCGCCCCTTCAACAATGGCGGCTTCAAAAAGCGATGGGTCGATTCCGATAAGTGCGGCGATAAAAATAATCGCTGACCAGCCCATTTCCTTCCAGGCATCCGACAGGATCACTATCCAGGGAAAGGTTTTTGTATTGGTAAGAAAAGCAACCGGCTCACCGCCGAATGCCTTGATGACATCGTTGATAATCCCGTCGCCGGGGGCCAGCAGCGTCAAAAGGATTCCGTACATGATTACCCAGGAAAGGAAGTGCGGAAGATAAGCCATGGTCTGCACAAGTTTTGCCAGCTTGCGCCACGCGCATTCGTAAATGGTAACAGACAGAATAATTGCGGCCGGCACACTTACAAGGAGTTTGCCAAAACTGTAAAAGAGGGTGTTACGCAGAAGTTCGGCAAAGTAAAATGAATGGATAAAAGTTTTAAAATTATCCAACCCAATCCACCTGCTGCCAAGTACGCCGTCAAGGGGCATAAAATCCTTGAACGCGATTTGCCCGTTCCAGATGGGAAGATACTTAAAAATAATATAATAAGCGAGGGGAATAATAAGCAGAAAGTACACCGATCTGTGGCGTTTAATTTCGCGCCAAAGGGATTTATTACCGGACTGAACCGATTTGGACGTCATATAAGTAAAGATAATGCTTTATTAAAAGAAAATAAAGGCGACTAATTGGATTTTTCCGACTTTGTTATTTGTTTTCGAAGATGTCCCGGCGGTATCCCGATAATTTTTTTAAAGACCCTGTTAAAATAAGCGTGATCCCGGAAGCCGGATTTGTAGGCAATTTCCTGAACACTTAAATCAGTCTGCAGCAGCAATTCTTCCGCAATGTAAACCCTGAGCCTGTTTAAATAATCCCACAGCGGCAGCCCCATTTCCTGACGAAATATCCGGGTAAGATAATCCTCGTTTACATTTACCGCGTCAGCCAGTTTCCAGCGCGATATATATGATTGCAGATTCCTGTCCAGAAAAGAAATGGTTTTCTTGACAAGGGCGCCTGTATGGGGCGGCAGGATTTCCGCGCCGGCAAGAACATTATGCAAACGCGAAATAAATTCCGGCGATAAAGACACTCCACGATGGCAGATAATAACCCGGGAATACTGGCTTAACACTGTAACATCTGCGCCGGCCATGCGGCCGGGTGTTATTACAACAGGCACAGTTACAGTCATGGGATGCCGTCTAATCGCGGCGATACATTCAGTATCCGCGGAATTGCAGATTATCATCTGCGGACATATGGCCGAGACTGTGTCGTTATATAATGACATTGAGGGAATGAATATTTCATCTTCCGAAAGTCCGCGCAATGAATCCTGGTCCCCGCCGATATAAAGTATGGTTTTTTTGGGCGAACGCAGCAGTTTTTCAATTCCGCTGATAATGGATTCCTCGCCTATAAAATTTTTTCCAAAGCATAAAAACGCCGCTTCCGCGAATTCGCTCCGGCCACAGAGGGAAGAAACTGTCAGCAGATCCTGCGGACAAGCGCTGTCTGTGTTCCAGATAATAAACGCGGTTTTGCCGGAACCGCTTGCTTTAAGCGGATCAGTAAATACCGGCAGATCAGGCAAACCGCCGCAGACAAATCCGGAAAGCGACAATATGTTTTCATGTCTGCCGGGACTGCGGAGGACAGAATCATTCCCGTTAAGGTCCGGCCACGGCAGGGTAATCACACATGAAAGAGCTGTTTTTTTAAACTCGCCCCCGTGCATAAGAATAACCCGCTCCGGGAGAAGCATTGATTTATTAATGGAATCTGCGGAGTTCTTCCGGGTTTTTGCCGCAGCCGCGGCCGGAGCCGCCATAAAAACCAGCCGCAGACCCCTGTAGGTTACCGAGGCCGTAAAATCCCCTGAATAAATTTCGCGTATAAGTGAAAAACACCTCGATAATTTATTACTGTCGCCTCCAATCAGCGGGAAAACATCTCTCGCCGTTACCGGTGCGATTTCGGAAAACAAATCTTCCGGGTTAAAAAGGCTTTTTTTAAGGGGTAAATCATCAATACCGGAAAGCGCTAAATCAAGGAGGTTTTCGATCCGTTCTTCCCTGGACGCCGCATACGACTTAAGCTCATCAATGTTGGAACCGGAGATCAAACCCGGGCCATCGGCATTGCCGCCGGTAAAGCCGCGGCTGACCTCTGACTGGAGTTTCTCTATCCGTTCCATTATGCCGGCAAGGGGATCAACCAGTTCATTTTCCAGTGTACTTATAAATTCAGTCTTTGCGCGTTCGGCCTGTTCGGCGATACGTTTTTCCCTGGCCAGTTCTTCAAACAAAAAAATTCCCTTTAACGCATAACTGACAGCGGAACGCAGTTCCTCAAAAATTACACCGTCATAAAAAGGTACATTGTGGATAAAATAACCAAGCGACTGGTTGTCGGTAAAAAGGGGCTGGACCATAAAAATACCGTCCGCAAATCCGGATTCCAGCGCCTGCGGTACCAAACGGCCTGCGGGGAAAGACAGTTCCCCGATCCCGCTGATTCCGTCAGGTAAAAAACTGCCTGCCCAAAATGATGTTTTATCATCCCTGTAGAGTGCGATTCCGGCTGTTTTAATTCCGATTTTGGGAAGAGCCAGGGCAAGACTGCGGATAAGGGAACGTCTGTCGCGTGTTCCCAAAAGTTCGCATTTCAGGGAATTAAGCACGGTATTCCTGTTCTCCGTTTCGTACCGTGACTGCACCATAAGCTTTTCATGTATTTTATGAATAGTCCTGTAAACGGCAGGTTTAAGAACCGGCGCAAGCAAAGAGGCAACCAAACCCAGACTGCATACATCCTCGGTCAGGCCGAACAAAAGCTCGATGTCACGGCCGGAAGCAAAAAAAAGCGGAAGAACTTTTTCAAATAGGTTAAAAAACTCTTTGGCCTGCGGCGAAGAAAGTACATCCGCGTTCGCAGATTCAGAAATCCTTTCAAGCGCGCTGATAACCGGAATTGCCTGCACGCCGGAGTCCGCAGGATCAAGCTTGAGGTAATCCAGGATAAAAGCTGTCAGGTTTTGAACAGACTTTAATGATGAAGCAAAATGGGAACCAATACATCCGCAGGATTCCCGTATAATTGGCTCCACCGGAAGAAAAACATCGGCTGCGCAGCAATTTTTGTTTTTCATTAAATCCGAAAGTATACGGAATGATTCCTTACCCAAAGCGGAGTACGGAACATTAACAGTAGAAAGCGGGTTTTCGGTCAGGCGGCTTTCGACCGAGTTGTTGAAACCGATGGCGCGGTAATCATCCGGTATGTGATAACCAAGTCCCAAAAAATAATTGACCGCGCCCAATGTCATCAGATCGCTTGAACCGGCAAGGGTATCAAAGTCCCTCCCGGGCCGGAGCCCGCGATCTTCAAAAAGCTGCGCCGCTGCTGCCTGCCCGTCATTCCAGTTAAAAGGATCGGTAACAAGAAGACTGTCCGGTGTAACCGGCAAACCATGTTCCCTTAACGCATCGCAATAGCCTTCATACCGTGCATGAGCGGATTTATGGAAATCCGGGCCGCGCAGAAAAGCGATTTTTTTGGCGCCGTGAACATCGATGCAGTGAGACACAAGCCAGCGGATTCCGGTATACGCGTCAAAAGCCACACAGGGACGGCCCCGGACTTTATGGGTCATGGTTACAAAGGGGAGTGATCCGAATCCTGAATGGAATTGTTCGAATTCTTCATTTGATTCGGTGTAGCGGATCGTGGAACTCCAGCTTATGCAGCCGTCCAAATTTTTATCGTTAACAAGAGAATAAACGGAATTGCGCAGATTTTCCGAATCAGTTTTGGCGTTGAGCCGCCCTCCGGGAAAAATGTAAAGGCTGCAGTCACGGACCAGCGCGGTCCTGACAAACGAAGGCCAAACACTCTGCCCCGCGCCTGTATGGGTAGACGCGAGAACAAAGCCTATCTTTTTTTTCCCGGCGTGCATACAGCGGCGCGGTTAAAAAGTCAGCAAATCCTTGATGCGGACAGGCTGCCCTGACGCGATCGATTTGTTGGCTGCGATTCCCGTAAGTATTGAATACGCGCCGTCAATGTGGGAGGCCGCCCTCTTGAAACGGTCCGGCTGGGGATTTCCAAAGATGTCATTCAGCATTACGAGATCTCCGCCTCCGTGGCTGCCCTCGCCCTGATCAAACGGAACTTCGTAAGGTTTGCCGAACATCGGTTTTACGGTTAATGTTTTGCCGACCAGGGCGCCTTCTTCGCCTTTTTCCCCGCCGGCGTTAATGTAGGATTTTTCAATTACATTGACTTCCAGCCGCCCTTTTGATCCGTTAAAGACAATATTGTACCCTTCCCAGGGCATGTAGGCGTTAAGCGAATAAGTCATAATCGCGTTGTTCTGATA
>WQZG01000079.1 GCA_009780855.1 Treponema sp.
CATGAAGTCGCTGCCTGAGAAAGAAATGAAGGAGGCTATTTCTTTGCCGGTTTCCTTGTCCCACAGACGGATGGTACCGTCACCTGAGCCGGAGAGGATCTGTGTACCGTCAGGGCTGAAAGCTAAAGATCCTATCCAGCCAGTATGCCCTGAGAATGTTCTGATTAATTCGAATGAAGAAGTATCCATCAAACTAAAGTTATTATTATCAGATGGTACCAGGCACTCTGTACCGTCAGAGCTGAAAACTATAGGAGGATATATATTTTTATCGGAATACCAGGAAACGGTTCCTATTTCTATACCTGAAGCCGTATCCCACACTTTCATTGTACCATCCATTGCAACAGAGAGGATTTTTGTACCGTCAGAACCGAACACTACACGCAAAATCCTATCTGTATGTCCGGAAAAGGTTCGTATCTCTTTACCGGTAGCAGCATCCCACAGTTTAATTGTATTATCATCAGAACCAGAAACTACCTGTGTGCCGTCAGGGCTGAAAGCTACAGAATTAACTGGACCTGTATGTCCGGAGAAGGTTCGTATCTCCTTACCGGTAGCGGCATCCCACAGTTTGATTAAATTATCTGCAGAGCCTGAAAGTATCTGTGTATCGTCAGGGCTGAAAGCTACAGAATTAACAGAAATTATTTTTACCTCTTTGCCGGTAGCGGCATCCAATAAATTAATTGAGCTATTCAAAGAACCGGAAATGATCCACGAGCCATCATGGATGTTCGCAAAAGAATCAATCACTTGCCCGGAAAAGATACGTATCTCGCTGCCAGTAGCGGAATCCCACAATTTAATTGTATTATCTCCAAAACCGGAAAGTATCTGTGTACCATCATGGCTGAATGCTACAGAAAAAACCGTTTTTATATTCCCGGAAAAAGTTCGTATCTCCTTGCCGGTAACCGCATCCCAGAGCTTAATTGTATAATCCCAGGAACCAGAAATTATCTGTTTGCCATCGGGGCTGAACCTAACAGGCCAAACCGGAAATTTATACCCTGAAATAGTTTGTATCTCTTTACCGGTAGCGGCATCCCACAGTTTGATTGTTCCGTCTATTGAACCGGAAAGTACCTGTGTGTCATCGGGGCTGAACGCAACAGACATTACTTCGGCTTTGTGCCCGATAAAGGTTCGTAACTCTTTGCCGGTAGCGGTATCCCAGAGCTTAATTGTATTATCCATTGAACCGGAAAGGATCTTTGTACCGTCAGAATTGAATGTTACAGACCAAATCGTATCATTATGTCCGGAAAAAGTTCGTATTTCATTGCCGGTGGCAGCATCCCAAAGCTTAATTGTTTTATCTGCGGAACCAGAAAGTATCTGTGTACCGTCAGGGCTGAATGCTACAGAATTGACCTCAGCAGTATGCCCGGAAAAGGTACGTAGTTCTTTGCCCGCAGCAATATCCCAAAGTTTAATTGTTCCATCCCAGGAACCGGAAAGTATTTGTTTATTGTCAGGGCTGAACACTGCAGGAAAACCTTCTATTTGCCCGGAAAAAGTTTGTATCTCTTCACCAGTAGCGGTATCCCACAATTTAATTGTACCATCCATTGAAGCAGAAAGGATCTTTGTGCCGTCAGAATTGAATGCTACAGAAAAAACCCCAGCATTATGTCCGGAAAAAGTTCGTATTTCTTTCCCAGTGACAGTATCCCATAATTTAATTGTTTTATCCCAGGAACCAGAAAGTATCTGTTTGCTGTCAGGACTGAACGCTAATGAAGTAACCACCATTGAATGTCCAAGCTGCGGAAACACTGTTACATTTTGACTTAACGCTGCAGTAGTTACATCTTCGGAATGTCCGCTTAAAAACCCGATTTCCCGTCCTGTTAAATCCCAAAGTTTTATGGTATCATCCCAGGAACCTGAAAGAATATGCTTTCCGTCAGGGCTGAATACTACGGAGGCAACAGTGGAATCATGACCTAAAAAAGTTTTGATTTCACTACCTGTTTCCTTATCCCAGAGTTTAATAGTGTTATCCCAGGAACCTGAGAGCACTTGCTTCCCGTCCGGGCTGAATGCTACGGAAATAACATAATCATTATGACCGGTAAAAGTTCTGATTTCCCGTCCTGAAGCTATATCCCAGAGTTTAATGGTTTTATCATCAGAACCAGTTATGATCTGCTTCCCATCCGGACTAAATGCCACAGAATTTACATCATTATCATGACCGGAAAAAGTCCTGATTTCCTGTCCTGTAGCTGTATCCCAAAGTTTTATGGTATCATCCCAGGAACCTGAGAGCACCTGCTTTCCGTCCGGGCTGAATGCTACGGAAGTAACAGCGGAATCATGACCGGAAAAAGTCCTGATTTCTCTGCCTGTAGCTGTATCCCAAAGTTTTATGGTATCATCCCAGGAACCTGAGAGCACCTGCTTTCCGTCCGGGCTGAATGCTACAGAAGTAACGCTATCGTTATGACCAGTAAAAGTTCGGATTATCCGTCCTGTGGATATATCCCAGAGCTTGAGGGTTTCATCTTCAGAACCTGAAAGAATCTGTTTTCCGTCCGGGCTGAATGCTACAGAAGTTACACTATCATTATGACCAGTAAAAGTCCTGATTTGCCGTCCTGTGGCTGCATCCCAGAGCTTAATGGTTTTATCATCAGAACCAGAAAGAAAATAATTCCCGTTTTGATTTATCGCCACGGAATTTACTGAATCAGAATGTCCAAGCTGCGGAAACACCTCCACATCCTGAGCATTCAAACAGACCCTGGCCAATAACAAACCGCACAGTACAATGATAGCTTTTTTATTCATTTGTATAATTTACTTCCCGTGAAAAGCTGTTGTCAATGAGTGGTTTATTTTTGCGATATTAATTATCTCACCAAAACAAAAAAATCGTTATCAAACAACGGCTTGGAACTATAAATAATATCATCTATAATTAATTTTCAAAGGCAGGTCCGTCAATGAGAAAAAAATTGCCATTTCAATTCTCATTCTTCTTGTTTTTCTTCCTGTCCATACCCGGAGCGGTTTTTTCACAAACAAAAACTCTGGATTGGGATATACAATTTTTCAAGGAAAATAGCGGGGAATCATTGCCGATTAACAGAACAATCAGCATGGAAACCGGCGAACGGTTCAGCCTCGTTATTACTCCGCACAGTGATTGTTACTGTTATGTATTTGTTTATACATCTGTGCAGGAAATATATGTTTGGTATAATCAGGATGCCGGTAAAGATACTCCAATACCTCTTAAGCCGTTAAGATTGACCGATCCTTCGGGTACAGAAACCGTTTATGTAATTGTTTCTTCTTCCAGACAGGGTGAATTGGAAAGGCTCATTTCCCTGTTTAAGAACAATTCCTCCCGGCAGAATACCGATAACCTGTACAGTGAAATTGCGCGGCTTCAGGATGCGGCTTCAAGTCAGGGCGGACCTGCTGTACCAATTATTACAAACGGAAGTACATCCAGAGAAGCAGGTCCGGTAAATAGTTCTTCCGGTGATGATAAAATAATTACCGCAAAATTTTCCGGTAAAGATTTGTATGTCAGAGCCATAGGAGTTCGTCATTAGAAGGTATTACAGTTTTTTAATTTCAATGGTTATCTCCTGTGTTGTTACAGGGTTGCTGTTGCTTTCCGGGATTATCCCTTTATGGGATACTGCCCTGTACGATCGTTTTATTAAATACAGGATTGTCAGCGGCAATATTGAAAAAAATTCGCATATCACTTATGTGGACTTAAATGATCCGAGCATAGAAGAGCTGGGAACCAAACTTGATACCCGCGAAGCTTTCAGTCAGGCCCTGGAAGTGCTTGCAGACGCCAATGCGTCGGTAATTCTTGATTTCCAGTTCCGTTACGGAAAAACCGGCGACAGGGCTTTTGTTGAAGCTTTGAAGAATACACGGTATTCGGTTATCGCGGTTCTTGCAGTGGATAAAGAAACAACCGGCCTTGTTTACCCGGAATTAACCGATTCCGAAATGCAGATGCTTGAAAAGCATGTTTGGCATATTAAAGTAAAAAATCCCGGAAATATACCTGTGGCTAAAACTTTTTTGCTGCCTTTTGATGCACTTGGACAGACTGCAACAATGCTGGGACACGTTAATATGGAGCCTGATTCCGATGGAGTTTATCGCCGTGTCCCTTTATTGTACCGCTGGAATGACGGATATATTCCGGCGCTGCCTTTGGCGGCAGCTGTTGCAGAACGGCGTATTCCTGTTGAGTCTATTGAACTTGATGCAGGGAAATATTTAACACTTTCCTTTACAGACGGAGAATCAATAAAAATTCCCATTGATAAAAAAGGAAATATGCTTGTCCCCTTTACCGAAACCTGGGCAGGGAGCAAGCGCAATTCACTTTCCACCCTGGTTGAAGCATTTTCCAATGATGAACTTTACAATGAAATCACCAACGATTTCAGGAACCGTATTGTCTTTATTGCCGAAATTTCCAGTTCGCAGAAGGACTTTGGTCCAACATCATTTGAGAAGCTCTATCCCCTGTCCGGGATTCATACCAATGTGCTTGGCAGCATTCTGGACTCTCCGCAAAAGAACAGTTTTATATATGAACCATCGGCAGTATTTAAATGCCTTGCACCGCTGTTTTTATTGATTGCCGGTTTCTTCTGCATTAGAGCCCGGAAAGATTTGTTTTTTCATCTGGGTTTTCTTTTATTAATCGCAGTATTTTCAGGGATCACCTGGTATCGGTGGGCTGTAGTCTCTATTGCGCCCTGGTATGCCCTGCCTGTATCTTTCATTTTTTTCCTGTGGCTTTGTATATTTTTATTCAGGCTCCTGGCCCGTTACCGTGAACAGGAATTGCTAAAGAATGCGCTTTCAAGGTATTTTCCCCGCGCTCTCGCCGAACGTATTATACGGGAAGGAAAAACCGATCTTGTTCCCGCATATAAAGAACTGACTATGCTTTTCGCCGATATATCAGGTTTTACAAAATGGAGCGCTTCCAGAAGTCCCAATCAAGTCCACGATTTCCTGAACGATTACCTTGAATCCATGGCGGAGATTCTTTTTGCCCACGGCGGAACAGTGGATAAATTTATGGGCGACGGAATACTTGCGTTTTTTGGAGACCCTTTCAGCATGTCTGACCACTGTGAACGCTGTATCCGCGCTGCAATTGCAATGCAGAAAAAAATAACGGAACTTGCCGAAAAATGGAAGCGTATTGCTGATATAAATTTAAAAGTGAGGATCGGAATTAACACCGGCAATGTAATTGTCGGTAACCTCGGTTCCAGGACGCGGATTGAATATACTGTTATCGGAGCAGCGGTTAACCTTGCTCAGCGGATGGAAAGCAGCTCCAGACCGGGCGGTATACTGGTAACAGCGGCGGTTTGGGAAAGTACAAAGGATCTTTTTCCTTTTGGCGAAAAACAGGTCATTTCAGTAAAGGGTTATGATGAAAACATTGAATCTTATGAAGTTTACATGTAATTTTTGACTTTCTTCCTCTCCGCCAATAAATACCAAATGCAGATCCAGCTGCCGCGTACAATTGCGGTAAAAGATTCGGAAATCCATACACCGTAAATCCCAAGACTGGTCCTTGACAACAGAAATGCCAAAATTGGCCGGGAGCTGTTTATGATAATGCTTGCAAGGGAAGGCGGAATGGTCCGGCCTGTCCCCTTGAAAGCGCCTGACCCGACTCCTTCAAGGTTCATGAAAAGCTGGCAGAAAGCCATGATGAATAAATAATTTCCTCCAAGCGGTTTTAGCCTCTGTACCGGCAAAAAAATAAAGAAGATCGCCGGTCCCAGTGTCAGGAAGGCTGTTGCTATTGCGGAACCCCAGACTGCCATAATGCCGGCGGCGATTTTTGTACCCTTGCGTATGCGATCCTGTTTTCCCGCGCCGTGGTTCTGCCCTATAAACGCCACCAGGGCGGAGCTGAATCCGCCGCCCAAAAGCCAGGACAGTGATTCAATCTGCGATCCGATTTTTGCTGCGGCAATCGCATCTGCGCCGAATGACGCTTCGATTCTTGAACACAACATCGAAAGAAAACAGAACAGAATACTTTCAAGGCCAATCGGAACCGACCACTTGAGCAGCCTTGCGATAATTTTTATGTCAGGTTTAAAGATGAATGAAAATCGCGCAAACGGCCTGTGCATGGAAACATAAAAGGCCATGAACAGCGATCCGCAGGATATTACCTGTGCAATCACAGTTGCAATGGCCGCTCCCCTGACCTCCATCCCTAATACAAAAATAAAAATCGGATCAAGAATTACATTTATCACCAGGCCTATGGCGTTCATGATAAACGGAGTGCGTGAATTCCCCGAGGCGTTGAATGAACCGGTAACGACAGCAGCCATAAAAACCAGAGGTATTGGAATGCCTGTAATCCGGATATAAACTGCACCCCTGGCTGCTACTTCGCTTTCTTTAAAATTAAAAAACCCAATGAGGTTCCTGTTGAAGATCACCATGGTCAGGCCGAAGATCAGTCCCAGTACCAGCGCAATAAGCATTGAATTTTGGGCAATGGCCTGGGCGGTTTTTTTATCGCCCTTGCCAAAACTCTGCGAGACCCCGATCTCCGCCGCCATTCTGCCGATCAAAAGAAAGCCAAAGGACAGCCAAAGATACATCCCCGCCGACCCAGCCGAAGCAACCGCATCGCTGCCGACCCTGCCCAGCCAGAAAAGATCGGTGAGGTTGTATGCCATTGTGATGAGCTGGGTTCCGATGATCGGCACGGCTATCTGGAGAAGTTTTTTTAAAATTCCGCCCTCAGTAAGGTCGAATTTTTGCCGCGCCGCATCTTTGTGCGCCGCATCTTTGTGCGCCGCATCTTTGTGCGCCGGTTCCATTATCATTCCAATGTATCAATTTCCGGCAAAATTTTCTCTTCTATATTCCCGCCAGATATTGAAAAGATCTTTTTGGCTTTTCTGACAGTCGATAACCTGTGCGCAATAATCAATACTGTCCTGTCCTTCATAAAACTTTCAATACAGTCATGAATGACCTGCTCGCTTTCATAATCCAGGGCGCTGGTCGCTTCATCAAGTATTATGATCGGCGGATTTTTTAAAAAAGCCCTTGCAATCGACAGCCTCTGGCGCTGTCCGCCTGACAGTTTTATTCCGCGCTGCCCGATTTGAGTATCGTATCCTTTTGGCAGGGCGCTGATAAAATCATGGGCATTGGCCATTTTTGCTGCATTGATTATCTCATCTGCACAAGCTCCGGGTTTCCCGTAACCGATATTCTCTGTGACTGTTCCGTTAAAAAGATAAACATCCTGTGCGATTAGACCGATATTGTTCCTCAACGTTTGCAGATCAATCCCGCTGATGTCCTCGCCGTCAAGGAGAATCCGTCCCGAACACGGTTCATAAAATCGCGGTATAAGCGAACATAAAGTCGACTTGCCAGCGCCCGAAGATCCGATCAGCGCGACCGATTCGCCGGGCTTTATGTCCAGGTTAATATTTTCAAGGACATTTTCCAAATCTGTACCGTAACGGAAACTGACGTTATCAAAGACAATATGACCATTAAATTTATTTTGTTGTGAGTATTCGTGCGGTTCGTTGTTAATTTGTTCCGGTGGAGTTTCCAGTATCTCCATAAAACGGATAAATGCCGCGATCCCGTCCTGGTACATTCCGACCTGCTGGGCAACACGCGTCAGGGGAGAAGTCAGGTAGCCGATGTAAAGCAGAAACACAATTAGGTCCGGGGCGGACAGGCTTGAATGCGAAATCAACAATCCTCCCGTGACCACTACGACAGCTGTTACCAGGGGGACAAAAAAGAATTCCATTACCGAATAATAATAGGCCTCATTGCGGTAAATGTTGATTCTGCCTTTTGAAAACGTTTCGTTGGCCCTGCGGAATTTTTTATCTTCCAGGTCTTCATTGGTAAATGATTTTACCACCCTGATTCCCGACAATGTGTCTTCCAGTGAAGCGTTAAGCTCGCCGATTTTTTCCCGGCTCTCCCTGTATGCTTTTCTTAATCTCCCGTGAAAAAATACGGTATAAATCACCATAAGGGGCAGCACCGCGAAAATGGTTAAAGTGAGTCTTGCGTCAATTCTGAAAAGGATAATAAACGCGCCGATAAAACTCGTAAGCGAGATAAAGATGAACTCCGGCCCGTGGTGACAGGTTTCCGCGAGATTGAGAAGGTCATTGGTGATGCGCGACATAAGTGCGCCCGTTTTCTGATTGTCGAAAAACTGTACCGGCAGCCGCTGGCAGTGATTGAAAAGTTCGTTGCGCATATCGCGTTCCATCATCGCGCCCATCGCGTGGCCCCTGTGGTCATAAAAAACTCCGCAGATCACCTGAACGATGATAATTACCAGCATAATAACTGAAGTACGCAGAATCAGCGGCAGCGGTCCCGCGGCAGACGCAGTAAGGACTTCCGTTGTTATATAGCGGATGCATAACGGCAATGCCAAAGCCGCGAGAGTTGATACTGAAGCGCAGATTACAGTCGCCGCAAACAGCAGGCGGTACGGTTTATAAAATGAAATGAACTTTTTAAGGTAAGACAAAGTTTTCCTCCCGGACAATACACGTTTTGAATTAAACTTAATTCAAAATTTTTGGTGAGTATCTATCTGATAAAATGGGTAGTTTATGAGTCAGGAGCAAAAGAGGGAAACTCTATGGATGCGTTTAGTTTATGCTGCCTGCCCGTAAAGAGAATGTGTTATTGTTATAATTCCGCATTATATGTCTCCTTTGGGCTTATAGCCGCTGTGAATATTATTAATGATAGCTGATTGGCGGGTAGTAGTCAACAGCGTTCGCACTACTTATGCGGTCATTGCAATTTTCGTTTTAATATTACCCTATATATTTTTCCAGTAATTCCAATGCGCCCTTAACGCTGCCGGCTGCATCAAAAGTTTTGGGATAATTTTTCCCTGCATCAATTGCCCGTTTTAATGTTTTTGAATAACTTTCCCCGCCATGCTTTTTAATAAACAATGCTGTTGCTTTTGCAATATATTCATTTTTTTGTCCATAATAACCGATCATGCAATCTTCTATATCTGAACATTCATAACAACCGGATAATTTCTTTTCTTTTGCACATTTTACATTCGGACAAATTTTATCTTCAAACAGGGTTGCATACGAGCAGCAATTATAATCGCTTCTGCAGCCGCCGCACCTTTGCCCCAGGAAACAATAATCACAATGATGTCCGCAGATACCTATCGGGCTTATTCCCCGCCTTGCTTTTTTAACCATTTCCGCTTTTAGATTTTTACAATGTTCTATTCGTGCGCCGTTATCTCCGTGCTCTTTATCAAAGGAATATCTTTTAAGAATTTCGCAGGGGAAATTTTCACATTCACCGCAGAACCTTTTGTTTTTGGAAATTGCGCAATCGGCAACTTCACATTTTCCGTGGAATGGTTTCCCTCCCGAAGCTATACAGCCGTTACAGCTAAATTTTTCCTTAAATTCACAATCAGAACATTTTAACCCGCAATAAGTATCAAACATATCTTCAAACATTATTACCTCATTATCTTGATTTATATTTATAATAGTTTTTAATTATTGTCAAGAATAAGTTGACATTAGTTAATAAGAAAAATAAAATCATATTATGATTGATATAAATTATTATAAAAAGCTCTTTTTTAACGAAGAAACCGGAAAAGAAAGATATTCATTAATTCAGAAAGAAGCAGTAAATACCTATAAAAATAATTCAGTTGAAAATTCCATTGTAATAGCATTTGAATGTTACAATTCAGATATATATTATATTCAGGCATTTGGTGTTTTTATTATGGGTCTTATCGCTTCCAAAAATAAAAAAATATACGATTTTTTAAAAAATGAAGTCAGTAAAAATACTTCATGGCAAGTTCAGGAATTTTTGGCAATGGCATTTGATAATTATTGCAAAGGCATAGGGTACCGAAATTCTTTGGGAGTAATTAATGATTGGTTAAAATGCAAAAATGAAAATAACAGAAGAGCGGCAATTGAAGGTTTAAGAATTTGGACAAAAAGACCATATTTTATGAATAATCCTGAAGAAGCCATAAAAATTATTTCTGACCATAAAGATGATACAAGTGATTACGTAAGGAGATCAGCCGGGAATTCATTAAAAGACATAAGTAAAGAATTTCCGGAGTTAATCAAACAGGAAATAGATAAATGGAATTTAGATATAAAACAAATAAAGCAGGTATATAAATTAGCAAGTAAATTTTTGGAGAAATATTAAGTATTTCGAAAAAATCTGACAGGCTCTCGGTTCTCTAATTATATTATACAATATTTATTCGTGGCGAGGGTTTAATACCCCGCTGCTCTGCAGCGGTCATAAGGGATTAAACCCGAGACCAATACCTTTTAAGAACAACCATACCCCGTCCGCTCTGCGGCGAGGTTGGTTGATTAATAAATATCATTAATGTCTATAATTTTTTTTGGTTGAGTATTTTCATAAGGGGACGCAGTTTTTCTGTTTCCTTCTGAATCTGATCTGTCAGTTTTAGAATCTTTGCGGCCGCGTCCCTTGCGGTTAGTTCCTTTAGTTTCCAATTTTTTTTACAAAAAAACATGTAAATAGAGGTATTTTTACTTATCAATTACTCCCGGAAAATCACTGCCGCGGATAAATCCAGTCCGGTAAGTATATCGGATTTAATCAAATCACTGTTTTTATAGGTCTGTAAAACGTATTCATTATTTTTTAAAATATATACACTGACCAGTTTATTTTTGGGATCAACTACCCAATATTCTTTAACACCTGCTTCTTTGTATAAATTAAGTTTAAGTCCCATTTCAAACGCAGAATTGGAGGGCGACAGGATTTCAACCGCCAGTTCCGGAGCGCCGCGGCAGCCGTCCTCGCCTATTTTTTTTTGATCGCAGATCACTGTAAGGTCAGGCTGAACCACTGTATCGTCGCTTTCATCTTCATCGTAAAAAAGTCTTACATCAAATGGAGATATTATAACCTGACAAGTCTTATTTTTTAAAAAATTAAAAAATTCAACTGCTAATAATGTTACTATCCTCTGATGGGTAAATCCTGGAGCGGCCATTGCATAAGGGACACCATAAATTAATTCAAATCGTTCACCGGGCTTTAATTCCCATGACTTATAATCCGCGTATGTGAATTTAGATTCATCATTGTATGCATATGCTTCTGACATAAATGCCTCTACTTTAATATAACATTAAACAGGAAGCCGGACAAGTAAATTTTTTGAATTTTATTTATCTTTCATGCCGTTTTTGTAATTTTCCAGCAGTTTACCGTATTTATTCTTTTGAATTTTGAGGTTCAGTACCGTGAGGCCGGCGCTTATTGCGTAGCATACAATAAAACACAGGATGAATCCGATCCAGGCGCTGGCTTGATTAATGGGGAACCACCCAAATACTATGGAAAACACCGAAACTACAACCAAAGACAAAAGGAATAAAATCAACAACCGCAGCGAAAATTTTATTTTAATTTCAAATTGGCCGGAGAACAAAAATACCGCAATCAGCGTTATTACCAGCGAAAATCCTGTAATCTGGAGAATACTGTTATACGATAATCCATTTTTCATCGCGAACAAAGTTGATATTGCATCTGCATTGGGTATATTACGGCTTAGTATCATGCCCGCCAATGACATGGCCACCAGGGACGCTGTAAATACAGCTGCGAAATTTTTTAATAATTCAATAATCAAGGGCGTTTTTCGTTCTTCTTTATCCATGATATACTCCTTCCAGTTTCTCCTTTACCAATCCTGAATATTGCCTTGATACAATAACAACCAGATCCCTTTCCATTGTCAGTGTTAATCTGCGATCCAGGTCAGGTTCAATGGACTTTATGTGCTTTAAATTAAACAGACAGTTCTTGCTTGCACGCATAAAATCGCGGTCAGCCAGCCTTGTTTCCAGTTCGCTCAGATTCATTTGATTTTCGTATGCGCCGGTCATGGTGTAAAGGAAGCATCGTTTGTCTGTACTCTCTATGTAAATAATGTCGGAGGCTTCAATTACATACTGGCGTCCGTCCCTTATGCCGGCCAGCTTCATATCCAGCATTCTTATTGCAGCCAGGAGTTTTTCGGTTTCATCGCCAATCCGGCTGCAGTTGACGATAATTTCAGTCTCAGCATACCGGTCATCGGTGTTAATGATCAACTTCATGTCTGTGATTATGCGGCATAGATTATTTTATCTCAAGCTGAGTTACTGCCATTATCAATGAATTTTTCTGATATGCCGAATTTTTAACCTGAACTGCCTTCTTTTGAACCTGAGTTGCATTGGAATACAAATAAAAATAATCCATTATTGGTTCAAAAGGAGCTGCTTATGATAAAAACTATTTTTAAATTGGCGCTGTGTGTTTTGGTTTATACAGTTATTAACTCTGTAATCGGCTCTGTACTGCCCTATTCACAGGGATTTATGGAAATGGAGAAATCGGGAACTACCATTAGCCTGTTGTTCATAATTATTTTTGCTGCCTGGATTTGTTTTGCAATGTTTTTTATCACAAAGCATACAGATATTCGCGGTAAAAAATTATACCTTAATCTGACTTTGGTAACTTTCCTTATAACATCACTTATGACCCAGATAGAAACTGTATTGTTCGGGAGCGCTTTCCCGGCGTTAACAAGGCCCGATGTGCTCTGTATTATGCTGGCTTCGCTGTGCGCAATTGCGGTTACAGCATTGCCTGTTACAATCTTTTTTGGGAATAAAAATTCCGTTCCTGCATATACCGCTTTTGCAGATACCGCCTCCGTAAGTACCGGCCGTACGAATGCTGCTCCTGTAAAATGGGAAATCAGCATTAAAAATCTGCTTGTCAAACTCGGGATAATCGGGATTGTATACTTTTGTCTTTACTTTTTATTTGGGTATTTTGTCGCGTGGCAGTTCAGTGCTCTGCGGGAGTTTTATACGGGCTCCGCTGTAAACAACATTTCCCGGACTTACACGGCCTCCATTGTGTCATCTCCGGTTGTTCTGTTCCTCATTCAGATTGTGCGCGGAATTTTGTTCGGCGCTTTTATTATACCGCTGCGGAAAATGATCAATACCAAACCCGCGTTTATCATAAGCGTGTGTCTGGTATATTTAAGTACCGGTATGCAGCTTATTATCCCTAACCCGCTCTTTCCCGATATTGTCAGGTACGCGCATTTAATCGAAATGACCGGTTCAATGCTGCTGTTCGGGCTGGCCGCCGGCTTTATTTTCTGTATATGATAATGTAAATTATATTTGATGGATTATGACTGCATTGTAATCGGGGGCGGCCACGCCGGGATTGAAGCTTCCCTGGCTGTCAGCCGCCTTGGATTTTCCTGTCTTTTAATCACGCAGAATCCCGACTGTATCGGCGCGCTTTCGTGCAACCCTGCTGTAGGCGGACTTTCCAAAGGCAACCTTGTACGGGAGGTTGACGCCCTGGGCGGGGAGATGGCAAAGCTAATCGACAAAACCATGATCCAGTACCGCGTATTAAACCGTTCCCGCGGTCCTGCTGTCCAGGCGCCGCGCGCCCAGGCCGACAAACGGGCGTATCAAAACGCGGCGCGCAGGGTCCTGGAAGGGCAGAAATCACTTACCATAATGATGGATACGGTTATTGACTTGATGGTTTCTGATGATAACAGGCCTCAGGTGCTTGGCGTTGTAACCAGACGCGGCCACAAAATTTCCTGCAGTACGGTTATTCTTGCTGCCGGTACTTTTATGGAAGGAAAAATTTTTATCGGAGAGTACGACGCTCCCCAGGGCAGACTCGGCGAGGAGGCGGCTCTGGGACTGGGCAGCAGTCTGCGCCGTATGGGCTTCCCCATGGGCAGACTCAAGACAGGAACGCCCGCGCGTATCGCCGCTTCATCAGTGGATTTTTATTTATTGGATAAACAGGAAGGCGAAGAACCGCAGCCGTTTTCTTTTAATCCTGAAATTCCGGATGGCAGTTCCGCATGGCATTCCGAATTGCCGCAGGTTCCCTGCTGGATTACTTATACAAACACCAGGACCCACGAAATCATAAGAAACAATATCGGCCGTTCTCCGCTTTACGGCGGAAAGATCAAAGGCATTGGAGCGCGTTACTGCCCCTCCATCGAAGACAAGGTTATGCGTTTCCCGGAACGCGACCGCCACCATGTTTTTATCGAACCGGAGGGCCTTTACACGAACGAAGTCTACCTGAACGGCCTTTCCAGTTCACTTCCCGAGGATGTTCAAAAAAATTTTATTCACAGTATCTGCGGCCTGGAAAACGCGGTTTTGGTGCGGCCCGCCTACGCCGTAGAATACGATTATCTTGATCCGCTGGATCTCTACCCGAGTCTTGAGTCCAAGCGGCTGGCCGGATTTTTCTCCGCGGGGCAGACCAACGGCAGTTCCGGTTACGAAGAAGCGGCGGCCCAGGGAATTATGGCCGGCATCAACGCAGTTCAAAAAATGAGGGGACAGGAGCCGTTTGTTCTGGGCCGCTCCGAAGCGTATACCGGTGTTCTGATAGACGATCTTACAACCCAGGGTACCAAAGAACCGTACAGAATGTTTACCAGCCGGGCCGAATACCGCCTGTTGCTGCGCCATGATACAGCAGATAAAAGATTAACTCCCAAAGCCGGGGAAATCGGGCTTGCAGACGGGCGCCGCATGGAAGAATTCAGGCGCAAAACCCTGGGGCTTGACGCTATACAGGAACTGCTTACACAAAGCAAACTGCGTAACGGTGAAACACCGGAACACCGGTTGTTAAGGGAAGCGGTAAACATCAGGGATTTTTTTGAAGATATTCCGGAGTTAAAAAATTACCCTGCCGAATGGATTGAACAAAAAGCTCTCGATTTAAAATACGCCGGGTATATCGAAAAAGAAAACCGCGCCATTGCCCGGACAAAAAAAATGGACCACATCAAGATTCCCGGTGATCTCGATTACGCCAATATCACCGGCCTGTCATCGGAGTCAAAAGAAAAACTTAAAATCGTCAGGCCGCTTACCATAGGACAGGCCGCCAGAATTCCGGGAGTGCGTCAGGGAGATATTGCTTTGCTTCTGGTTCTGACCAGGAGAAATTAAATTGCCGGGTACAGGAATCCGCAGTGCGTCTTACTTAATTCCCCGCACCGCTGCACTTTTGATTATTCTTGCACAGATACCGGCTGCGTCAGCCGATTTATCTGATCCCCTGTTTTTCTTTACGGCGGTTTCCGCCGCGCTGCTGATCGCCGTCCTTCTTTTTTACAAACGCGCAGGGACTGCGGAAACATTAATCATTATAGGCCTTGTACCGTGGGCGGCAAGGTTCCTTGTTGCGGCTCCCCGCTGGTTTGCTCCCCGGCTCGCCTGGGTAACACTTGATTCTCTTCTCCTTAATCTGGACCGGAATAATTTTACGGCTCTCCTGCCTTTTTACTGGACCGCCGCAAGCTCATGGTTCTGCCTTAAGCACAAAAATTTTTTAAAGTACGATATATTAATTGTTGATTTATTTTTTTTGGTATTTTTGTGCGCGGCGCCTGCGGTTATGGCGCCTGCGGCGATAACGCCTTCAGTTTCAATGTCTGCGGCGTTTTTGGATTTTTACCGCTGGCCTGTTTTAATGATCGGTCTATTCGGGCTGGCGTTTTTTCTACAGATACTTTCATTAATCTTTTCTGCTCCGCCGGAGTTTACAATTGGAAAAACTGAAAAGATTGCTGCCTCGGCCGCGGCCCTGATTCTTGTAATTATTGGCTGCCTTTTTTTTATCCGGCCCTCCCAGGAAAAGGCCGCCGAAAAGGGCGGCGGACTTCTGGAGCCCAATCTGTTTCGTTTTGATTTTTCTCAATTTCTGCGCCTTGATCCCCAGATAAGCATGAATGACGATTTGATACTTATCGTTAAAAAAGATACTTTGGATGATCATACCTTGCTCAGGCGTTTTACCCTTTCCGGATACAGCCCGGAGCAGGGATTTTACCGCAAAGAAACTGTTGATGAAAAAGCTCATCCTCAAAAACTTCCGCGCGTCCGGACCATACTGCCGCAGCGCGATGATATAAATGATTATAACGAGATAGAACAGGAATATTTTCTGGTTAACTTCGATCCGTCCGCTTTTATAGGAATGAACATGCCTGTGGAAGTTACCCCGTATCAAATCTGGGATACGGCTTCTTTTGGTTCGGCTTATAAAGTCAGCAGCCGTGTCAGCGAAGCAGGCGCATCGGAATTATTTGATGCTGCCGGGTCGGTTCAATCCCCGGATGCCCTGGGGCTTTCCGAAGAAGATTACCGGTTTTATACCGACTACGGTGGCGACCAGGATTACGCGGCCCTGGCAAGGGAAATTACCAAAGACAGTTCCGGCAATTACTGGTTGGAGACAGAAGAAATTTTTGAATATTTAAAGTACGGGGATTTCCGTTACAGTTTAAAACCCGGAATTGCCCCTGACGGCAATCAGTTAAAATACTTCCTCCTTAATACTAAAAAAGGTTATTGTTCCTATTACGCTTTTGCCTTCGCGCTGATGCTCAGATCACTGGGCATTCCATGCCGTGTTGCGGCCGGGTTTTTTATTGATAATGAAACCGAAGTTTTTAATTATTATCCGGTCAGGGCCAACATGGCCCATGCCTGGGTTGAAGTATGGTTCCCGCGTTACGGCTGGATAGAATACGATCCCACCTCCAATGAAATGGCGCAGGGAGAAGATTTTATTTTTGGAAACGGTAAACCCGAACAGTTTGAAAATCTTCTTAAAGAAATTCTTGATAACCGTTCCGCTCTAAAAGTCATGGAAGGTTATGCTGAAAATGCGCAGGACAGCAAAGCTGGATTGGGTCAAAATACGGTTTTATTTTTAAAAAGCCGGGGTCCCTGTTTATTCATTATACTCTTTATCGGCATACTGCTTTTTTACCGCTGCCTTTATTTATGGCTTGGCCTGTCCGCAATGATCGTAAATAATCCCGCAGCCGGAGCAAGGTATCTAATGGCCCATTCAAAGAGACGTTTAAGATTGGCCGGCTTTAAAAAAGGGCGCGGCCTTGCCGATGCCGAATGGGCCGCTTTGCCGGTTATTGACGGTTTTTATGATTTATACAAAGACTGCGCCGCCGCCAGGTTCGCCCCTGCTTATTCCCGGCAGGACTTTTTAAAAATGAAGACAGATTACCGTTGTTTTGACACGGCAATGCGCAGGAAAATACCGCTGCCCAGGCGTCTTGTTTCCTGGATTTTCCCTCTGGCCCTCCTGTTGCCTGAACCCCGGCAAAATGGCCGGCAGCCGGAAGCCGGCATGTTTAAATTACTGCTGATTATTTTTATGGTATTTATCATTTCTCCGGGCCGGGCCCAGGACCGGCAGCCGCAGGACCTGCTGCTAGAAGCGGACAGGGCCCGCGAAGCGGAAAACTGGGATCGTGCCGCGGAACTTTATACTCTGGGTACAAAATTATTTCCGGATGTGCTTGATTTTCCCCTTTCGCTCGGGGACATTTTTTACAACAGAAAACTTTATCATCTGGCCTGGAATGAATACCGTCTCTGCGAAAAAATTTCTCCCAATGATACAGATATTCTTTTTCAGCTGGCCCGCACCGCCGGCTATTTAAATATGAATGAGGAATCAGCCAGGTACCTGGAAAAAGTCGTTGCGGTAATTCCGGATAACCGTGAAGCCATTGGCAGTCTTGGCTGGATATATTTTAAGATCCACCGTCTGAGCGACGGGGAGAGGCTTCTTCTTTCCGCGATTGACAGGATCGGACCAGATCCGGATTTTTCGATGACTTTGGGTACCATATATACAGATTTGTTTGATTATCAAAAAGCCAAAAAATGGTATCTTGACGCGGTATCTTCGGCTGAGGGAACGGCCATCGCTGAAGGACCAGCCGCAGCCGAAGGATCGGCCGGCAGTGCCGGTAACGGAGCGGCAGGAGACCGGGTTTTTGCTGCGGTGGCCCATTATAATCTTTCGATTCTGGAAAGCCGTTTTTATGAATACGATAATGCCTACGATCAGGCCAATCTTTCGCTTAACGCATTTAACAGGGCGTCCGGCAGGCTTGCGCGCGGGGAGCTGTACCTGCGCCGCATGGAATTACCAAGAACTTTGGCGGAGTACCAGGCGGCCTACGGTATGGATACTTCTCCCCTTTCCAAACTTAACCTTGCCGAAGTTTTAATGATCGGCGGCAGGCTTGATGAGGCAAGACTTTATGCCCAGGATTGTCTGTCCGGCA
>WQZG01000080.1 GCA_009780855.1 Treponema sp.
TCATTCTCCTTAGCGGTCTCGAAGACCAATAGAAATGGCGAACCACAGCCTTCCCCTGTCGATACTATCTTCAGGTTATACATCATTTACCGACGTTGGTTAACTTTTTATCATTCCTCCTTATTTTTTTTTACCGTATTTTATACCTGCTTCAATAAACGCGATATAATTTTTTATCTGGCGATCCGTCAGAGTTTCTTCGTACGGCCCGGCCGTCGGAGACAAGATAAAGCGGCCGCCCTGCGCTTCTTCCATTGCGGCTTTTACCATTACGTCCATGCCTTCCGGTGTTTGGCTTCTTAAATCATCGTACTGGATATTGCCTATAAGGATCATATTTTCCAGAACTTCTCTGGCCTGTGTTATTGTGCAGTTCCCGACCGGAGGCGCTTCTATTGTGTGAAGTCCGTCAGGATTGATTTCCTTCATACCATCAAGCACATGGTACAGGTTTCCGTGGTAATGGACGATCGAATATTTCCCGTAGCTGCGGATCAGGTCTGCTATACCTTTTACATAACGCACACAGAGCCCGCTGAATTTGGCCGGAGGCAGAAGCGGCGGTCCGGCGAATTCGGTGCCGACAATA
The DNA here is from genome assembly GCA_009780855.1 of Treponema sp. Classification (GTDB taxonomy): domain Bacteria; phylum Spirochaetota; class Spirochaetia; order Treponematales; family Breznakiellaceae; genus WQZG01. The sequence continues at coordinate 590 of WQZG01000080.1, forward strand.
AAATAAACATCGGCCGCGTTTTTTTCCAGACAGGCTTTGTACATGGCCATACAGCGTTTGTACATCAAATCCGTAAATTCAAGCATGGCATCGTAGTCGGTAAGGCTCCATATGGCGAAGTTCTCCGCGCTTACAATCTGGTAAAGAGGAGTAAGCGCGTCTCCCAGGTCCAGCATTGTAAGGCCCTTATCGCCCAATTCCTGCTTTTCCGTTTCAATTTTTGTAAAGTCCGGTAAAGGGAATATATACGGAATCGCGGCTATGTCTTTAAGCTGCACGGGATCATCAACATAATGCCGGATTATTTTACCGGCTGCTGTTGTTTCAACAAATTTCCGCATACACAGATTGCCGTATTTTATCCGGCGGACTTCTGTGGGTACGCCGTTGATATTTTCGGTCATTGTTTCCTGTTTTATATCCTGATTGCCGTTAAAACAAAAATGAGCAGCCGGATATCCGCGGCGGTCGAATGTATCGCAGTATTTTTCTATATAAGGCAGCAGCGGTTTATAATACGGATTATTATATACATCGGTATAACAGCCCAGCCGGTGATATGGGTATAATAACCAAATCGGGGTACGGTCGGTTTCCTGGTTTGCAAAAAGCCTGAGCAATCTTTCCCGTGATGTCATTGCTGGTTTCATTAAACATCTTTACCCTTTTACTGCACCTGCAATTATACCCTTGACGAAAAATTTCTGGCCTGCAAGAAATATAATAAATACCGGCAGCAGAGCCGATGCCGATGCGGCCATTATCATGTTGTATTCTGTCATACTTTCATCAATGAAATTCCGCAGTGATACCGGAATTGTCTGCATGCGCCAGTTGGGCAGAAAAACAAGAGCGTCCAGATAATTGTTCCAGTTCCATAAAAACACTATCAGGGCAAGGGATGCCATGGATGCTTTTGCAACAGGCATCATGATACGCAGCCATATTACAAATTCATTTGCGCCGTCAATATATGCAGACTCCCGCAGTTCATCAGGTATCTGCATAAAATACTGGCGCATAAGGAAAGTACCTGTAATCGTGACGAGTCCGGGAAGTATAAGCGGCCAGTGTGTCCCCACAAGACCCAGTGTCGCGAATATCGTAAATTTGGGGATCAATGTTACCTGGCTTGGTATCATCATTGTGGCAAGGTAAATAAGAAATACAGCATTGCGTCCCCGGAACTTTATTTTTGCGAAAGCGTAGCCGGCCGCCGCGCTGGTGAGTACGGAACCGACAAGATTGATTACGGCGATTTTTATTGAATTAAAATATGCCAGGGCGAAATGATAATCACGTTTTGCAAGACCGCCTATGTTCCAAACCTTTAAATAATTATCCGGATAAAAATATTTGGGAAGCCATTCAATAGGCAGCTTCATTACGTCAATTCCCTTTTTCATGGAAGCCGAGAGCATCCAGATAAAGGGTATTATCATTGTTAGTGCAAAAACCGTCATGAGTATTGTTGCGATTGCTTCGGTTACAGGATGCTGCGAAGGACTGGTTTTTAATTTTTTCATCAATAACCTACCCATTTTTCCTGGCCTTTCCACTGGATCAGTGTTACGATAAAAAGTACAGCAAACAAAATCCAGGACATGGCTGCTGCGTATCCCATTTTATAAAAAGTGAAGGCTGATCGGAAAATATAAAATACAAGCACACTGGTGCTTGTTCCCGGCCCGCCGTTGGTCATAACCTGGACCTGGCCAAAGACCTGGAATGCGCCTATAAAACCGGTAACTACGAGAAAGAAAATCGTAGGCGACAGCAGCGGAATTGTGAGGCTGAAAAACTTGCGCGCCTCAGAGGCGCCGTCAATGTCGGCAGCCTCATAGAGTTCCTGGGGCAGTCCCTGGATGGACGCGGTATAGATCATTATGTTGTATCCAAGTCCGCTCCATACTGCCATAAACATGATCGAAGGAAGCGCCCAGGTATAATCGGCCAGCCACTGCGGCGGGTTTTTAACTCCGAGGAATTGAATGAATCTGGTAAACGGCCCCCAGGGAGAAAACATCATAACCCAGACTATTGAAATTGCGACAACATTTGAGATATAGGGCATGAACATGGCAAGTCTAAGAGCAGTCTTCGCATGACAGGCCCTGTCGATTATTACCGCAAGAACAAGTGAAATTGCCAGGCTTAGGGGTACGGTAATAAAAGCATAGAGCAGACTGTTTTTAATGGCAGCCGTAAACCAGTCATCGGTCCAAATCCTTATGAAATTTTGCAGTCCGATAAATTTCCAGTTGCCTATTCCCTTTGTAAAATCCCAGTTTGTAAAGCTGATTATCAAGGAAAAAATAATCGGCAGGAGAGTAAAGCAGACCATGCCGATAACATTGGGAAGTATAAAAGCATATCCTGTTAAATCAATGCGGAGCTGTTTGGACAGCTTCTGTTTCTTCACGATATTCTCCCTTTGCTAAATTTTATATTACAGCTGCCGCCGATCTTGGCGGGATGGAAATGGAGCCGCTGAATTTGGTTAATTCTTTGTCATCGACCAACCGGTATCTGCCGGGTATCCCCGAATCGAATATTGGCCGGACAGTAATGGGGTTGTCATCATAATTACAGATCACCATTCCGGTTTTGTTGTTGGTTCCGATAAATACCGAATAATGCCTATGGGCAGTGCCTTCCGCAGTTTCAACCGATCCGCCCAGTTTGTCGCAGAATTCGCCGTCCCAAAAGTATTCCCTCATTTCCGTTCTAAGGGTGTCCATTTTCGCGCCATATGCAATTGTCTCCGGAATATCCGAAGGCATGCCCCTGAAATTAAACGGCTCATAGCTGACGATGTAGCGATCCATCAGGCATTGGTTGATCATGTTGCGGTCATTGAAGCCGATCACTGCTGTCATCATGGCAGCGTGCGGCCTCATCAGGCGGGATACCGGTCTGTGATTGGGGTTCCACGAGCGGGTATATGACAGATGGTAGTAGTCATGCTGAAAATCGTAAATCGCTTCACCCGCAATAAAGTATTCCCTGCCGGCAAGGATCTTTTTAAATTCGCCGATTAACGCTTCGTCATGGCTGTATGACGGTTCGCCGTAACGGTGGCCGTGGGTTGTATCAAAGCAGCAGAGACTGGGGCTGTGATGGAGGCATCCGTCGTAGAGAGTTCCCGCGGCGCCGAGTTCAAGGAGCTTTTTGAATTCCCGCTTGCAGATTTCCATGAATTCATCTGACGCGAAACACATGGGAGTGAGCCGCCTTATGTTCATGTCCATGAACTGTGAAGCGGTATGGTATTGGTAACCGGGGTGCATGTAATAATCGCCGAAGGGATCTTTGATGGCCAGCGGTTCGAAATCTTTTTTGAAATTGGGGAGGGAGCGATCTGCCCAGGTAAATTTCGAAAAGAGTATTACCTTTACACCCATGGCCTGTATTTTTGCGATTGCTTCTTTTAATTCGTCAAAAGTGCCCAGCCTCGGATCAATGTCATGATAGGGATTGCCCCTGTCCTGTCCTCCGTTGTTCCATCCTACAAGCTGAATTGCCTTAATGCCGTGTTTAATGCAGTCCTGTCCGACTTTGGGAAGATCGGTATAACGCATGCGCAGTTCATCTTCGGGAGAATTGATGTGTATCTGCAGCCACGAATGGGGATCTTTTGCCCATTCCGGAGTATCATCGGGCAGCCTGTTCCAGGATTTGCTCAGTTTCGTATAACATGCAAGTCCGTTGTTCCAGTTCCCCCTGTAGGCTTCTGCGGCAAAGGGAAGCAGTTCGTAGGATTTGCCCGGAGCGATAAACGGAAAATGCACAGGTCCAAAACGGGTAAATACATCCAGTTTCCCAACCTTGTCCGTATCGGGAACCCGGTTTGTCATGGATTCCGTATATCCGGGATGGAGCTCCGCCATCCATGTCGCAGCCTCAATCCTGCGTTCGGCGATACCTATGTAGAAGCCGTTTCCCCTGTCATCGCTGATGAGGGCAAACGGATACATGGGCGGAGTGGTGTGCGTTGTTGCAGGCAGAATGGTCGGGAAATCATCGCCGTAGTAGCCGCGCGTATTGGGGAAAACCGGGTAAAGCGGATATTCGGCCATGTCGTTGTAGCCGCCGTGCATGAGCGAAAAGGATTTGCAGTCTTTGGGCCGCTTCAAATCACCGAAGTACGGATAATAGACATTTTCCACATAGACTAAATCGTTATTCGAAATCTTCATGGAAAAAACTGCGCGGCCGTCTTTAATTTCACATTTGGAAGCAACGCATATTTTATGTTCGCCGCCGAATTCAGAAACAATACTGTCCCATGAAAATGAAATGCTTTTTTCGGTAAATGTACACTGCGGTTTTTTCTGCAAATGGCCCCATGCGTTGTTGTTTCTTTTTCCTTCAAGGGGGAGCATTATCCGCCATGACAGGCCGAATTTTTCGTTTTCGATGATCGGCCAGGAAGATAATTTTGAATAGAGGTATACAAGCGAACCGTTTTCTTCATCGAAACCAAGAATCAACGAGTCTGATTCCAGTCTTTTCATTTTAACTCCAGATCAAGGCGCTGTACGGTAAAGTTATAATCATCGTAACTGCCGGAGGAAACCATGAACATGGTCTTCCCGCTGTTGTACATCCATTTTTGCGGAAAACACGGCTGATATCCGCCCCAGTAACCCCAGTTATCGTCCTGGTAAAAAAGCTTCCACGGCCCCCACAAATTTTTGGATTCAAAAAGGGTAAGCTGGCTCCTTTCAATATTCGCAGGCCAAATGCCCTGATGATACGGTCTTGGATTGCCTTCATCATCAAGGAAAGAATAATTGCCCATTATGTATCTGCCCAGATCTTTATTGTAGGAAATATGGTTTTCGCCTGTCATGGAAGGATAGGCAAATATTTCAGCAGCTGCCTTATCGTCGCTGCTCCAGATTGGCAGGTTGGATTTATCCAGACCTGTGTAAAATTCCCAGTGCTCCCTGTCAACTATCCGGCCGGAAGGAACCCGGCCCAAAAGCATACAGTCGCCGTTTTCCCAATAGCTTCTGCCGTCCCTGCCGCAGGGGAATGTCGCGTATACATAGTTATCCGGCGCCCATCTGTTACCCGGTCCGCCCTGCTGAACAAAGTGGATGGAACTAAGCCGTTTGGTAAAGAAGTCCACAGGCGTCGCGGTTTTGTTCCAGGTCTGTCCGTAATCCCATGATGTAATGATCCATCCGGAGACATTTTCCTGGCGGTTAAAATCAGGATTGATGCCGTAGTTCTGCAGTTCCACCGCGAAATACAAACATCCGGTAATATCTATAAGGCCGGCAGGTTTAAGTCCGGTCCTGGGATCGCAGTCCGGTCTCCTGCAGTATGTAACGGGATCCAGGGGGTAATTGTCCACCAGATCCAGAAACCACGAACTTGAATATACTGTCCAGGCCATGTTCGGCTCACCGCGGATCCGCCAGAAGTTCATCGGGCTCAGCCGGTTGTCTCCTGCGCCTGCGTAGAGGTGGCCGTCAAGCCCCCATGTCAGCGGCCACATGTCGCCGTTACCCTGGTGGTAGCGGTGGTAATCAAAAGAAACTCCGGCAATTAAATCCGACTTTTCAAAAGGCGGGGTAGCTGCCTTTGATATTTTATATGAACGTTCTTTTTCTTTCATTTTATTATTTTCTCCCGGCATGCAATAAAATGCAAACAGGCAGCAGGGCTAAAGCCGATGCTGCCTATCATTTTTAAATTATTTTTTCAGAATATTAAAAAAACTATTGCACAAGTACCTTGTTGGCACGGGCTTCGCAGTCTGCCATACCTGCTTCAACGGTCATCCTGCCGTTATAAATTGCTTCCAGAGATTCACTCCAAATCTGTGTTAGTTCCGGTGCTTTTAATGTCACCTTTGCGTATTTAATATCTTGCGGGACATAAAAATATATGGACTGGGTTGTTGCGGGGTCGAGGAGTTTTTCACTGCCGGCCAGGAACGCGTCGGTGAGTACTTTTTGATCAAGACCGGCATAAAGACCAATTCGTCCGCCGGCTGCCATGTCGACAATTCCCTTTGTGGTATACCATTTTACAAACTCCCACGCAGCGTCGGTGTTCTTTGATTTGGGATTAATGGAAATAAAATCTCCGACTCCGCCGTCATTGTTGATAACGGTATATTGATCAGAGACCGGATAGGGCGCAAATGCGGTAACAAAATTATGCGGATAATTTACAGTGTCTTTGACATTCCTGACAATCCAGGCACCGAAGGTCATGGCTGCCCTGCCGGAAAGGAACATTCCTTCCTGTGTGAGCTTCTGCGTTACAGTGTCTGCGTGTGTAGGCGCGCTTCCATCGTTCATTACGTTAACTGCAAACTGAATTGCTTCTTTTACAGCCGGTTCCTGGTTGTACCTTGTGCTCTTGAGATCCGCGGCGTACTGCCAATCGGGGAGCAGATTCTGGAAATGGAACAGGGGCGCGTCAATGAACTGCCCGGTGTTGAAAAATGCTCCATAGACCTTGTTTGCTCCGCTGCCGCTGGTCAGTCTTTTTGCTATATCGCGGAACTCGCTGTATGTCCAGTGTGTGGGTACAGGAATTCCCGCTGCATCGAACATGTCCTTGTTGATCATGGTGCAGCGGCCGACGCCCTTGACTGTCGGAAACGCGTAGAGTTTTCCGTTGAAGTTGCACTGGGCGACATTTTCCGCGCCGAAACCGGCGATGTCGAATTTATCTCTGGCAATCAGCGGCAGATAGTCCAGGGTCATACCGCTGTCGCTGCGTTTGCTCACCTGGTTTGTATTGTAATTCATGAAAACATCAACGGAATCTGCGGACAGGAGGTTTGTTTCAAGCAGAAGATTGCCGTTGTCATCGTTGACAAAACGGGTGTATTCAGCCTGAATGCCTTTGCCCTTGAATTCGGCGTTAAACGCATCGACTACAGCCTGGGGTCCGTTCTCCGGTGGAACACCGCCCCAGAATTTAACCGTTATGGGCTGTGCGGTTCCGGCGGAGCCTGATTGGCCTCCGCTTGCGAAAACCGCCGCAGTACTGCACAGCAGCATGGCGGCGATTAACAGAACAGTAATTTTACTTTTCAGATAATGCATGGTTTCCTCCATAATAATTTTAATTATTATATGGGGAAAAATTTGGAGCCGTCCAGATAAAAATTCGGTGATTCGTTTTCAAAAAAACGCCTTCCAAAGGCTGTTAAGGTTAAAAAGCTATAAAAATTCCGGATGCTTCTTCATTATTCTGCTATTTTGTAAATCTGCAGTCAGCGCGCGCCGTATTGGGCCAATTTTTTAAGCGCCGCTTCTTTCTCCGCCATGGGATAAAACATCTGCATTTTAATAAGTTCGTCCGGATTTTTGGCTACCCTGATAATTTCGTCCAGGTATGTGTCAAATCTGTAGCCTGCCATGATTTTTTTGCCGGCGGCCGAGATTTTTGCGTACAATTCGCTCCAGTCCCTGGTCTCCGGTTCTCCGGCGCCCGGTATCCACTGGATACCTTTAATGCTGTTTATCGAAAGCAGGTCGTCCAGATGTTTTATTTCTCCGATTCCGTCAAGATGGTAAAATGCCTTGTCTACTCCTGATGAAACCACAGCCAGGTCGTCATGTACAAACTGTTTCCAGTGATCAATTCCTATCATGTAGGAAAAGTCGCACTGGAGCATATAGGTAGGTTCGGTATTGAGCTGGGCAGACCAGTCGGAAAATACCTTCTGGCCCTTTAGTATATCGCAGATTTCCCGGTAGAACCTGAGCCATAATCCGGTAATTTCGTTGCAGAGCCTTTTAACATCTTCCGGATGATCGATTATTTCCATCAGCAAACCTTCTGTTCCCAGGAATGAGGCCAGGATATCCATGCCGCCTCCAAGGTCGGTCATTGCCATGCATACATTGCCTCCCCATTTTTTAATGCCGGCGCTGTAAATTTCTTTTATCCTGTTAAGCCATTTATTGTTCTCCCTGTATTCAAGGTGAAGCTCGTTTATCGGGGTTTTTTTATCGTAGTGAAACCATACCGTATTTTCCGCAGGCTCCAGGGTCGCGCCCAGGAAAGAAGCCGCCACGCCGGGCCCAAAATAATGCATCCCCACGTAAGGGAAGGCATCGCCGTAGTATTCACGCGAAGAAAGGTCGTAATCCATCCTGTCTATTACCGCGTCAACCGGAATGCTGAAATCCGCGCAGTTTGTAAAATGCGTACTGGGCGCTTTTGGCTGCGGCCTTCCGGGATCAGCGCCGTTGATTATGAGCGGGAGAATGGGCCTGCCAAGTTCGCCCTTCCACCATTTGCTGTAATTAAGAATAACATTGTCCCATTGCTTTTCGCTGAATCGAATCATTGTCCTGCTCCTTTTTTGGCAGATTTGATCTTCTCCCTGTATTCCTGCGGAGAAAGGCCCGTTACTTTCCTAAAGATAACGCTGAAGTAATTGGCGTTGTCAATACCGACCTGCGCTGCCGCATCCGCTACCTTGACTCTGGGATTTTCAAGGAGACTGGCGGCTTTTTCAATTTTCTGCCTGTTGATATAGTCTACCACATTGTAGCCTGTTTCTTTCTTAAAAAGATGCGAAAAATATCCCTCGCTTATGCCCGCTTCTGCGGCGATGTCCTGTACAGTTACCCTTTCGCTCATATGTCTTGCAATGTATTCCCTGGCCGCGGCGATCTCGTTCCTCTGGCCGCTGTTGTATGGCAATAGTTTGGACCTGCAGGTTCTCTGCTTCATGGTATCTTCGCATATTTTAAACACGGCCGGAGTTTTGGCGATGTCTGTTTCCGGACTTACGGTGCCCGAAACATCAAGCCCAAGGTAGCGGCTGCAATATTCACAGATTTTGGAAAAAATTTCTTCAACTTTTTCCCGGCTTTTTTCCCGGGAGTCTGTATTGAAAAAAACAGCTATATCGCCTTTTTCGTAACTAAAGACTTCGGCATTGGAACAAATCTGACAGATGGTGTTTTCCATCGAGGATTCGAGGAACTGTGTGTCGCCGTGTATATAAGTTCCAAAATCATCTATCGAGACATAGAGGATAACAAAAGGCGTCAAAAAGTTGATCGCCGGCGCCAGCGTTTTTAACTGTGAGTTGATTTCCTCAGGAACCAGGTCAGACCCTTTTACCCACCGCCGCAGAAAACTGCTCTTTATGGCCTGGAGATTTTCGCGGATCACTGTGTCCAGAGCACCGTGGTTGCTGGCGCCGCGGCCTTCAATTTCTTTTAAAGTTTTAAGCAGTTCTTCCCTGCTCAAAGTCGGTTTGAACAAATAGTCTTTTGCCCCGAGTTTCATTGCCTTGCGTACATCTTCAAATTCGTTGTGGCTGCTTAATGCGATAAAACTGATTTCCGGATATTCTGCGGCGCAGCGGCTTATAAGTTCGAAGCCGTCCATGTTTTCCATTCTCAAATCCGTTAGAACAATGTCCGGCCTGTACAGGGCTATTTTTTCAAGAGCCTGTACTCCGTCCGGCGCGTCTCCCACAAAGGTGTAACCGTATTCTTCCCAGTTGATTATGCTGCGTATGCCTACCCTGACAATAAACTCATCGTCAACTACCAGCAGTTTCTTCATTATTATCTCCGGTCCCTGCCTCCGGTTCCAGTTTAATAAATGGCAGGGTATAAGTGACCGCTGTGCCATCCATGATGCTCACGTTTATGCCGTATTCCTGTCCGTAAGCTGAACATATGCGCTGCTGTACACTGAACAAACCAATTCCGGAGCGCTCGGATATATCCGCGGATGCATCCGATGAATTATCCAAGGAATTTTTTGTGGTAATTTCTGCGGCCGGATTTTTTTCTTCCAAACGCCTGCGAATTTTTTCCAATTCCTTTTGGCTCATTCCGCAGCCGTTGTCTTTTACCATAAGCATCAATTTATTGTCCTGAATCCGGCCCTTAATAAACAAATGCTTTTTCCCCCTGATTTTTTTAAAAGCGTGAATAAATGAATTCTCCACCGCCGGCTGGAGTATGAACCTGATGATTCCCAGCCCGCGGACGCTGTCCTCCATATCAACAGTTACTTCGAGGTCTTCACCGTAACGGTAATTCTGAATATGTACATAACTGTAAATCATTTCAAGTTCTTCGCTTACCGCGGCAATTTCTCCGCTGCGGCCCATGCTGTAATCCAGAATGCGGGACAGTGCGTCAATTGTGTCCGCAATATTTTCCTGCTGCCTTATCATTGCCATCCAGCGGATTGTGTTCAGTGTATTGAAAAGGAAATGCGGATTGATCTGCGCACGCAGGGCCCTGAACCTGTATTGCTCCCTTATTTCGCTTTCCCTGCGGAGTTCGTCAAAGAGATCATTGATGCGGATTTCCATTTCATTAAAGGCCCTGCCCAGTTCGCCGATTTCGTCGCTGCGGCCAGGCGTATAAGGTTTTATTTTCCTGGTTTTTGTGAACTCATTCACCATGCCGGACAGCAGCCTTATTGGTTTTGCGATGTTGCGTGAAATAAAAACCACAATCAAAAGGAGTATAATTACAATCGATGCCATGCCGATATTTATGGAAACCGACAGCGAATTGAGCTTTTTGTTTATTTGCCCGTAATCGGAAAAGTACAGCACCGTAAGCCCTTTCCTTACAGGCATCCACGGCGAATTTATCGGATAATACGCAAGAAGATAAGACTTGCCGCCGGCGCCGCGGACAATGCTGTTGGCGCCGGATTTTTGCGCCTGTTCCAGAATTGTTTTTAAATCGCCGCTGTAATTAATCCTGTTGACCGTAAATACATCTTCCACAGTATCCGCAGTACATACCCTTATAAAATCCGCGCTGTCATTGTTGCGCATTAACAGGCTGTTAATATATTTTTCATTTATACTGATAATGATCGTCGCTATTCGTTCGCCCGTGTAGGCCGGGTATAATATGGATCTGGCCATGGAAATGTATTTCTCGTTTTCTCCGATAATAAACGACGGCGCAAACAGGTTCCATGCGATATGGCCCTTTAAGCCAATGCTTTCAGCAACCCAGTCCTGGTCAAGCAGATAACTGTAATCATTGAAGTAAAGCCCCCAGTTGGCGTAATTTCGTTTTTCCCTGTCAAACATGGTTATTTTGATTCCGTCCAGATTAAAGAGGTTGTTGATTGTAATGGTATTGGTGAGCTGATCAAACCTTTTGTTTCTGTCCCAGTAGCTTGAATTGCTGTCGGCAAGCAGTCTGAGCATTTCGCTGTCAAGCGCGAAAATATTCGATATTATCGCCATCTTCTGGAAAGTATCAGCGAATTCAGTTTCACCTTTCTGAATCGTAGAAATTATCTGACTGTTAAGCTCGCGCCGGATATAGGATTCATATGAACTTTTTAATATTATCATGCTTACGTAAACCGGGACGAGGATAAAAACCGCGATTAGCAGGAAGACATTAAGCGACAGACTTCTGGAAGTGAATGTTATTCTCTTCATCAATACCTGCCGCTTGAGCCTCCGTGGCTGGTTCCCGACGATCCTGTCCGGCCGTTCCCGCCGCCGGATGAACCGCTTTGCTGACGCTCGGATTTTGATACTACGCTGTACAGAAAGCGGTCTTTCTGCAAAGTAAAATTGAGGCTTCCGTTTACAATGTAAGCGGATGCCTTTGTCTGCATAAGCGCGGTGTTCATTCCTTTTTTCCAGGAAGTAATGATTAAAAATCCTATTAAGAAAGCCAGTGCCCAGGCACCCGCAGTAAGCGCAATGCTGTTTTTATAAAAAAAGTTATAGTTTCTGTTGTTTGCCGCCAGATTCAGAATTTCTTTCCAGAAGTTTATGTACGCCGTGTATGCCCCGTAATAATCTCCTGCGGTCATCAGCGGGATCATTTTCTTTACAAGAACAGAGTTGGCGTACGGGTTAAGCAGCTTTATACCGCTGCCTGTCGAACTGAACGCGTATTCCCTTGTTTCTGTTACCTGCAAAAAAAGGCAGCCGTCCCTGTTCTCTCCGTAACCGTAACCGCCGTAATCGTAATAATCATCGGCGTACGCGGTTGCTGTTTTACCGCCTGTGTCTTTTACGGCCGCTATTGCAAGATCAAAGTGATAGGCCTGCGATACGGAATCCAGCATTTGCTCCAGGTCAGCGATCTGGGACTGGCTTAAAATTCCTGCGCTGTCAACAATGTGCCGGCGGTCCTGCGCAGAGACGGCAGCGGAAAAACAGGCGGCCAGTATAAGTATTAACGTTATTTTTTTAACTCTCATATTTTTCCAATTCCTCCGGTTCAGCAGATTTACCGGCCGATTAAATAAATATCCGCAGCAGCACAATCAGGGCCGTAAACGCGAGGCCCATAATACCGGTAAACATAAGCGTATACTTCCAGAACTTGCCCCTGTCTGCCGGCAGCCTGCCGACCAGGCGTCCGGTCTGTCCGTTCATAATAAAAAGATATTCTCCCCTTTTATATTTTGTGTTAAGAACCCATGCTGGCAGCAGACTGTAGTTGATTTTACCATCTTCAACATTGATGCGGGAGTTTTCAATTTTTACGGTGGTATAACCCTTGACCGATTTGGTAAACTCCTCCTCCAGCGATGCCTTCATCCGCGCGCCTGCCCTTGTTTTGCTTGCGTCCGCGTCTACATCGTATTTCTCGGCGAGGTATCCGGAGAGGTAGGCGGTCCCAAAGTCCTTTATCTGGCCGTAGTCAAAAGGCTCGATCGCGTCCATGTAGCTGTCGTCCATGCGCTGCGATCCGTCGACAGGGACCTTTTCAAAATTGAGGCTTCCTTCGCGGACTACCGAATAGTAATCGGTTTTTGTGTAGTTGTAGCTGCTGTCGCTCCAGGTCTTTGTCTTCGCTGCCCTGAACCTTATGTAACCCGAGGTTTTTGCGTTAAAAAGCCAGAACGGCAGATACACTCCCTGAATGCTGTTTACGCGGTTTTCATCCTTAAAAGAATTTGGAAGCAGACGTTTCCCTTTGTAAAAATCTTTAAGCGCGGCAACCGCGTCTTTTTTTTCCAATTTAAACGGGATAAGGTAATTTGGTTTTAACATTCCGGAGAGTCTCTGCATTACGATCTGGGTATTGCCGCAGTTTGGGCAGACCATGGCCGCAGTGTTTTTGTCTCCGATTAACTCAGCTCCGCATGAAGGGCAGGAACCGGCGCCCAGATCTTCCAGTTCCCCGCTATTCATTGCTTGCAGGCCCTGTTGGTTCCAGTTAAAATTATCCTGGTCCGGTACAGTCAGTTCTTTTTGGTATTCTTCCAGGATTTTAACTTCGAACTCCGCGCCGCAGTACGGGCACTTCATGTTCTGCGACGAACTGTCGAATTTAACAGCGCCCGCACAATTCGGACATTTGTATTCTTTTATTTCCATATATCTTTAATTATAACTTTAATTTTTTAAGGGCGCGGTTTGCCGCATTCTGCGCAGAACTTGCCTGTGTTTTCTGTTTTGCCGCATGAGCAGTTCCAGACCGCGTTTGCCGGATTTGGCTTGCCGCACTCCGCGCAGAATTTTCCGGTGTTTACATTGCCGCACTGGCATGTCCACTGCGAGCCGCTGTTTACCGCGCCAGCAGGCGGCTGTGCCGCTGCCTGCTGCGCCGCTGCCTGCTGCGATTGGCCCATCTGGAAAAGGGAAGCCGGATTTATGCCGCCGGCCTGGTTCGCCATGCCCATGCCCATAAAACCGGTCATTGCGCCGGCGGTGTTTGCGGCCGCTGTCCGCATCGCATCGGTTTGGGCGTTAACCAGTGTTGCCGCCGCCATCGTAGGATCCCTCATTACAGCCGCTGTCTGGAGCTGCTTAATCCGGTTTTCGTCCTCCGGAGAAGCGGTGCAGGTAATTCCGAAATTTACTATTTCCAGTCCGCGGCCTTCGCGCCACTTAATACTTAAGGCCTCATTCAGAATGACCGCGAGTTTTTCTGTATGGAAAGAAATTTCATGGTATTCGCCCAGGCCAAGTTTTGCCAGCGAAGGACCCAGTACGGTTATTATTTCGCTTTTAAGCTGGCTTTCGATTTTGTCCCTTGTATAAACATCTTCGATGTTGCCGCAGACATTGGTGAAAAAAAGGACCGGGTTTACCATGCGGTAGGAATATTCGCCGTTGGCGCGCAGACTGATCGTAAGGCGAAGGCCGATATTGGGATCAACGACCAGGTAGGGAAGGGGGCTGGGCGTGCCGTATTTGTTTCCTATTATTTCCTTTGTATTAAAAAAATAAATCCTCTGATCTTTTCCCGGAATTCCCCCGTGTTTAAAACGATCGCCCATGTTTTTAAAAATAGTGCCGGCTTCGTCCAGACCGCCGTGGAAAATGCTGGCTTCCGATGACTGGTCGTAGGTATATTTCCCTTCTTCCGCGCAGAACTCCGCGATTTTACCATTGTCGACTATTATGGCCGCCTGGCCCTTGTTGACCACGATTCCGGATCCGTTGGAAATGATGTTGTCTTCGCCTTTTGTGTTGCTGCTTCTTTTGCCGGTTTTCTTTTGGCCCTTCGCCGCCAGTACATCTGCGTCAAGACTTTCGCATACAAAAAACTCCAGCCATTGATCGGCCAGGGTTCCCCCGGCCGCGCCTGCCAGCGCTTTAATCAATCCCATACATTACCTCTTATTTATTTAAATAGTTCGCTATTTAGATAAATAGCGGCGCAGTTTTGTCATTACCTCATCAAAATTAAGCGGTTTCCCTATGTGGTCATTCATTCCGACTGCCAGACACTGTTCGATATCTTCCCTAAAGACATTGGCCGTCATGGCAATGATTGGTATTGATTTTGCCTTTGGAATCTCCATTGCCCTGATCCTGCGTGTGGCTTCGTAGCCGTCCACTTCCGGCATTTGTACATCCATAAAAATCATATCATATTTTTCCGGGGAGCCGCTGAATAACTTTACGGCTTCCGCTCCGTTTTCCGCGCAGTCAATTTTGAGTTTGGTCGGCTCAAGCAGGGCAATTACTATTTCCCTGTTTATTTCCACATCTTCGGCCAGCAGTACGCAGCGGTCTTCAAAACTGTCGACAAGGGCTTTTACAGGTTCGGTAGGTTTCCCCAGTACTTCGTTAATGCAGTCCGCGATTGCCGATATAAAAAGCGGTTTCTGGATGAACCTGCTCACGCCGACTTCTCTCGCTTCCGCTTCGATTACAACCCATTCTATTGAGGAAATCATTACGATTACGTGCTTGTTGTTCATATCTTTGTTGATTTGTTTGGACAGTTCTATTCCGTTCATGCCAGGCATATTCCAGTCCACAAAGTAAAGGTCGTACTGGCCGTTTTTGGTAATCATATCAAGGGCTTCGCGGCCTGAACCGGCAACGTCGTATGTTAAATTCAGCTGTTCGCCTATGCTTTTGAAATATTCCTGGACAACAGGATCGTCGTCAATGGCGAGTATGCGTACATTCCTCCAGTTAACTCCCGGCGACAAAAGACTTTCCCTTGTTTCCTCGCCGCGTCTGGCTTTTATAAAGAAACTAAAAACAGAACCTTTGCCGGGTTGGGACTCCACCTTGATTTCTCCGTCCATCATCTCCACAATGCGTTTGGAAATGGCCAGGCCAAGGCCCGTTCCTCCGAACTTTCTGGATGTGCTGCGTTCGGCCTGTTCAAAAACCTTGAACAGTTTGGGTATCTGTTCCTCGCTTATACCTATACCGGTATCAGTAACTTTTACCTCAATTGTGCAGACGCCGTCGTTTTCTTCCAGAAGTACCGCGTCAAGCCTTATGGTTCCTCCCCTTGGCGTAAACTTGTTGGCATTGGAAAGCAGGTTGGTAATTACCTGTGCAAACCACTGTTCGTCGGCAATTATTACCAGCGGGATATTCTTGTCAACATCAATATTGAGGTGCTGTTCTTTTTCTCCTATTCTGAAACCAATAACATCTATTACCCTCTGCAGCATCTTCTCGAAAACAAATTTGACCGGAGACAGCTCAAGTTTGTTTGCCTCTATCTTGGACATGTCCAGAATATCGTTGATAACGCCCAGCAGATGCCTTGACGCCTCGTGGATTTTCCCAAGACAATAATCTTTTCTGTTGAGCTCTGTTGCGGAAATTCCCATCGAAGTCATGCCGATAATGGCGTTGAGCGGGGTGCGTATCTCGTGGCTCATGTTTGAAAGGAAATCGCCTTTGGCCCTGCTGGCCTGATCCGCCGCCTTTACCGCGGCCTGGATTTCGGTTACGTCCACGCTTGAAATAATATAACCAATCTTGTTTCCGTTTTTGTCCAGGAAATAATTAGCCAGACCCTTGAAGTATCTCCTGGAAGTATCGTGGTAAAGCGCTTCTGCTTCGGCACTGTTCTGCAGTGCAATAATAGGATCGTATTTGGAACCCTGCGGATAAAGACTTACTTCGCTGTAGGGTCTGCCTATTGTATTTTTTAACGTCGCATTGAGGAGGGCAAGCCCCTGTTCGTTCATATAGATTACCCTGTAATCCATGCCGATAATTGTGAGCGGCCCGCTTTCGCTGTTTTCGATGTTGTCCGCCATCATATTGAAAGCTTCCGCCAGGGTGCCGAACTCGTCCTGTACCAGCAGGTTGAAACGGAACTGCCGCTCTCCCGCCCTGAACCTGGACATCCCGCTTATGAGTTTTGAAATACTTTCAGTAAGGAAGGAGGCAATTCTTATCGCTATAAGTGTAACCAGGATTACCGTAATAACCAAAGTCAGCAGTGATTTAAGCAATGTATTGGTCAGGTTATTACCCATGGAATCATGAAGCTGTACGCCGATTTTCTGCGCCGGCTGGGTAAAATCATCAAGACCCGCGCCGATAGTAACAATTCCAAAACCGCGTTTGGAAAAATTGTTTGACGCCGAAGGCGCGTACTGGCCTGTGTAATATGGAATGGCGGCGGCTGTAGTCAGTTTGTACAGACCGCTCCATAAAATATAAAATGAACCCGAACCGCCGTCTTTTGTTAAATCCATCCAGCCTGTGCACTGCGGCGCGTTGTTAAGGTAACGTCCGTCCAGGCCCACAAGACCGGCTTTTGTAAGGGCGGGCGCCGGTACCTTCTTCCTTGACTGCGAATCAAATTCCGGCCAGCCTATAATAAAGTCATTCCAGTTCTTTACGCCGCTTTTTTGCCATGCGTCATAAATCGAAGACTCAAGCCACGGGACCTGGGGTTCTCCTGTCTGGGGATCGTAACCGACAATGGAATTATGCCTGGGATGGCAAATGCTGCGGCACTTGTAGTCCCAGATAAACGCGTAGTTTCCTTCAAACGCGCTCGGCATTTCCGTATAGCGTTCGTCCATCGGCGTAATGTGATCGACAAGCTCCATCAGATGATCATGGTTCAGCGCGAAAGTCACATAACCGGTAATTTTACCGCTGCTGTCTGTAACCGGAGTCGCCCACCTGATAATGCCTTCGAACCGCTGGCCGTTCGGATTTTCTTTTCCCGCGTAGGCCTGGTCCTCAGGATCATAGGGAATATCGTAACCCCGGGTTTTTGCCGCCGCCTCAACGGTCTCAGGAACATACATGCCGATATAGTTTGAACCTACATAAGCTCCTATCACATCAGAAACATAA
>WQZG01000081.1 GCA_009780855.1 Treponema sp.
ACAGGCATATTATACCAGTCATTTTCGGGATAACTTTCCTGCTGGAAACCATCGGCATTAAGCATTTGTTTAAAATATCCCTGCCTGTATAAAAGCCCGATACCAACAAGCGGCAGCCCCATATCCGAAGAAGTCTTCATATGATCGCCGGAGAGAATGCCCAGGCCGCCGGAATAAATCGGCAGCGATACATCCATACCGTACTCCATGGAGAAATACGCGACCACTTCTTTTTTGGATCCCTTGTACCAGGTCTCGCCTTTTTTATATTTAAGGAAACGGCTGTAAACTTCGTTCATCGCGGCGAGGAATGAATCATCTTTAGCGGCTTCTGCAAGACGTTCCTGGCTTACCATACCAAGTGTCCTTACCGGACTTTGGGATGACTTGAGCCACGAATCGTAATCCAATCTGATAAAGAGTTCTACCGCATCAAAGTTCCAGGACAGCCAGAGATTTCGTGCCAGCTCATCCAAAGGCTTCAGCAGTGCCGGAAGCTTTGGCTTCACTGTATAGGTGCTAATATTCATATATACATTATAGAATAAATCGCAATCAAAAATTTGTCAACGCTTATTTTTATCACACTTATTTTTTTATATCAGCGGAGCTTGAAATGTTCGGTAAGCTCCTTGAGATGGCTGCCGATAAAAAAAGCGCCGTATCCGGTTAGCATGATGCCGACGGTAATGCCGGCCGGGACAAGAAACGATGATCCGAATTTGGAAACG
Organism: Treponema sp.; assembly: GCA_009780855.1. Lineage (GTDB taxonomy): Bacteria > Spirochaetota > Spirochaetia > Treponematales > Breznakiellaceae > WQZG01. The sequence goes on from WQZG01000081.1 coordinate 732, forward strand.
AGTCCATAGGAATCCATTCCGATAAACGAAGAAGTCAGTGAAGCAAAGATAAAAAATCCTATGATCACCCAGGCGCGGAACGAAAAACCTCCGGGGACTTCAGGAACAGTGTCTGTAATTTCATCCGCCGGAATATCATCCGCTGAACCTTCACGGGCAATCTGTTCCATGATCCTGTCTTCGAACGAAGGAGAAGGCGGGAAGAATCCGGACCGGATCAGGTCACCGCAGATCTCAAGCTGCCTGTACGCGGCGGCGCAGCCCGGACAAAAAAGCAGATGAATTTTTATCCGCAGTTTTTGCAGCATACTGCCGCCCTCATCATCCTGTTCAAACAGCATATCACGAATTTCAGCACAGCCTGAACGCGTATCATTACTCATTCGATTCCTCCTTCCATCAGAGCGCCCAGTTTATCCCTTAACAGCTTCTTGGCCCTGAATACATGTGACTTGACGGTATTAACCGGGTATCCGGTGATCATCTCAATCTCCTGATACGAACGATCATAAAAAAAGAAAAGGTCCACACAAACCCTGAACCGTTCGGGCAGATCGCTGATACTTTCCAGAACCGCTTCCCGTATAACCTTGCGCAGCATTACACGTTCCGGTGTATCCGTATCCGGAACCATATCATCCTCGGCAAGGCTGCGGTATTCATTTTTTCTCCTGATACTGTTGAGCGCCGTATTATAGGCGATCTTGTAAAGCCAGGTTGAAAAACGCGAACGCCCTTCAAAACGCTGCAGGCTGCGGAAAATTTTTAAAAAAACCTCCTGTGTAAAATCGGAAGCATCTTCGGCGTTGCGGAAAAAACCAATGCCCATTCCGTATACAGCAGATTCATAACGCTTGACCAGAAGCCGGAACAAATCCTTGTTCCCGGCAAGGATCTGTTCCAGTATCAGGAGATCGTCATCGGAATTCATCGGTTTTTACTGCCATGCCTGATTCCGTAATAAGCCAGCAGACCGGCGCCGCAGGATAGGGGGATAAGTCCGCCCAGCAGACCGAGACCAAAGCCAAGTACAATAACAAGGAACACGGTCAGTGTAATCCCGACTGCGGTCAGAAGCAGCCCTGCCAGCAGACTAAAAGAAAGATAATCAAATTCCGGAGGGTGAAACTGCCCAGCCTGAATAAGCAGGGTTCTGCGTTTATGATACCAGAGCAGGTAAAAAAAGATGACGGCCGAGCCCATTACAATTCCGACTATCGGAATAATTGCAATAATGACCTGGGCCGCTGCGGACCATGTTTCTTTCAAATAAATTTCCTCCGGTATTACCTATAAAGGTTACTTTATTAGACATAAAAAAACAGAAAGGGTTGCGTCCGCGGCGGCCAGTTTTCAATAACCTTTTATTCAATAACCATAAAATCATTAAAATACAGGGTACGTATTTTACCCAGCCTTAAAATCCGGTTAAACCTTTCCAACAAAGTATTTTTTAACTGATCCTCGCTCATCTTGCTTAATTCTGAAGTATTGGTTTCAAGCATAAAATCACCGGCAATGGTACGGAAGTCCTTAATCCTGGCCGCAAGTTCCTCTGTAAAAGCCCAATCATCCGGGTCATAAGGGAAAGTGATAGAAATAACAACGACGGAACCTGTTACATCAGAATCCGCGGCAGGAAGCCTGAGCCGCCCAATGCCTGTAAAAATACTTTCACTGTCAGAATTATCCTGCACAGTCTGCGGAACACCGGCAGGGACCGCCGCCGGGACCGCAGCATCACCCTTCTTCCCAAATACCAATGAATACAGGGTAAGTCCGATAATAACCAAAACCAGGCAGATTAAAAGGACCAGCAGAAGCCTGTATAAAATTATTAGCGCGCCGCGTTCATTTTTTTCCATACTTTTATGATGTCTGTTTAAAATTATACTGGTAATAAAAAATACTCAACCCTGGAAGAGCCAGAAATGAATGCCCCCATATATATTTTTTTGGGGTCCTGTCAGGGGGAAACCGTACCGCTTGGCGCGGCCCGGCTTTCCCCCGAACCTTTGGTTCGATGACACCCCTCGCAGTATCTATTTGGGGGCATTCATTTCTGCTTCGCCGAATATTTTTTTGTAAAAAATTTATCGGGGAAAGCAAAAATATATGCTCCGATAAAGTACTCAGGGGTCCAGTCATCAGTCCAGTAGGTCAGGGGAAACTGTGTCACTTTACAGTGCCCCAGCTTTCCCCCGAACCTTTGGTTCGATGACACCCCTCGCAGTATCTATTTGGAGGCATTCATTTCTGCTTCGCCGAATATTTTTTTTGTTAAAAATTTATCAGGGAAAGCAAAAATATATGCCCAATAAAGTACTTGAGCGGTGGCGGCATGGACGCCGCTGGAATAAGACTTTGTTTGGAGTTTTGTGTTAACAAAACTCCAAGGCAGGAAAATTACATGGATGTAATTTTCCTGCCACAGGACCCCAAAGAAATTATTTGGGGCATATATTTTTGTTATTCCCGGTATAGTCTATTCATAATAAGTCAAAAAAGGCTATTATAAAGAAGAACAATATCGATCAGGGAGTCAGTTATGGTAATAAAAAAGAACGAAAGAAAGACAGAAATCAAGGAAAAAATGAGGGACGGAGAAGGTTCGGTCCGGATTACCCATTTTGTAGATACAGAAAACGAAAACCATACCCGTATGCTGGCGGAAATTACCTTAAACAAGGGCTGTTCCATCGGATACCATCAGCATGTTAACGAAACCGAATATTTTTTTATATCTTCCGGCGCCGGAATCGTTAACGACAACGGCAAGGAAGTTGAGGTAAGTGCCGGGGATTCGGTTGTTACCGGCAACGCGTCCTGGCACAGTATAAAAAATACCGGCGATGAACCTCTTGTTTTAACCGCGGTAATAATAACCTATGATGAATAAAATTATAGACATCCGCAGCGATACAGTCACCAAACCGACTCCGGCCATGCGCAAAGCAATGGCAGAGGCGGAAGTCGGAGATGATGTTTACGGCGACGATCCGACAGTCAATAAACTGGAAGAACTGGGCGCTTCCATGGTGGGCAAGGAAGCGTCGGTCTTTGTTCCTTCCGGAACTTTCGGGAACCAGCTTTCGCTTTTTACGTGGTGCCGCAGGGGAACGGAAATTCTGCTCGGCGATGAATGCCACATTATTCAGCATGAGGCCGGAGCGGCGTCGGTCATTGCCGGCGTCCAGACACGGACAATCAGCGCTCCGGACGGCGTTCTGTCTCCGGAGAAACTTGAGGAACGCATACGCAAACCTGATATTCACGCGCCGGTGACTTCATTGATTTGCATGGAAAACGCCCATTCCCTTGGCAGGGTTGTTTCGCTGTCCGATATGGACAATGTTTACAAAACCGCGAAGAAAAACAACCTGCCGGTTCACCTGGACGGAGCCAGGATTTTTAACGCGGCTGCTGCCCTTGGAGTTGACGCAAAAGAAATCGCGAAACGGGCGGATTCGGTAATGTTCTGTCTGTCAAAAGGTCTTTGCGCGCCTGTGGGTTCACTGCTTGCCGGGACAAAAGAATTTGTACACGAAGCCAGGTTCAAACGCAAGATCATGGGCGGGGGAATGAGGCAGGCCGGAATTCTGGCGGCGGCCGGAATTCTCGCCCTTACCGAACAAACCAAATATCTGCAGGAGGATCACAGGCGGGCAAAACGGCTGGCTCAGGGATTATCACAGATTCCGGGGCTGGTAATTAAGAAAGACGAAGTAGACATCAACCTGGTCTTCTTTACATGGCCCCCTGCAAAGGACGAAAAAATCGCGAAACGGACAATGGAAATTCTTGAGAAACACGGAGTAATAACAAACGCCCCGGAGAACGGCGTGTTCAGGTACGCGACACATTTTTGGACAGGCGACGCGGAAATCGAGACGATACTGGCCGCTTCAGCAGAAGCCTTTAAAGGATAATAATCAATATGGCAATTTACGACAAAAGACGGGACAAAATTTACGATTGGATGGCCAGGGAAAACATCGCGATGGTCATGATAGAGGACTGCGAGAACCGCCGCGATCCGGCCCTGCGCTGGCTGTCGGGGCAGCCGTCGGACGGCCTTTTTTTTATGTCGGTTGACAGGAAAAATCTGCTGGTGCCCTGGGATATAAACATGGCCATGCTTTACAGCCAGTGTGATACAGTTGTTCCATATTCTGAATTTGATCGCAGGCCGGCAAAAGCGTTAAAGGGCGCCGCTGAATTTTTAAAGGTACCGGCCGGGTCCAGAATTGAAATCCCTTCAGCAATACCCTACCCGCTCTTTTTAAAATATGTTGAAGAAATTACCGACTATGATATTCTGTGCCGGGACAACGGCGTTGATCTGGAAATTGAGAAAGACAGGGCAGTAAAGGACGAAGAAGAAATTTCGATTTACCGCAAGGTTTCCGCGATGACCTGCGAATTGACAGCCCTGCTGGAAAAAAATGTCGCGTCGGGGAAATTAAAAACCGAAATGGATGTCGCCCTGTTCATTGAGACAGAGGCCAGAAAACGCGGCTGCGAAGGCACCGGTTTCAATACACTGGCAGCGGGACCCGAACGCAGTTTTGGCATACATGCGTTCCCTCCCTATACCGCCGGCGCTTTCGGAACAGCGGGAATGTCGATTCTGGATTACGGCCTCAAGTACATGGGTTATACCAGCGACGCTACCCTGACATTCGCGAGGGAACCGCTTGTAAAGCAGCAGGAAAAAATGATCAGCCTGGTAGAAAAAGCCCACAGCCTGGCAGTCTCAATGATCGGCAAAGGCGTTTCATGCAGGGCAATCGCGCTCGCGGTCGACGCCTATTTTGCGAAATCAAAAAAAACCATGCCCCATGCCCTTGGTCACGGCATAGGATTGCAGGCCCATGAAGCGCCTTCGGTACGAAGCCGGGCGGACAACGAATGGGTACTGGAACCGGGCATGATCGTAACCATCGAACCTGGTCTTTATGATCCGGTTCTGGGCGGATGCCGGCTGGAGAACGATGTACTGATTACCGAAACCGGCGCCGATGTACTGACTAATTCAAAGATAATAAGGTTATAAAATCATAAATGGAATTTTCTGAACTGAAACTGCACCCGGATTTACAGCGGGGCATTAACGAAGCCGGATTCACCGCCTGCATGCCTGTACAGGAGCAGGTTTTGAGCCATGCCTTCGGCGGACAGGATTTATATGTCCAGTCCCAGACAGGAACCGGCAAGACTGCCGCGTTCCTGATCGTAATTTTTCAGCGCCTGTTATCCGAATCGCTTCTGGCCGGGAAGAAAGCGATTATCATGGTGCCTACAAGGGAGCTGGCTGTCCAGGTTGAAGAAGAAGCCCGGATAATCGGGAAATACCTTCCCTTTAAAACCGGCAGTTTTTACGGCGGCGTCGGATATACCCAGCAGACCAAACTGCTGCGGGAAAATGTCCAGATACTGGTAGGAACTCCGGGCAGGGTTCTTGATTTGAACGAAACCGGCAAGATGAATTTAATGGACATAGCCTTTCTGGTTATTGATGAAGCTGACCGCATGTTCGACATGGGCTTTTACCCGGATCTGCGCAGGCTGATTAAGGTTGTGCCGCCGGCGGATCGCAGACAGACAATGCTGTTCAGCGCCACTTTAAATTCATGGGTAAAAAATCTGGCCTGGGAATATACCAAATCCCCCTTCGAAATTGAGATAGCGCCCGAGACAGTCACTGTCGATGAAGTGGACCAGATCCTCTACCATGTCTCTTCGCAGGACAAGATGAAACTTCTCCTGGGAATATTGGAGCGCGAAAAGCCGGAGAGCGCGTTAATTTTCTGCAATACCAAAAAATACGCGGAGATCGCGGCCAAACGCCTGCGGTTAAACGGTTACCAGGCAGAGTTCATTATCGGAGATCTTCCCCAGCCCAAACGGCTCAAGATCATCGACGACATAAAAGCCGGAGATTTAAAATACCTTGTGGCTACCGATGTCGCCGCGCGCGGGCTTGATATCGAAGGCCTGGCTATGGTGGTCAACTACGATCTTCCCAACGAAGCGGAAAACTATGTCCACCGTATCGGCAGAACAGCCAGGGCCGGGAAAACCGGCCGCGCTATCAGTCTGGCAAGCGAACAGGACGTTTACGAATTACCCGCCATTGAACGCTATATAGGCAAAAAAATCCCGTCGGAGTCGGTTACTTCAGAAATGTTCGGCACAGACAAAAGCGAAGGCGAAAGGATACATACGGAATTCGCGCCTGATGACAGACAGGGGCGGGGAAGAGAAGGCGGGAGACGCGGAGGCAGAAGGGCGCAGGACGGCGGCAGACGGGGTGACACAGAAAGACCGCGGAGAAGGACAGAAAAAACCGAACGCCGGAAACCTGGCGATGGCGGACACGGAGCAGAAGGCAGAGCAGACCAGGGATACAGTTCCGGGAAAAGACAAAGAAGAGGCCGGCAAAAATTCAGGGACGGCAATGTTGGCAGCGGCGCCAATGCCGGGTCAAATGTCAATCTGAACAAACTCTCATTTGACGAACGGATGTCCTATTACAAACAAAAATACAACACGGAACCCGGAAACAAACAGAAGCCAAAACAAAAAACCGCGCCGGAAATTTCGGAACAAAGAACAAGAGGTTCCAGGAATCAGAAAGCAAAAAATCAAAGAACAGCTGGCTTCGCAGGACGCACAGAAAACAGGAACAAAGCCGCGGCTGCCGGACATGCGGGAAGCGCCGGTCAGGCAGTAAATGCCGGACACACCGCAAGCGACGGACAAACAAGAAATACAGGATCTGCTGGCAGGGAAATTCCGCAGAATAAAAATAACTCCCCGCAGCCCAAAAAAAATATTATATCAAGGCTGCTGGGAATTTTTGGTAAAAAAAACAGCGCGGACAAAACGGAGTAGAAAGCATTGGTTACAGTAAGCGATCTGAGCCTCACATACGGTGAACGCACCCTTTTCAAGGATGTAAATCTAAAATTTACCCCCGGCAACTGTTACGGTATTATCGGAGCCAACGGAGCAGGCAAATCAACCTTCCTAAAAATATTGGCCGGTGAAACGGAACATGACAAAGGTGAAGTCCTTATCGGCAAGGGACAGCGCATGGCAGTCCTCAAACAGGACCATTTTGAATTTGAAGAATACCCGGTTATAGAAACAGTTATAATGGGTTATTCAAAACTTTATAAAATAATGAAGGAACGGGAAGCCATATACGCGAAGGAAAATTTTACCGAGGCCGACGGTATGAGGGCAAGCGAACTGGAAGGCGAGTTCGCGGAACTGGGCGGCTGGGAAGCCGAAGCCCAGGCAGGCCAGCTTTTGTCGGGGCTTGGTATGGAAGAACCGGACTACAGGGACGGACAGCGCATCAGGCTGATGTCCGAACTGGACGAGAGCCGCAAGGTCAGGGTGCTGCTTGCGCAGGCGCTCTTCGGCAGCCCAGATATCCTGCTGCTGGACGAACCTACCAACGGCCTTGATCTGGAATCAATTTCCTGGCTGGAAGAATTTTTAATCGATTTTCCCAACACGGTAATAGTGGTTTCCCATGACAGGCATTTTTTAAATTCAGTATGTACCTATACCTGCGACATAGATTACGGACGGATTACCCTTTACTCCGGCAATTACGATTTCTGGTACCAAATGAGCCAGATGCTGCAGCGCCAAAGCAGGGAGCTTCAGAAGAAAAACGAGGAAAAGGCAAAAGAATTAAAAGAATTTATCCAGCGCTTTGCCAGCAACGCCAGCAAAAGCCGGCAGGCAACTTCCCGTAAAAAAGTCCTGGAAAAACTTGACCTGGACAATGTCCGTGTTACCGGCCGCAAGTTCCCCTTTGTCGGTTTTAAGCCCGACAGGGAAATCGGGAACAACGTTTTGCGCATGGAAAAACTTTCATACAAAAACAGCGAAGGAATCACGGTCCTTAATGAATTCAGCCTTTTGGTAAACCGCAATGACAAGATTGCCTTTGTAGGCCTTGAACACGCGGCAAAGTCGGCTGTATTCGACATAATCTGCGGTGAGGCAAAAGCGCTCGCCGGGGATTTTTACTGGGGGCAGACAACCAGTTTTTCGTATTTCCCCAGGGAAAACTCAAAGTTCTTTAACTCAAACGAATCCATTACCGAATGGCTGCGGCAGTATTCGCCGGACCAGGACGAGACTTATGTCCGCAGTTTCCTGGGGCGGATGCTTTTCTCCGGAGACGAAGCCCTCAAGCCGGTCAATGTTTTGTCCGGAGGAGAAAAGGTCAGGTGTCTGCTGGCAAAGATGATGCTCTCCGGAACAAACATCCTGGTTCTTGATGAGCCGACAAACCACCTTGACCTGGAAGCAATCACAGCGCTCAACCAGGGACTTGAAGCATTCCCCGGGGTAATTCTTTTTAACTCACACGATCATGAATTTATCAATTCCGTCGCCAACCGCATAATAGAAATAATTCCGGACAGCAGCGGCGTCCCCGGGCCGTTCATTGACCGCATGATGCCATTTGACGATTACCTCAGGGACGATTCGGTAAAGGCGTTAAGGGCGGCCGCTTATCACAACAACCCAAGATTAAGAATCTAGGAGGTTAACATGAACCGCAGGGAAATTGTAATTGACGCGCTCAATCACAAAAGCACCAGGCCGATCCCCTATGCTGTGGACCTGACTCACCAGGCAAGGGAGAGACTTATCGCATATATGGGTAATGCTTCTGTGGCGGATAACCTCGGCTCGTTTATGAGAGGAGTCAGCGGCAGCGGCGATTTTGAAGATGTACCCGGCAAACCAGGCTATGTAAAAGATATTTTCGGCGTGGTCTGGAACCGCAACGGGGCGGACAAGGATATCGGCGTTATCGACGGCTTTGTTATCAAAGACCCGGAAAACATTACATATCAATTCCCCATTGCAGATATCGCTGAATTCCGCAGAAGGCTGCAGAAACTTGTTGCCTCGGATACAGATGAATTCAAATTCGCCAACTTTGGTTTTTCGATGTTTGAACGCGCCTGGACTTTGATGGGCATGGAAAATGTCCTGACCTATATGATCACCTGTCCGGAATCCCTGGAGGCGTTCTTTGATAAAATCTGTGAATTCTGGATTCCGCTTGTCGACATCGCCCTGGAATATAATATTGACGGGGTGATGTTCGGTGACGACTGGGGCCAGCAGCACGGCACAATCATGGGGCCGGAGTACTGGCGGCGTTTTATCAAACCCAGAATGGCGCGGCTGTACCAAAAGGTTAAAGCAAAGGGAAAATATGTATTACAGCATTCCTGCGGGGACTGCCGCGAACTCTTCCCCGACCTGATCGAAATAGGACTTGACTGCTACCAGACGTTTCAGCCGGAAATTTACGATATAAAAAAAATAAAAGAAACTTACGGCAAAGACTTAAGTTTTTGGGGCGCCATTTCGACCCAGCAGTGCCTGCCAAAAATGGACGCGAAACAGGTTCAGCAGGAAATTGTACGCATAGCCAGGATACTGTCCGTAAACGGAGGCTATATTTTGGCGCCTACGCACAGTATACCCGGCGATGTTAAACCAGAAAATATCCTGGCAATGCTTGAAGTTTTCCAAAACCAGGAAAAATTTATCTGATTGTAAAATCGTAAAGAATTTTTACCACTAACCACACGAATCGTACCTTTGGTACGTTCACGAACTTTATCGTAAGATAATTTTTTAATCTTCTTCATGTTCGTGCTGGTTGGTGTGGTTCGTGGTAGATCTTTTATCAACCTCTGTTAATAAACGTACTTGATATCTCCGTGCAGCGGCGGAAGCGGCTCCGGTACTACCAGGGCGCCGCCTTCTTCGTAGGAGCGCATCGCGGCAAAGGTGTAGGTCAGTGTAGCGAGCGCGTCCCGGCCTGATGCCCGTATATGTTCAATGGGAACCTTGTTGGTCAGGTCCTCAAGCCAGGCGTGGATCCGGGTGGGGAAGGTCGCGCCGAAATCGGCAATACCGGTGTTAAAAACATCAGGCTGGGGGCTTGCCATACCGGGATCGGTAACAGTATCAATATCCCAGTAAAGCAGCTTTTCGACGCAGTTCTCGATGCAGAAAGTGCCGCGGGTTCCGGCATGCTCGTAGCTCCACCAGCCGCCCAGGCCGAACATGGCGTCGCCGCGCTGGCTGAGCAGGTAACCTACCCCGCCTTTGGCAAAACGCACGTGGATCGAATTTACAGATAGCATGGGATCGCAGGCTGTACTGCGTACGCCGGGTTTGTCCATAAAAGCCTGGACCTGCATAATGTCGCCGCAAAAATGGCGCATCACACTGAACGGATGGGCGCAGAAGGCCTTAAGATGCGAATAAGGAGTCTGCCACCGCGGGCTCATCGGGCCGGTATATTTTTTTTCGCTTCCGTTAAAGCCGACCTTGTGGATGCAGTAAACCAGTTCCCCAATTTTGTTGTCTTTAATCAAAGAATCGGCCCGGTCGGCAGTCTGTGTAAAGTAATGGTTGAGATCGCAGCCAAGGTAGAGTTTTTTGGCCGAGGCAAAACGGACCAGTTCCTGGGCGTCGCGCAGATCGGCGCAGATGGGTTTTTCCACCAGAACATTCTTGCCGGCGTCCAAAGCTTCCATGGACGCGTCAAAGTGCATGGAACCGTTATCATAACCGGATGTACAAACAGACACGGCCTGGATCTCCGGATGCGCCTTAAGCATTTCCTTTTCGCTATTATAAAAAGGCACGCCCATTTCCTCGCCCAGTTTTTTTGCCTTCTCCGGAACTATATCGCAGACCGCGATTAGTTTGGCAAGTTCGTCGTTTTTATAACACTTTGAATGGGTTTTCCCTATACCGCCCGCTCCAACTACCGCAACATTAATAGCCATAAATTCCTCCAAATTTTTCTATAAAATTAACTTAAATTATTCAGTAACATCCGCAACACGGATGCAGGCGCCGTTTGCCTTTATCGAAGCTATTGCCGCGTGAATTACACGCTGTGCCTTGAGGCCGGATTCCGCGGAGCCGTCTATGTCTTCAGGCTTGACGCCCCGTATGACTTCATCTACAAAATGATTTATACGGTCGCGGAAGGTATCGTCAAAATTGGAAAATCCGCCGAAGATGGGGTTTGTATAAACCCGTTTGACAAAATCACCGGCCGGATACAAAGTCGCTTCCCTCCACATGTCTTCAAATACCAGCCGTCCTTTGCGGCCGGCTACCTCGCAGCGTTCCATGGGATGGCCGCGCTCAATGTCGTAACTGGAAGTAAGGTGGCCTACGGCGCCGCAGGCGAATTTCATGTTTATCGAAGCTGTTGAATAAATATTGCGGCCGCTTGCCATCATCGCGTAAGCCTGGACTTCTTCAATTTCTCCCATAAAATACCTGATAATGTCTACGCTGTGCGGGTTGAGCGCCTTTAAATGGTAGAACGGAGTTTCAAGCTGCTCCGGCCGTCCTATCCAGAGGGCCATGTTGCAAAAAAGCAGCTCGCCCAGAAGGCCTTCTGTCTGCCATTTTTTGGCTTCCCTTGCTGCGGGAGTAAAACGGTGGTTCAAATCCAGAGCGTAACAGACTCCCATTTCTTTTGCTGTGCGGACCATTTCCTCGCCGTTTTTTAATATGTTGGAAATTGGTTTTTCGCCCAGCACATGACAACCCGCGCGCAGGGCCTGGATGGTCGGTTCGTAATGGTCGGAGCTGTATTCAAATCCGCCGGTCGCGACCGATACCAAATCCGGTTTTTCCTTCGCCAGCATTTCAGCCGCGCTAAGATAATAGCGGGTATTGTGGCGCTTGCCGGCCTCGGCTGCGCGCTGCTGGACGCGGTCGCATACTCCGACAAGTTCACAATCCTGCCGCTCTGTGTAAATCTGCGCGTGCAGGTTACCTATATGGCCCATGCCTATGACAGCTACTTTAAGCACCGGATTTCTCCTTTACCGGTTTCGCATTTGCGGCCGGTTTCGTTTTTGCAGAGGATTTTTCATCTTTCGCCAATTTTTCTTTCTCTGCCAGAGCCGCCTGCAGTTTGCGCGCGGCCTCAACATCGCCTATATGCATTGTATTGTAGGCTTCTTCTGAAGTTTTAAAAGGTCCCCTGTCCTTGAACCCGTGCCATTGCAGATTGGTGAACATCGGGTTTTTGCGGCCGGTCTCGCTCTCGCGTTTGGCTACATGGGCTTTTAAACGTGCGGTCAACAGTTTGACTATATCGGGATTTTCACCGGCGATATTGCGCAGTTCATCCGGGTCTTTTACGAGATCGTATAATTCTACAGGCGGCTTAAAATGGAAATCCGGCTCAAGCGCAAGGATTAGTTTATACTGGGGAGTCCGCCAGCCGTGCTTGCGCATCCAGGTGCACTCGGTGATGTACATCTCCGGCCTCTGTTCGAGATCGCCGCCTTTCATTCTGCCAAAAAGACTGCGGCCCTCGAATTTAATTCCGGTCTTGATTCCAAGAATATCCAGAATGGTCGGTGTCACATCTTCAAGCCTGACAAGGTCGTTAAAGCGTTTACCCTCAGGCACCCTGCCGGGGAGATGAAATGCCAGCGGCACATTCAGTGTACATTCATAAATACCGTGGTGGTCAAAATAACAATCATGAAGATCATGAGTCTCTCCGTGGTCGGAGACAAACACAACCAGGGTATCATCCTGGAGGCCGAGTGTTTTAATTTCGTTCAGCAGAATCTCAATGCACGAATCCATATAGGCGATTTCGCCGTCATACTGAGCCTTGATGTACTCCGCGTCGGTGCATCCGGGCGGGAACCAGGAACGGAAAAAATCGCAGAAAGGTTTAAAGGCATAAGGAGCGTCCAGGGAATGGTTGTTCCTGTCGTACTCGTCGCCGGAATAAAACATCCGTTCAAAAGGAGCGGGCGGCAGGTAGGGCGCGTGCGGATCCATGTGCCGCAAAAAAAGCATGAAAGGTTTTTTTTGGGAAGCGAGTCGGTGAAGTTCCGGAATCGCAGCTTTGTTTAGGTTCTCCGCTTTTGGAGAGCGCCCGTCCGACCATGAACCCCATCCGGTGAATTCCACGTATTTATCAAAACCGCGGCTTGCAGGATTTCCCTTGAAACCTACACAGACGGTGGTGTAACCTTCGCCGGAGAGTATCTCCGGAAGGGTTTTCACATCCGGCGCGTAAGTTCCCTGGTGGCGAAGTGCGACAATATCTGTGCCAAAGCAGTCATGGCCGGTCAGCATATTCGCGTAACCGGAAGTCGTCGGAATGCTCGCGCTGAAGCACTGATTGAACACTGAACCGTTCCTTAAAAAATTATCAATGTGCGGGGTTGTAAGACGTTTATAACCGTAAAGGCTCATCCTGTCGCGGCGCAGCGTGTCAATTCCAAAGAACACAATGTTGGGTTTTTTTGCCATATTATTTTACCTTGCTCCAAGTTTTTTTAAACAGGCGTTCATATAACCAAAACTCTCTGCGGCAATTATGGAGGCGTCAACCATACTTAATGCCGGGCCGATTACTTCAAGACAAACAGGCCCGTCGTATTTGGCGTCAACCAGTACCTTAAAGTAAGCGTGCAGATCGATTTTACCGCGGCCGCAGGACTGCTGGGCCGGTGTTCCGGGAGAAGGATCGGTACTGGGGCAGTCGCGGATGTGGATATGTTTAACCCTGGAAATCACCTGCGGCAGGGCTTCCTCGGGTTTTTCAAAAGCACGGAAAACATGGCTGGGATCCATATCGATTCCAAAGTTAGGATTCTGAATCTCCTTCATGGCGCGCAATGTAGTAGCTGTATTGTGAACCGCAGCTCCTACATGGGCCTTTACGCACAGATTTACCCCGTATTTGGCCGCCGCCGCAGACCTGTCCTTTAATATTGCAAGCGCTTCAACAACAGAGGCTTCATCGCCCGTCTTACCCCTGGAGCCTACATTGACAACAGGAATCTCCAATGCCTTTGCCGCGGCAAAAGCCTTTTCCAGGCGATCGGCGTCAAGAGTTGATGCTTCAATGGAAAGCAGCTGAAGTTTATATTGTTTTGACAGCGAAATAATATCCGCAGCCTGGGCTTCCCAGTTATCAAGAACAAGATGTTCGCACATGCCCTGGATTGCCGAAAGCTCAACCCCGTCATAACCGGCTTTCTGCACAGCGGAAAAAACTTCCCGCAGTGAATATTCCTTGAACAGCACGGTATTAATACCCAGTTTCATCACACGGCCTCCTTATCAATAGCTAACTCAAGAATAAACCCTATATTGAAAATCCACAAGAAGGATTGAGCCAGTTGGCGACGGCGGAATATCTTATAGTGAATTTACGTTATCAATAATGAAATTACGTTATTGTGTTATAAGTAACCTCATTTATAATGAAATATATGAGCAGAAAATCACTGATCAAAAATTCCACACTATTTAAAAGATACTACCAGTTATATTTTCTCCTTCTTCCTGCTCTTGTTTATATTATCATATTTCATTATATCCCGATGTATGGTGTCCAGATAGCCTTCAAGGATTTTAGCCCCAGCCGGGGCATATGGGACAGCCGCTGGGTAGGAATGAAAAATTTCCTCAAGTTCTGGCGGTACCCGATGTTTTGGGACATACTGCGGAATACCCTCACAATAAGTATTTATCAGCTCGCGGCAGGTTTTCCGGTTCCGATTTTATTGGCTATTATGATCAATGAAGTCCAGAGCAGAGCCTACAAAAAAACAGTTCAAATGATAACCTATGCCCCGCACTTTATTTCCATGGTAGTACTCTGCGGAATGATTACACTTTTTTTAAACAAGCAGACCGGGATGATCAATAACATTGTAGCATTTACAGGAGGCCAGCGTCTTGATTACATGACCAGTCCAAACTGGTTTAAAACAATTTATGTATTCTCCGGAGTCTGGCAGAACGCGGGATGGGGAACAATTATTTATCTGGCTGCGCTTAGCGGTGTTGATCCCGAACTGATTGAAGCTGCTAAAATTGACGGCGCCTCAAGGCTGCAGAAGATTTGGTATATAGATATCCCGGCTATTCTTCCGGTTATCATAATACTGTTGATAATGCAGTCCGGACAGATTATGTCTGTTGGATTTGAAAAAATATTATTATTACAAAATCCGGTAAACATGACAAGTTCTGATGTCATAGCCACCTATGTATACCGCAACGGATTACTGCAGGCTCAGTACAGTTTCGCATCGGCAATTGGTCTTTTTAACAATATTATTAACCTGATTTTATTAATAACGGTTAATACCATAACCAGCAGGCTGTCACAGATGAGTCTCTGGTAACCAGGATAACCCAATGATAAAATCGATAAAAGAAATACATGAAGATACGGTATTCAATCTGATAAACTATTCTTTATTAATTTTGGTTGTTCTGGTTATTGTCTATCCGTTATATTTTATTATAATTGCCTCCATTTCCAATCCAAACAGTGTTGCCCTGAACCAGGTAGCATTGATGCCCAAAGGATTCACACTTGAATCATACAGTAATGTTTTTCAAAACAGCATAATCTGGATTGGATACCGAAATACAATTCTTTACACAACATTCGGGACATTGTTTAACCTCGCCCTTACAATTCCATGCGCCTATACTTTTTCTAAAAAAGATCTGCCGGGCAGAAGACCCCTCATGTTCCTGTTTACCTTTACAATGTATTTTTCCGGCGGCCTCATACCAACATACCTGCTGGTAAAGTCTCTCAGACTTCCGAACACTCCCTTTGTATTAATCCTGCTGAGCGGCCTGAGTGTTTACAATTTAATAATTACCCGTACATATTTTGAAAATTCAATCCCGGGAGATTTATATGAAGCAGCAAGAATTGACGGATACAGTGAAATAAAAATATTTTTAAAAATAGCATTGCCTCTGGCAGGTCCGATAATTGCTGTTATGTCATTGTATTATGCTGTAGGACACTGGAACAGTTTCTTTAATGCGTTGATCTACCTGACAAAAGAAGCTCTTTACCCGCTGCAGTTAATACTAAGAAACATACTCTTACAGAATTCAATATTAAATATAGCTGCATCCACTTTATCAGATGATGAAGCTTTGGCACTGGCTCAAAAAGCAAATATGGTTGAAACAATGAAATATGCATTGATTTTTATTTCAAGCTTTCCTGTATTATGTGCTTATCCGTTTGTTCAAAAATATTTTATTAAAGGAGCTATGATAGGGGCAGTAAAAGGATAAATTCCAATAGAATTTATTTTAAAGTTACTCTTTTTTGGGGTAATAATTTTATTTTAAGGAAGGAAGGTTATGATTAGTAAAAAGTTCAAAAAGTTTAATTTTTCTAAACCGGGAATTCGATTGTCAATGATATTCGCATATTTATTTTTGGTTATTACCGCTGTGAATCCAAACGGACAAACTGCAACACAAGCAATAAAATCACCAAATACGGATTATTTAAATGCTAATAATGCAATGCCAATCGTAAATAAAAAAATCACATTACAATTGGTAACTGAAAAGGGGCCAATCAGCGGTCCCGCTGACCAAATATGGTTCTGGAAATGGGCCGAACAAACCATGAATATACATTTTGATGTTATCCAATTGGAAAGTCCAACTGCATTAGAAAAACAAAACTTAATGTTTGCCTCCAACGAACTGCCTGATATATTTTTCTCAAATCCGGCATTCTCCCCGTCCGATTTATTACAATACGGACAAAAAGAAAAGCAACTTATACCGCTTAATACATTAATCGAAAAATATGCACCAACATTAAATAGTTTTTTTCAGAAATCACCAACATTGAAAGCCCAATCAACATGTCCTGACGGTAATATATATTTCTTACCGGGATTCAATTATCCGCCCCAATCATATCAAGGTGCCAGAGCATGGATAAATATGGGATGGTTAAATAAATTAGGTATGAAAATGCCTGAGACATTAGATGACCTTAATAATGTATTGGTAGCATTCAGAGATA